>JBBRWC010000097.1:0-15437 GCA_038246255.1 Planctomycetota bacterium
ACCGAACGCGAGCGCGGAGATCGCGATCGACAGCACGTCTGAGCGCAACAGCCGGCGGTAGCGATGCACAAAAAAGACGCGCCAGACGAGCTCCTGCGGATACACCGACAGCAGCGGATAGAAGACGAGAATCGCGAGCCACAACCCGGTCTGCCGGCGCGGCAACGCAAAAAGTTGCGCCGGATCGAGGAACGCCGTCAGCCCGATGAGGCCCAACGCGCAGGCGGCGAACTGCACGAGGACACGGCGCATCTCGCGCCGCGGGGCGCTCCAGGCGGTCAGGTCGCGGCGGCTGAAACCGGGGTCGAACAGAAGGATGCCCCACGAAAGCAGGGTGACGACCAGCAGCGCCGGGATGGTCGGCACGGGGACACCCGCATCCTGGAGCGCGACCAACGACGCGGGGAACAACCCAAACACCGCCAGCAGTTCGATGGACAGCACGACGCGCCGCACGGGCGACAACCGGCCGCGCCACTCGAGCTTGCCGATCGGCACCACCTCGCCGCCGATGCGCACCCGTCGCACCCGCCGCGCAAAACGCAGCCGCCTGCGCAGAAAAACCCGCGCCCCGCGCACGAGTTGGCTGCGGCGCATCGCCGCGCGTGCGGTTTCGGCGCTCGGCTGCGTGGGCGCTTCGCAAAGCGACGCCTGCACGGGGGTGTAGGTTTCCGTATCCAAGGGCGGCGGGGTGGGGATCAATCCTCTTCGTCCGGCGCAGCGCCCCGGCCTGACGTCCATCGCGGGCGCCCGCGAGCACGTGGCCCCAAAG
Organism: Planctomycetota bacterium; assembly: GCA_038246255.1. Classification (GTDB taxonomy): domain Bacteria; phylum Planctomycetota; class UBA1135; order UBA1135; genus RI-242. Next base: position 773 of record JBBRWC010000097.1, read on the forward strand.
GGACGTAGCCCCAAGGGGACCGCGTCACAACGGGCACGCGAAGCACAACACGCGCACGGCGTCGACCCCGGCGATAAAACCGTCTACGGGCCGTCGGCCGGCCGGGTGGCCCGCGTCGCGGGGCCACCCACCACGGCTCCGCTCCCCCCGCGGCGCGGATCGCTCGCCACGTCAGGTACACCACCTGGCTCGACCGCGATCGCCTGCACGCTTGCCCAACGGGCGGTCGCGATCTCGATCTCGTGGCCACGTTCCTCGAGCGCCGAAGCGAGACCTGTCGCCCAGCCGGGCTCCAGCAGCGTCAAGCTAGGGCGCCACTGCTGATGCAGCCGAGGAGCGCGCACCGCCGGCCCGATCGCCTGGCCATACACGAGGTGGCGCAAGACGACCTGGGCGACGGCGGAGATGATGCGCGGCCCGCCCGGACTGCCTACAACGAGGCGCACGGCGCCACTCTCGTCGACGACGACCGTCGGTGTCATCGACGACAACGGGCGTTTGCCAGGAGCGAGCGCGTTGGCGGCGCTGCCCACGAGGCCGTAGTCGTTCGGAACGCCGGCGAAGATCGCGAAGTCGTCGATCTGGTTGTTGAGCAAAAAACCCGTGCCGGGCACCATGTGGCCCGATCCGAACGAGCTGTTGAGCGTCGTCGTCAAGCTGACAGCGTTGCCGTCCCCGTCGAGCACACACAAGTGCGTCGTCTGTGAACCGCCGTCCTTTGGCGCACGCACGAGCGGCGCCACATCCGGGTCCGCGCGCTCGCCGATTGAAACCCGTTGCATCGCGATCCAATCGGGTGCAAGCAGCTCGTCGATCGGCACGTCCACCGCATCCGGGTCACCCAGGTGCTCGGCGCGGTCGGCGAAGCCGCGCCGCAGCGCCTCGATCCACCAGTGGACGGCGCGGGCGCCAAAACCGAGCTCCGGGTCGACCCATCCGTCTTCCGCGCGCCCCTCCAGGGCCCGCTGGCGTTCGGCTTGCAGCGGAAAACCATCGACGATGGAAAGGAACTGCAACAGGAGCAACCCGCCGGAACTCGGAGGCGGAAAGCTGAGGACCAAGCGGCCGCGGAACCAGCCCTCGAGGGGACGGCGCCAAACAGGCCGATACGCCGCGAGGTCGAGCGCGTCGAGGGGGGCGCCGGCGCGCTCCATCTCCGCGGCCATCATCTGTGCGACCGGCCCCGCGTAGAACCCCCGCGCGGCGCCCAAGCGCGCGAGCCGCTCCAGGGTCGCCGCGAGATCCTCTTGCACCACCCGCGCAGCCTCGGGCAGCGGCGCGCCACCGGGATACCAGACCGCGCCGCTGGCCGGACTTGCTTCCAAACGCGCGCGCAGGACCGGCTGGCGCAAGTCGCGCGCCAGCCACGCATCGACGGGATGGCCGTCGCGTGCGAGACGGATCGCGGGCTCGACGACCGTGGCGAACGGCAAGCGGCCGTGGCGACGGTGGAGTTCCTCGAGTCCGGCGGGGCTGCCCGGGACCCCGACCGCCAAGTAGGTTGCGAGCGAGCGCTGGGGATCCGGCCGCCCATCGGCGCCGAGAAAGTCCTCGGGTGCCAGCCTGGCCGGGGCCGTCTCGCGGAAATCGAGCGCGGTGGCGCGCGAAGGGTCCCCGTGGGGCACCCACAGCGCAAAGCCGCCACCCCCGAGGTTGCCCGCTTGGGGATAAACCACGGCGAGGGCGAGCGCCATCCCCACCGCAGCGTCCGCGGCGTTGCCCCCCTGCTCCAACAGGCGAATCCCCACCTGCGTCGCAAGGGGATGCTCACTCACGACGGCGCCCCGCGCGGGGGTCAGTGTCGCGGCAGACCGGCCGAATTGGCGGCACCCTGCGCTCAGCAGCAAAAGGAGCGCAACACCGATCGCCGTCTGTGCGCCGCGGCGCGCCACCCGCGCTCGCACCAGCTTGGGTGCACCCGTCGCCATCAGCCGAGCCGCGTCGGGTTCTCCCCGTCGCGGATCTCCTCGACGGTCACCCCACGCGCGCGCAGGTACTCGATGGCCCGATCGATCTTCGGCCCATCACCCTCGATCTCGACCGCCACCAGAGCGAGTTGGTCGGTGATGCTTGCGGCCCGAATGTTGGGCACGACATCGAACTCCGCGTGCAGGGTGTGGCTGATGATCGGCTCGCGGATGAGCTCCTGGGGGAATGTGCAGAAGTACTTGCGCAGGGTCATGGGTGCTCCGGCGGAGGCGGTGGGACGGACGCGTCGGTCTCGGCCCCCGGCGGGGGCCCCGCGGGCGCCGCGGACCGGGCGCGCCGAGCCGCTGCCAGCGCCGCGCCGCATCCCAACACAAGCGCGATCGGCGCCGCAACCCCGGCCCGCCACGGACGCCGCTCTCCCGAGAACCAATCGGTGCCCGCGGGGCCGTAGACGGCGGGATGTGTCTGCCAATCCATGCCAGCGCACTCGAACGCCAGGGTGAGCGGCGAAAGGTCGAGCAGGAGCGATCCAAGGCCCGGGTCCCCCTGCGCAAAACCGGTGGGCGACAGCCCGGCCCGGCCGGGAATCCCGGCAAGCAGCGCGACCACCAGCAGCCCGCCCGCCGCGGCGCTGGCTCCATCAAGGGCACTGCCAAAGCCCGGCGGTCGGGCCTTGCTCCCGCGGCTTTGTCCCCCGAGGGCATGGCCCGCAAAGAGCAGCGCCACCAAGACGGCCCCCGCACCCACGGGTGTCGGCACGGCGCGGGGCCCCAGGGCCACCGCGGCGCCGAAGGCGAGGAGCAGTCCCGCCGCGGCCGCCAAACCCGCGCCGAGCGGCTCGCGGGACGCACCCGCAAACGCGCCAAGGGGCAGCGCTGCGAAGACGGCGAAGGCCAGCGCCGCGTGGGCGTCGAAGGCGCCTGCGCCCGCGGGGGCAAGGCCGAGCGCGCCGAGGGCCAAGGCGGCGAGGCCGAAGCGGAGCGCGGAGCGGTGTTTCCCCGTTACCGGCTGCCCGGCCACCCGCGCGCTCATCGCGCGCCGATCCGCGTCGAGACCCCCATCGCCTCGTACAGCTCGTCGCGCGCCGCCAGGTACTCCTTGCTGTCGAGGTCGCGCGGATGGTCGAGGCCCGACAGGTCCACCACCTTCTTGATGCGACCGGGGCGCGCGCTCATCACGACGACCCGTTGGGCAATCTGCACGCTCTCGTCGATGTCGTGGGTCACGAACATCACCGTTTTTTTCTCTTCGCGCCAGATGCGCACGATTTCCGAGCGCATGTTCAACCGCGTCAGCGAATCGAGCGCTCCAAACGGTTCATCCATGTAGAGCACGTCGGGGTCGACCGCCAGGGCGCGGGCGACCTCCACACGCTGTTTCATGCCACCCGAGAGCTCCATCGGGAACGCGCGCTCGAAGCCCGACAACCCGACCATATCGATGTAGCGCTGGGCGATGGTGTGCTTCTCCTTGAACGTGCGGTTGGCAAGGCCGAAGGCGATGTTGTCCCACACGCTCATCCACGGAAAGATGCCGTACTCCTGGAACACGAACACGCGGCGCGGGTTGGGACCGCGCACGGGCTCACCGTCGATTTCGATCGACCCCTTGTCGATCGACTCGAAACCGGCGCACATGTTCAAAAGGGTCGACTTGCCGCACCCCGAAGGGCCGAGCAGACAGACGAACTCCCCCTCGGCCACTTCGAGGTTGGCGTCGTCGAGAACGTGCAGCAGCTCCTTCTTTTTCTGAAAGTACTTGTGGACGCCGCGCAGGACGACCTTCGGCCTTGAGGGTTGCGGATTCATTGTTTGACGTAGCCCCAGCGCACTTCGTCGAAGTGTTCGAGCCGACGAATCAGGAAGTCGAGGACGATGCCGATCAGGCCAATCACGATCATCGTTGCCACCACGAGGTCGTAGCGGCTGCCCATGTTGCGCGCGTCGTTGATCAGGTAACCCAATCCCGACTCCATCCCCACCATCTCGGCGGCGACGATGACGAGCCATGCGACCCCCAGCGCGAGTCGCATGCTGGTCATGATCTGCGGCAAGGCCGCCGGAAGGATGACCTTGCGAAACAGGTCGAGACCGCGCACGCCGAAGTTCATCGCCGAGCGTTGGTGGACGAGGCTGATGTTGCGCACCGCCGCAGTCGTGCCCACGCAAATCGGGAAAAACGACGAGATCAGGATCAGGAAGACACCCGCCCCATCGCCGATGCCGAACCACAGGATCGCAATGGGAATCCACGCGATCGGGGAGATCGGTCGCAGGCCCTGCACAATCGGGTTGAGGGCGAGGAAAGTGCGTGTGTACCAGCCCATCACGAGCCCCGTCGGGATCGCGATCGCGGCCGCCAGGAGGTATCCCCAGGTGACGCGGAACAGGCTCGCCGCGATGTCACCCCAGACACGTCCCGAGCGGACGAGCTCGAGCATGGCTCCCCAGACTTCGATGGGCCGCGGGAAGATCGTCGAGCGCGACATGACGACCGCACCGTCCCATACGCCGAGGATCAAGATGCCCAGCGCGATCGGCATGCCCCAGGCTTCAAAACGCGTCGAGAGCCGGCGCGCAAAGATCAGCGCGACCACACCCGTCGCCAGCAAAGCGACGGCGGCCATGTATCCCCGGCCATCGGCGATCTCCTGCGCGGTAGCGGCCGGCGCGGTCTGGAGGGCGGCAAAGGTCATCATCGCGGGGTCTTTTGCGGCAATGTGGGCTTCTCCAAGTCGGGGGCGACGTTGGGTTCGAGGCGCAGGCGCGCCGCTTCTTCGGTCAAGCTGAGCGCTTCTAGCCCCCAGGCCTTGCGCTCACCCACCGGAACGAAGCTGGTATCGACGTACTCCTCGAACGCGAGGCGCCGCGGCAGGATTCCGGTGTCGAACGCCAGGTCCATGATCTCGTCGAAGTTTTCGCGCAGGGGCTTCAGGTCGCCGTATGTCACGCGGTCGACGGGGCGGCTCAGCACCCACTGCAGAAGCTGCGGTTTTTGGAAGTAGAAGTGCGTTCCGACGACGTGCGAGGCGTCAAAGCGGTTGTCCATGCTTTCATCGAGCCAAAGCCCCGACTTCGAAATCCCCGAGACCAACTCCGACACGAGCTCGGGCTGCTCGCGGATGAAGTCGTCGTGCACGACGAGCACACAGGAAATGAATCCCGGCCAGATGTCCTTCGTGAAGTAAAGGACGCGGCCGACGCCATCCATCTCCGCTTTGGCGCAGAACGGCTCGCCGACGATGAACGCGTCCACGGCTCCCGCCTGCAGCGCCGTGGGATGCTCCGGCGGCGGAACGTCACGGGTCTCGATCGAGTCGAAGGGCATCCCGCGCTCGCGCATCATCTTGCGCAGTAAGAGATTCTGGTTCGCGAAGCGGTTGGGCACCGCGACGACCTTGCCGCGCAGGTCCTCGAAGGTCTGGATGTTCGAATCCTTGCCGACGACGATGGCGCTGCCGTCCCGGTGGCCGAGGTACACGATTTTCACGGGCACTCCGTCGGCGACGAGCTGCATCGCCATCGGCGCGAGGATGAAGCTCGCCCCGATCTTCTTGGACATCAGGGCCTCCTTCACGGTCGCCCAGTCGGTGAACTTGCGCGCGGTGAAGACCGAACCCGTGTCGCTGTTTGTGGTCACCCAACTGGTGACCGGGCAGGTGAGGTGTCATGTCACCGGCAGGAAGCCGACGAGCAGCTCCTGCCGTTCGATCCCCAGCATCACCTTGAAGCGTTGCCCCAAGCTTCCCCAGCCGACGTTGAGCTGCACGTGCAGCGCAGAAATCGAGAGCGCCCACATCAGGGCGCCCACAAAGACCTTGAATTTCATGGGGGACGGGATCCCACGGCGTGGCAGGGCCGGGCGGAACGGAGTGGATCGGGACGTCGGAGTGGGAAGCACCCAAGCAGGTTCAACCGGCCGCGGCGGCGGGTCAGTGGGCGGCGGGGAAGCTTACCACCGCTTCGGGCCTATTGATCCAAAGGTCGTTCCGATGCTGGAACCATCCCGAACGGTCACCGTTCCCCCGTACTGGCACCGCAATGTGGACACATCCCCCGGTCACCGACAGCAGCGCCGTCTCCCGCGCGGGCGCATTTGGATCGACCCGCACCGTACGGAAGGTGCTGGTAGCATAGACCGTCCGATACACCCCTCGGGCGGCCCCAGCCACCGCCGCTTGGGCTTACTCGTGCGGCGCTCGGCCCCTTTGGGCAGTCGCTGCTTCCCCAAGGCCGACATCCTTACCCTTCCCGCCTCCCACCGTCTCCCCCGCTCCAACCATGCGCGTCGCCCTCATCCATCCGCCGGACGCCATCATCCCGATCGTGCCGTGCAGCTCCATCCCGGTCCTGACCGCGGTCCTGCACGCGGCCGGACACACAGTGAAGGCCTACGACGCCGGCCAGATCGTTGCGCGGGAAACCCTGCAAACGGACAAGGTCGAGCACTGGTACGACCTCATGGAGGCGGCTGCCGCAGACCTCGAGGCCGTGGGATCGCGGGATGCCGAGCAAAATGCGGAGCTGCGCCGGTTGCAGAGGCTCTTGGCGATGCCCCGTTCGATGATCACGGAGCTCGACGACGCCATCGCGATGATGCGCGACATGGACCGCTTCAGCAATCCGGCGATCTTCAACCGCAAGTTCGACGTTCTGCGGGCGTGCTTCCAGCTCGTTTACTCGCTCAACCCGGACGGGTACTTCAACATGCGGCGTGTCGGCCACGACGTCCTCGGCTCGCCCACCCCGGGCCTGCCGGACCCGCCGATGGAGGTGTTCGAAAGGTTGGTCGACCGCATCCTCGCGGATCGCCCCGACATCGTCGGCCTGACGGTGCCCTTTGATAGTGCGATCTTCTTCGCCCTCAAGATCGCGCAGATGGTCAAGGCGCGCGCACCCCATGTGGTCGTCATCATGGGTGGCTCGGCGATCGAGAGCAACTCGTACCCGGTCATGACCGACCCGTTCTACTTCACGGTGCTCGACTACGTGATGATTGGCGAGGGCGAGGTGCAGTTCCCGCGCTTCGTCGATGCCATTGCGAGCGGCAGCGACCCGCGCGAGGTCAATAACCTGCGCTGGCTGGCCGAGGACGGGACGATCGGCAAGACCGAGATGTTGCTCGTCACCGACCTCAACGCAGTGCCCGCGCCGGATTTCTCCGCGCTCGACTACGACAACTACATGCTGCCGAACTCGCTCGGGACGTTACAGACGTCGCGCGGGTGCTATTACGGCAAGTGCACCTTCTGCTCCGAACTGTTCCGCAAGGGCTTCCGCATCCGCCGTCCCGACTTGGTGGTCGACGACATGGTCGCGATCTACGAGCAGACCGGCATCCGCCACTTCCACGTCTGGGACTCGCTTGCGCCGCCCAAGACGCTGAAGAAGATCGCCTTGGAAGTGAAAGCGCGGAACCTGCCCTTCGTGTGGATGGCCGAGACGAAGTTCGAGCGGCCCTACCGAGAGGAAGAGACCATCCGCATCCTCGCCGAGGGTGGCTGCCGGTTCCTCCAGTTCGGCTTCGAATCGGGCAGTTCCCGCGTCCTCGACCTGATCGACAAGGGCAACGACCTCGACGACGTGGACCAGACCCTGGCCCACATGAAAAAGTACGGCATCCGCGCCGGGGTGACGTGGTTCATCGGTTTCCCCGGGGAGACCGAGCACGAGGCAGACGTCAGCTACGACTTCATCGCCTCGCGCCGCGACCGCCTGATGTTCAGCGGATACGCGCGGGCGTTCAGCCTGGGCACCGACACGATCCTTTACGAACAGCAGGAGCGTTTTGGCATCGAAGCGTTCATGAAGAGCGAGGGTGTGCTCGACTTCCGCTACCGGGACGGCACGGAGCACTGGGACACTGAGGAGCGCAACCACGCGTTCTGGGTGCGCGGTGACTTCTACCTGATCATGAACAGCATCCACCTGCACTACAGCACACTGTCGCAAGAAGCGATCATGGCGGTCACCGGGCAGGAACGCTGCGGTCCGCTCATCCGCCACATCAACCCCGACGTGCTCGAGCGGACGCCGTTCGTGCGCACTCCCGAGGTTTCCGTACGACACTTCCGCGTGAACCCGCAGTCCGCGGCGGGCGAGGGTTACGCGATCGCGTTCCACTCCCTGACGGGGTTCAGCTTCGACCTCGACGCCGACGGGGTGCGCTTGCTCGAAGTTCTCGACACTCCGCGCACGTATGCACAGATCGTCACCGCGACGGGTTTTGCGCCCGAGCGCATCCACCGCCTCGTCGATCTGGCGGTCAACCGCGGCATGGTGCGCGCGATCGTTGAAGTGCACGACATCCACTATTTGCCCGAAGCCGATCTCGCGGCGAAGGTCCTTGCCTCGAGCTGAGCGCGGCGCGGCGCGGATAAGAGCATGTCGAACAACCTCCTCGTCCTTTGCGACCCCGACCGCGACCAGGTTGAAATCGCGCGCATCGCCGCGCGCTCAGGCGCGACCATCGGCCTCGTTTCGACCGCCGTGCGTCCGCAGGACATGCCCGCCGTGGGCTGCCGCGTCGAGGAAGTGCGCGATTACGGCGGCGTGAGCGTGCAGGCGCTCGACGAGCCGCTGATCGCAGGCGCTGCGCTCGCCCAACTTTCGTCGTTCACCGACGCGGTGATCGTCCACCATCTGGGGCAGTGGGCCGAGCGCCTCACCGCGCACCACATCGAGTCACCGGAGCGGCTCGACCTCGAGCTGATCTCGATGGGCTCGGTGATGAACGCCGGCCTCACCGACGTGATCCTGGTCTCGACACCCATGGAAGAGGGTAGGTCGGCCCCCCTTGGCGCCGCCGCCGAACAGCTCCATCGCCGGATGCTGGAGATCCTCGGCCCCTACTGCGCCGAGGTTATCGACCTTTCGCGCGCCGCGCGCTGATCTGCGCGCGGTGCCCATTACGCTTTAACCGTCGCTCGGGCCGCCGAATTGAGGGTTGGAGGCGGCACCCGGAATCGAACCGGGGTGGACGGATTTGCAATCCGTTGCCTAACCACTTGGCTATGCCGCCCGGCGCGATGCACATCGGCGCGTCGCGCGCCCGAGCAGGATAGCGCCTCGCCGGAGCGGACGCCATGGCACGCAGCCGTTAGACTCAGGCCCAGCGGGGTAGTGGCGGAACCGGCAGACGCATCGGACTTAAAATTCGAAGCCCCAACGGGCGTCCGGGTTCGAGTCCCGGCTACCCCACTTTTTTCCGCCGGGCGCGCCCGCGATTCAGTTGTCGTCGCCGGGCGCGGGTTGCGCCTCGGACGGCGGGGTGGGCTGCGGTTCGGTCCGGCGCGCTCCGGCGGGCGCGTCCGGAAGTTGCGCGTCCTCCGACGCCGCCGGCTCCGCCGCAGGAAAGGCGGATTTGAGCTCGCCTGCGCCGCCGTAGTCCGACCGGCCGGCCTGGTGCGCGCGCATGAGCGCGAATCCCAGAGCCGCCCCGGCCATCGAGACGAGCCCCAATAGCACCATCACGATGGCCATGTTCCGCCGCCGTCGTTCGAGGACGGGCAGGTCCGGCACGGGTTCGCCGGAGGGGTCGCGGTTCACCCGCGTTTCTCGATCGGCGTGTAGGGCTGCTCGTGGCCGCCGAGGTAGATCTGACCGGGGCGGTAGAGCTTGTTGTCCGCCATCTGCTCGTACAGGTGCGCGAGCCATCCCGCGGTCCGCGCGATGGCGAACACCGGCGTGAACTGGTCCTTCGCGATGCGGAGCTTCTGGTAGAGGATGCCGCTGAAGAAGTCGACGTTCGGGTAGATGCCCTTGCCACCCAGACGGTCCGTGACGATCTTCTCGAGGCGCAGGGCGATGTCGTAGATCGGCGTGCTGCCGAGCTTCGCGAACATCCGCGCGCCCAGCTTCTGCAGCGCGTGGCTGCGCGGGTCCTTGACTTTGTAGACCCGGTGGCCAAAACCCATGATCTTGCCGCCTTCGGCAAATCGCGCAGCGGCCCAGGCGTCGACGTCGGCCAGAGAGCCAATGCTCTCGAGCGATTCAAGCACTCGCTCGTTCGCGCCGCCGTGCAGGGGGCCGGTGAGCGCTCCCACACCCGCCGAGCAGGACGTGTAGGGGTCCGCTTCGGTGCCGAACACGACGCGCGCTGCAAACGTCGAGGCATTCATCTCGTGGTCAGCGTGGAGGACGAGCGCGCAGTCCAGCACCTGCGCCGCGAGATCGTCGGGGCGCTCGCCCGTCAACTGCCACAGGAAGTTGCCGGCCGTGTCCAACTCGGGGTCCGGCGCGAGGGGTTCCTTGCCCGCGCGCAGCCGATCGAAGGCCGCGACGATGCAGGGTGTCGCCGCAAGCAGCCGGATCCAGGCGTGCTCGAAGTCCGACTCGCTGCCGAACTCGAAGCGCGGTTCAAACATGCCGAGCGCCGCGACACCGGCCTGCAGCGCATCCATCGGATGCCCGTTGCGGGGCATCGCGCGCAGGATGTCGACCATCCCCTTCGGCAGTTCGCGCGCGGCGCGCAGGCGACGGCGGAATCCGTCGAGCTCCTCTCTTGTCGGCAACTTGCCGTACATCAAGAGCCAAGCCGTTTCCTCGAAGTTGCTGTGCTCGGCGAGCACCTCGATGCGGATACCGCGGTACTCGAGGATGCCCTCCTGGCCGTCGATGTAGCTGACCCGGGATTCGGCGGCGGGGATTCCGGCGAGGCCGGGCACAAGTTGCTTGGATTCGACGCTCACGGTGAACCTTGGATACGGGATGTGGAGATGGGAACCGGCTGATCTTAGAAGCGAGGTGTCAAGCCTGACGCAGGTACTCGACGAGCAGGCGCACGCCGACACCGGAACCGGAGGAGCCGCCGACGTAGTCGCGCTCCACACCGCCCCACGCCGTTCCGGCGATGTCCAAGTGGCACCACTCGGTGTCGCCGACGAAGTGCGCGAGGAACGCGGCCCCGGCGGTCGATCCCGCGCCCATGCTGGGGCTCGAGATGTTCTTGAGGTCCGCGACCTGGCTCTTCATTTGCTCCTTGTGCACGTCGAGCAGCGGCAGGGGCCACACACGCTCACCCGTCGCTTCGCCGGCCTTCGTCAGGGCGTCGCGCAGGCCGTGGGTGCTCGGAAACATGCCCGTGAGCTCGTGACCGAGGCCGACAACCACCGCGCCGGTGAGCGTGGCGAGGTCCAGGATCGTGTCCGGCTTGACCTTCTGTTTTGTATAGGCCAATGCGTCGCACAAGATCAAGCGCCCCTCCGCGTCGGTGTTGAGGATCTCGATCGTCGTGCCGTCCATGGCCGTGTGCACGTCGCCCGGCTTCGTCGCTAGGCCGTCGGGCATGTTTTCGGTGGCGGGCACGATCCCGTGCACTTCGTGGTCACAACCCAGGACGGCCAGGGCATGGAAAACGCCGATCACCGCGGCGCCGCCCGACATGTCGAACTTCATCTCGTCCATGCGGGCGCCCGGCTTGAGGCTGATACCACCCGTGTCGAAGGTCAAGCCCTTGCCGACGAGCGCGATGCGCCGGCTGTTTTTGGCGCGGCGGGTCGGCTTGTACGTCAGGTGGATGAGCTTGGCGGGCTCGCGCGAGCCGCGGGCGACGCCAAGCAGCGCGCCCATGCCGAGTTTGCCCATCGCGGCTTCGTCGAGCACGCGGCAGGTGACCGCCGGCGAGCTTCCGGCGACTTTGCGCGCCTCTTCAGCAAGGTGCGTCGGCGTCATCATGTTGCCCGGCGCATTCTGCAGGTCGCGGGCGAAGCAGTTGGCGCGACCGAGGATCTCGCCGCGCTTCACGCCGCTTGCGAACTCGCGACCCGGTCCGACCAGAAGGAGCCGTTGGAGCTTGCGCTTCGTGGGTTTCGACTTGCAGCGGTCAAAGACGTAGGCGCCCATCACCGCCGCCTCCGCAACGGCGCAACCGGTTGCGTCCGCACCGCAGCCCGCGTCGATCACGTGCGCACCGACATGGATCGCCCCGCTTGCAAGGCCCATGCTCTCGACCCGCTTGACCCCCAGGGCCGCGACGCGCCGGATGCGCTCCCAATCGCAGTCCGCGCGCTTGCCAAGACCGATCAGCAGCACGCGCGGCGCGGACCCGGAGGTCGCGTCGCAAAGGCGCGTCTCGCGGAATTTGCCCTTGAAGTCGGCCAGCGCGGACTTGGCGAGGTGGACGTCGGGCGGAATCTCGGGCTTTTCTTCCTCGAAGCCGAAGAGCACGAGCAAGTCCGCGGCGCCCAGGGGGCCGGCACTGTCCTTGACGGAGATTTTCATGGGGTTCGGGGGGGGGGCGCCGGTCGGGGCCGGCGAGGGTGGCTGGGGACGGCCGAGGTGTTCGAATCGGGTCGCGGGGGCGGCGCCGTTCACATGTCGCGGTAACGCGGTCCGCCGCCACCTTCGGGCACGGTCCACTCGATGATCTGGTAGGGGTCCGCGATGTCGCAGGTCTTGCAGTGCACGCAGTTGCTCGCGTTGATGCGCACACCCTCGTCCTTCGACTCGGGCCGCCATTCGTACACGGCCGCTGGGCAGAAGTGCTGACAGGGATTGCCGTATTCGACGGTGCAGCGCGTGATGCAGATCGATGGGTCCGTGATGACGAGGTGGCTCGGTTGGTCCTCCTCGTGGATCGTCCCCGAGTGATAAACGTCCGTCAGCTTGTCGAAGAACAGCGTGTTGTCGAACGCGGGCTTGCTGGGCCCGGCGCCAAACGCTGCGAGCGTGGCCTTGTGGGTGTGGTCGGGACGCGCGCGGCGGCGCTCGACCAAACCGCGCCCACCAGTGAACATCTGCACACCCGCGTCGATGGAGCCCTTCAGCATCCCGTCGCCAAACGCCTGGCGGAAGTTGCGCACACCCCACAGTTCCGTCTTCGCCCAGGACGCCTCGAAGCGGCGCGGATAACCCATCAGGCCCTCGGCCGACGTGTCGTCCTTTGCGAGTGCTTCGAGGATGCCCTCGGCGGCGAGCATCCCCGACTTCATCGCGAGATGGATGCCCTTCAAGCGCGACATGTTGACGAAGCCTGCGCTGTCGCCGATGAGCGCAAAACCGTGCCCGACGAGCTGCGGCATCGAAAAATAACCGCCGCCGGGGATGGTCTTTGCACCGTAGCGCACGATTTCGCCACCCGCGAGGCGATCCGCGATCGCCGGATGGCGCTTCCATTCGACGAACAACGCGTGCGGGTCAAGGCTCGGATCGCGGTGGTCGAGGCCGACGACGTGCCCGATGGACACACGCCCTGAACCGAGGCCATAGATCCAGCCTCCACCGTATCCAGAGAGCCCGAGCGGAAGACCCGCCGTGTGAACGACCGCACCTTCGAGTTCGCGCGCGGCGGCCTCGGGCAGTTGCCAGATCTCCTTGATGCCGGCTTCGTAGATTTGGGGATTGCGACCCGCGTCGAGGCCGAGGCGCGCGATCACACCCTTCGCAAGGTGTCCACGCGCGCCTTCGGCGAGCACCGTGACGCGGGCGCGCACGTTCATGCCCGGTTGAAAACCCGGCTTTTTCGCGCCGTGTTTGTCGATGCCCGCGTCGCGCGTCTGAACGCCGACGATGCGGTCCCCGTCCCACAGCACACTTGCTGCTGCGAACCCCGGGTACACGTCGACACCAAGGGCTTCGGCCTGATCCTTCAGCCAACCCACCACGCGGTTGAGGCTGACGATGTAGTTGCCGTGGTTTTTGAACTGGGGCGGGACGAGCGCGCCCTTGAGGCTCAGACGTTTGCCCTTGGGCAGGAGCACTTCGAGCCAGTCACGCTTCACCGGCGACTCGATCGGGCACCCGCGCTCGATGAAATCGGGGAACAGCTCCAGCATCGCACGCGGGTCCATGACCGCGCCCGAAAGCGTGTGGTCGCCGATTTCTTGGGCCTTTTCGAGCACCAGCATCGAGAGCTCGCGACCGGCCGCCTTGGCGAGCTGGGCGAGGCGGATCGCACCGGCGAGGCTCGCCGCGCCGGCGCCGACGAACAGCACATCGACCTCGAGCTCGTCGCGTTCGGCGTCCGGAGCGTTCAGGCTGACGCCGCCGACGGGCCTCCCCGATCCGTGCGGATGGCGCTCGTGCTGCATGGAAATCGGAGGCTCCTAGGTCAGTGGGGCGGCGGGGTTCTCGCGGGCGAGGGCCGGAGCCAAACAGGCGCCGCCTACGCCGCGTCGGCGACGCGCGAGCGGAAGAGGATATCAGGCCGGAGCGGGCCGGAGAAGCCGCGGATGGCCCCCGGATGGCCAGGAAAGGCCCTCGGGCACCCGCGTCAGGAGCGCTCGCCGATCCAAACGGCCCCGCTGGTGTAGATCTCCTTTTTCCAAACGGGCAGGCGTTCCTTGAGCACGTCGATCAGGAACTCGCAGGCGTCGAAGGCGCTCGCGCGGTGGGGGCTCGCCACCGCCACCAGCACCGACGCTTCACCCACGTCGACGACCCCGGTGCGATGGATCGCGAGCATCCGCAGCCGGCGGGCCGCGCCGTCTGTTCCGGCCGAAGCGGAGGCCGGGCCGAAGCGCTCCAACGCCTCCGCGAAGATGCGCCCCATTTCGGGACCCGCCATCGCGCCGAAGGCCTCGTATTCGAGGCGCACCACCCGCTGGTCGCGGTTGTGTTCCCGCGTGTGGCCGCTGAAGACCACCACCGCCCCGCAGGAGGGGGCTGCGACCCGCCGCCAGGCGAGCCCAGGATCGAGGGGACCGCTTTGGAGCTCGAATACCCCGCGCTCACTGTCCGCGGGCTCACTGTCCCCGCGCTCACTGTCCCCGCGCTCACTGTCCCCGCGCTCACTGTCC
>JBBRWC010000098.1:0-15335 GCA_038246255.1 Planctomycetota bacterium
CCCGTCGTCGCCAGGATCAACCAGCCACTCGCACACGAGCCCCACCCGCTCGCCCTCGAGCTCGCCCGTGCGGTGGACACACAAGCCGACGGCCCGCCCCGAACGGCGCGCGACGGCGAGGGTGTAGCGGTGCTCGGGATGGTGCAGGAAGCGCCACGTCAGCAGCGCCGCGTCGCGCACCGCAATCGCCTTGTAAGGCGCCGCAGCGCGCGCGAAGAGGTGGTCGATGTCCGGGGGGATGGCGCGGATCTCCTCCACGTCCACCTGGGGTGCCGCTGCGCTCTGCCACGTGCGCGCGCTGCCGACAAGACGTGTCTGCGTGCGCACGACCGCATAACGCATGTCGCGCTTGCCCACACGCCACGCCGCAGGGACGGGCAGGCCCCACACGACCGTGTCCGGATTGCTCCCGTAGTGGTCCCAAAACTTCACGCTGCAGGTCGCAAACGCGCTGGGTTTGGTGCGCCATTCCCGGAATGCCGGGTCCGACATCGAATCGACGAGTTGGCAGAACGAGCCGTGCGCTCCATCGAGAAGCATGCGCTGTGCGATCGCGGCACACTGCGTGACGACCCGCCCATCGGGGGTCACCGTGACGAAAATCCGCCAGCCGCCGGGGTTGTCCAGGTAGCGCCAGCGCCACTGTTCAAGGGTGTGCGGCTTGAAGTTCGGGTCGACCGCGCTGAACACACGGTTGAACGTCGCGAGGATCCCGTGCTCGTCGCCGGGGAGGTACTCGCGGATGGTGGTTCCGCCGGGGAACGGCGTCCCCCCGGGGGACGGGGTGTCGGCCGCGTGGGGGGCTTCTGCGCTCACGGGGTGGGGATCATCGGCGCCGAAGCGCGCCCGGCTCCACGGCGACCGGGATTCGCTCGGGGTTCGAGCAGCACCGCGCCCCGGCGCAGGGGTGTTGGCGGGAGTGCATGGGAATCGAACCCACCGGCCCCGCTGTTCACGGAGCCCGACCGGCTTTGAAGACCGGGCGGTACACCAGCACCGATCCACTCCCCTAGGTGGCCCGCATTCGACACGCCCGGAAGCCCCGCCGCAAGCTCCTCGGCCTCCCCTGCGGCGCAAACAGGGCGGCACGGCGTAGGCCAACCGATCCCCCGGCGTCACCGTCCTCGCCGCCCGATCGCCTGGCTGAAGTCGCGGCCCGCGCCGCGATGGGACCCGGGTAGTTGTCAAAGTTCGCATAACCGCCCCAAACGTAGAAGCCCCGCCCCGGCAACAGCGCCCGCGCGGCATTGCCAAACCACGCACGCAGCATCCGCGCGAACTCCTCGTCCGTGATGAAGTCGTTCGCGAGCGGGCGATCCTTCGGCCGCATCTTGCCGGTCGCCTGCGCCTTCGACGGATCGCGGGCGAGGTCCAACTTCTGGTGGTGCGTTTGCTTCGAGGGCGCGAAGCTCGAAAGGCCCGCCGCGATGGCGTTGTTGGAACGCGGCTCGACTTTCACGTTGTAGGGCGGATCCAAGTTCACCAGGTGGATACGCTCGCCCCCGAGCAGCCGTTCGACGTCCTCCCACTTCGAGCTGTCGCCGCACAACAGCCGGTGCGATCCGCAGATCCACAGGTCGCCCGGACGCGTGATCGCCGCATCGCCCGGCTGCGGTGCCTGGTCCTCGACGACATCCGCCAGGTCGTCCGTCCCCGCCGCGATCTCGGCGAGCAGGGCGTCGATGTCCCCGCTCGAGTCGCCCACGCCGTCGAGCGCGTCCTCGGCCCGCAGATCCTCCAGGATCCGCGCGAGCGCGCCCTGGTCCCACTCGGCAAACTCGGCGGTGCGGTTGTCAGCGATGGCGTACGCGGTGGCGTCGAGGTCCGTCCCCTCGAACCAGACCACAGGCACCGCCTCGGCGCCCAGCTCCTTCGCAGCCTTGAGCCGCGTGCCCGCGATCACCTCCCCCGAGGGCCGGGCCACGATCGGCTGGCGCCAACCGAACCGCCGGATCGAAGCGGCAACATGCGGCACCGCGGGATCATTCAGCCGCGGGTTCGAGGGCGAGCAAAACAGCCGCGCGAGCGGCACCCATTCCACGCTCAGCGTGGCAGTCGTCGAAAGGTCCATAGCGTCTCCGGGGAGGAGCCGCGCGAATAACGCTTGGACGGATTCGAGGCGAGGGACGCCCCGGCTTGGAGTAGAGCGTCGAGGAGCGCGCATTAAAGCACGCGCGGGGCGCGCACTCAACGCAACGACTCGAGACCGCCCCCTTGCGGCACAAGGCCCCGCGGAGCCCTCCCGCTTGCGATCCTGGCGCCCCCAGCGGCACAGCAGGCGCCACCCGGCCGGCCAACCGCCGCAGGTCCCCTCTCACCGGCGATTGAGACCGAAAAGGTCTCAGGGAAACTCCTTAGCCAGCGGCCTCCTCGCGGGCAAGAGGCCCGATTCCGGCCCCAAACGAACTTGCCGGTTTGCGGGGACCTTCCGGTGACCTCCTGGGCACCTTTTAGCCATCCTCCGGGGGTGCCGGAGTGGCAGGCGCGGGGGTCGCATGCTGTCCACATCCGCATTGGGTGTGCCTGCGTCGCTTCTCCTCCGAGGCCACTTTCAGGGCTCCATCGCGCGGGTGGGCCTGACCCTCGCAACTTGAGCGCGTCAGGACTCATCACCGAGATCACGGTTCCTCTAGAAAAGCTTCACGGTGCCCGACCCTACGAAGTGCGGCGCCGTGTAAGTAAGCACCCAGTACCGGGGGGTGTCAGGGTCGTTGGTTTCGAGAGAGAGAGAGCGCTTCCGACATATCCGGGCTCGGGGCGATCGCCACCGTTGCGGGAGGGCTGCGGAGCGCGGGGAGCGCGGGGGATGCATTGGTGAGCGTCGGTTTGGGACGGACGAATCGGGTTGGTTCCCGCGGTGGACGTGGCTCACGCTCGGGCGCCTGCCACTAGGCGGCCGGGCACGCCGGAGAGCAGGTCGGAGGGGAGGCCGCCCGCCCAGCGGCGCCACGTGGGCCGTCCGGTCGCGGGGTCCGTGCCCACCACTCCTGCGCTGAATGGCGTTCCGCCTTCGCGGTTGTCGAAGTCCGCGGGCAGCGTCATGCGCAGGCCTTTGAGCCCGTAGCGGAGTTCGCCGTCCAGCAGCACGGCGACCCGCGGATCGTCGAGGCCCGGTGCGTGTTCGAGGTCGAGGACGAGCTCCGCGCCGCGGCGGCGCAGGTTGAGCGCGACGGGTTCCCCGCCGGGCACTTCGGGCAGACACAGAAGGCGCGTCGTGGTGCTGCGCAGCAGCGCGCGGCGCACGCGCTCAAGGGGCGCGTCGAGGCGCAACCGCGCGGGCTCGCGGCCCGGACCGGGGGGCAGCTCGAAGTGGCCGACGAGGAGCGGATCGAGGCCCGGCGAAAAGGAGCCCCCTGCGAGTTGGAACTCGACCTCCCGGCGCGCACCGGGCCCAAGTTCGAAGGGCGCCGGGATTCCGCTCACTTCGAACGCTCCGCGGCGGACCTCAACTTCGAGCTCCACGGCGATCGGATGTTCGAAGGGATTGCGCACCGCGGCGCGCACGGTCCAGCGGCCTGCGAATGCACCGCTTTGATCGCCGCTGGGATCCGGC
Organism: Planctomycetota bacterium; assembly: GCA_038246255.1. Lineage (GTDB taxonomy): Bacteria > Planctomycetota > UBA1135 > UBA1135 > RI-242. The sequence continues at coordinate 3,554 of JBBRWC010000098.1, forward strand.
CCGACCTCAAGTACCGGCACCTCGAGGGGCCAACGTCCGGTGTCGTGGGGCGCAAGGCGTACGAGAGCGCGTGCGCCGAGGGCGCGGCGCGGTTCATTGGTGTTGAAGCCGAAAAACGGCACACGACATGCTTCGAGCAGGTGATCGGGATCGTCGAGGCCCCAGCCCCAGCGCTCGTAAGCGAGCGCACGCGTGGCTGCGTCGCGCGGTACGTCGCGCCATCCGCCGGGCCCCAGCCCAAGGGCTTCGATCCGCTCGCGCCGCAGCCACGCGTGGTCGTCCGGGTGCCATCGCACGGCGAGCAGCATCGACGGGAGGCCCGCGTCACGCGCGGCGAGGCACACTTCGCGGTGAAAACTCGCAATGCGGACGGGCAGCGTCGGCGCGTCCTCGCGCAGGATCTCGACAACACGCTCGACGAGGTCGGCGCGCTTGAGTTCGATCATGTGCAGCGCGGGTTGTCCCAACGCGGTCAGCGCGTGTTGGAGCGCGTCCGCGAACAGCGGAAGCGCTTCGCCGGCAAAGCGCTTTTGGAACCAGCCGCCCACCTCCAGGTGCGCCATCTCCGCGAGGGTGACCTCGTGCGCGGCCCGCGGGTCCTGGGCGGTCCGCTCGAGGGTGTCGTCGTGCAGCAACACCGGTTCGCCTTCGCGGGAACCCTGCAGGTCGTACTCGACGCCATCCAGGCCAAACCCGAGCGCCCGTTCCAGGCTCGAAAGCGTGTTTTCCGGCGCATCGAGGGGGGCTCCTCTGTGTCCCAGGATCCACGGCGGCGCGCTCAGCAGCGCCGGCGGCAGTCCGCTGGGATGACCGACGCGCGCGCGATCAGGACCGCTGCCCGGCGACGCGGATTCGTTTTTGGAGCCCATGGCCCGCGCGAGGTTAACCGCGGCCGTGACGGTCGCCTGCTAGACTTCGGCTGGCCCCGCGGGCACACCCATGTTCGGACCTTGGCGACGCCGTAGGATCTTAGCCCGCCTCGACCGCGGCGAGTTGACCTACGGGGACCCCGCGCTCGAAGTCGAGCTGACCCGCGACCCGGCCCTCGCCGCCGCGGTCCTCAAGCGGCGCACCCGGAAAGCGGCACTGGCGACCCAGGTCGGCACCACCCACGGGCCGCCGCCGGGCACACCGGTTCGCCGCCGTCCGCGATTTGCGCCTTGGTTCAGCCTGGCGCTCCTCGGGCTCGCCGGCGGAATGTTCGTGCGCGACCTGATCGAGCCACACGCCTCCGAGGCCGGAACGGGCCAAATCCGCCGCATCCTGCCGGGCGAGACGAGCCCAGCGCGCCTCGTCGTGCGCCTGCCGGAGCCCCGCGTCGATGCGTTCGGCACGTTTGCCTTCGAAGGACCACGACCGCCGGACGGTTGGTTCAGCATCGAGATCCGCGGCGCGGACGACCCCGCAGACGCCGCGCCGCTGCTTCGGCTCGAGCGCACCGAGGGCCTCGCCTGGACACCGACGGGCACCGAACTCGCGGCGCTGCCCCCCGCGATCGCGGTCACCGTCCGCGCCTTCGACGCCGTGGGCACGGAGGTCGCGAGCACGACGGCGCGCTCGCGCCGCGAGTGGCCTTAACCCGGGTTAGTCGCAGGGTTCAGCCGAGCGCGACGTGTGTCGCACCCGCTTCGCGCACTTCACCCACGGGCGCAACAAGCACATCCCGCGCGCGCAGTTCGGCTTCGAACTGCGCGGCGCGCGCCGGCGGAATCGCGACGAGCAAGCCACCCGACGTTTCCGAGTCGAACGCCAAGGTCACGAGCGCGGAATCGACATCCGGGCCGACGTCGATGTCGGCCTCAATCTCGGCGCGGTTGCGTTTGGAGCCCCCCGAAGCGACACCCGCCCGCGCCCAATCGAGCGCTCCGGGCCACAATGGCAGCGCCGCCGCTTCGAACCACAGGCTGACGCCGCTCGCGCGCGCCACGTTGCGCCCGTGCCCCAAGAGCCCAAAACCGGTGACGTCTGTTGCGGCGCTCGCACCCGCGGCGACCATCGCTTCGCACGCGCTGCGGTTGAGCTCGGCCATCTGATGCGCCGCGGGCCGCAGCACGTCAAAGGGAATGCGGCTTTGTTTTGATGCGGTCGTCATGGTGCCCATGCCGAGCCGTTTCGTCAGGTACAGACGATCCCCGGGCCGCGCGCCCGCGTTGTCGATCAACGCGCCCTCGGACACCAGGCCCGTGATGGAGAAGCCGAACAGGATGTCACCCTCGACCGTGTGTCCGCCGGCGAGCACCGCGCCCGACTCCGCGATTTTGTCGAAGCCGCCGCGCAAAATCTCGCCGATCCACGCGTCGGAAAAATCCTTCGGGAAACACGCAATGTTGAGCGCGCTGATCGGCGTAGCTCCCATCGCATACACGTCCGACAGGGAGTTTGCCGCGGCGATGGCGCCGTAGAGGTACGGGTCGTCGACAACCGGCGGAAAAAAGTCAAGGGTCTGCACCAAGAGCGGCGCACCCGCGGACAGACCTTCTCCCTCCCCGAGCCGCACGACACCCGCGTCGGCGAAAGTCTCAGGTCCGATGACGAGGCGCCCGCCGGAGCGATCGCCCTTGGTCGTGAGGCCGCGCAGCACGTGCGCGAGACGCCCAATGGGCATCTTGGCCGCTCAACCCGCGCAGGCGGCGAAGTCGACCAGGCGCTTTGTGGGAGTGGAATCCATGGTGTGCGAGCCTACGCCCCGGATGGCCCCGTGGTCCAGGGGCGGGCGCGCACGAGGTTCAAGAGCTCGTCGTCTTCGCCCGGAAGCAGCGTGCGTGGATCGATCAGGACCCGGTCCGCGCTGACCCGCGCGAACACCGGCGTGTCGAGGTCGCGCAAGTCGGCGACCAGCCGCGCGGCGGACCGGCCGCGCGCGCCCAGCGCCACGGCGAACGTCGGCAGGAAAACGTCGGGAGCGCTGCCCGAGCCCGGTTGGGAACGCTCCTCCACCACCTTGGCTTGCAGGCCGGGAATCTCGGACAGGGCCGCGGCGAGGTGCGTCGCCCGCGTGCGCAGTGTTGCGGAGTCAATGTGCAGCAGCGCGCGCGCCGGCAACTCGTCACCGCGCCCCTCCAGCAGCAGTTCGAAGGTGCGCTCAAGACCCGCCAGGATCGTTTTGTCGAGGCGCAGCGCACGGTAGAGGGGGTTTTGACGCAGCCGCGTCACCGCGTCCCGGCGCCCGGCGACAATGCCCGCTTGGGGCCCACCAAGGAGCTTGTCGCCGGAAAAAAGCACGAGATCGACACCGCTTGCGAGCGCCGTGTGCACGTCCGGCTCGTCGCCGAGAAGATCGAGGGAGCGTGTGCCTTGTGCATCCAGCCTGCCCGAGCCCAGGTCGTAGACCGCCATCAGGCCGCGTTCATGGGCGAGCGCTGCGATTTCCGACGCACTCGCCTCTTCAGTGAAACCGCGGATGCGGAAGTTGCTCTGGTGCACCTTGAGCAAAAGCGCAGTGTCGGGCCCGATCGCCGCGCGGTAATCACCGCTGCGCGTTCGGTTGGTCGTGCCCACTTCGACCAGTTTCACGCCGGAGCGCTCCATCACCGCCGGCATCCGGAACGAACCGCCGATTTCGACCAGTTCACCGCGCGAAAGCAGGGTTTCGCGCCCACCCGAAAGGGTTTGAAGCGCAAGCACCACTGCCGCCGCGCAGTTGTTTACGGCCAGCGCAGCCTCGCAGCCGAGCAGTCGCACGACGAGTTCGCTGAGTCGATCGTCGCGCTGGTTGCGCTCGCCGGTGTGCCGGTCGACCTCGACCACCGCAAAACCCGCGGCCACCCGCGCCGCGGCCGCCGCCGCCTCGGGATGCCACGGCGCACGACCCAGGCCCGTATTCAAAACGACACCCGTGCCGTTGAGCGCGCGCCGCACGCCAGCGCCGCGCTCGCGCCGCAAACGCTCAAGGAGGCCCTTCGCCGGTCCCCCATCGACCACCCACTGGGCAACCTCGGCCTCGGCCCAACCCGCGGCGATGCGCCCGCGCGCGCTGTCGAGCTCCTGCCGCGCGAGTTGCACGAGCAGGGCGTGCCCCGCGTCCTGGCATGCGGGCCGCACAAGCGGATGGGCGAGCAGCGCATCCACGGCGGGAAGGTGGCGAAACGCGCTTCGATCGGCGGGCATGGGCCCGTTGATTCTAACGCGCGCGGGGTTGCGCGGACGAATGGGCCCGCCGCGATCGCAGCGCGAAGGACGCGGTGGGAGCCCAACCTGCGGCGCGGGCGGAGTGTGCGTGCGCAGGGCCGGGGCCCGCTATGCTGCGCCCATGCTCTGGTCCCTGGAACGGCCCGACCCGGCCCGCGTGCAGGCCCTGGCGCGCGCCGTGGACGTGCCCGAGGTTGTGGCGCGACTGTTGGTTGCCCGCGGCCTCGCCGAAGCCGAAGTCGCGCGGGTTCACCTGGAGCGCAGCGCACGCACGCTCCACGAACCGCGGCTCTTGCCCGGCATGGCCGCCGCCACCGCGCGCCTCGCCCGTGCGATCCGCGATAAGGAAACCATCTTGATCCACGGCGACTACGACGTCGACGGCGTCACCGGGACCGCGCTGTTGATGGAGCTCTTGCGGCTCGTGGGCGCGAATGCGGTTTGGCACATCCCGAACCGGCTGATCGACGGTTATTCGTTTGGGCCCCACTCGGTTGCGCGGGCGCTGGACGTCGGCGCGCGTGTCGTGGTCAGCGTCGACAACGGCACGAGCGCTTTCGAAACGATCGCGCAGCTCGCCGAACACGGCATTCACACGATCGTCACCGACCACCACGAACCCCCGCCGCCGCACCCGCAGTTCGGAGCGCTCCCGCCGGCGTTTGCCATCGTCAATCCGAAGCTCGCGGGCTCGACCTACCCGTGGCGCGAGCTGTGTGGCGGTGCGGTCGCTTTCAAGCTCGCGTGGGGACTCGTGCAGGAGCTTTGCGGCGGCGAGCGCGCGCGCCCCGAACTCAAGGAGTTCCTCGACGAAGCGCTCGCCCACGTCGCCATTGCGACGGTGTGCGACGTCGTGCCCCTGATGGACGAAAACCGCGTGCTCGCGTGGTACGGATTGAAGCGCCTCGAACGCACGCGCCTGCCCGGCTTGCGTGCGCTCCTCGAGGTCGCCGGTATCGCCGGACGGCCCCTGCACCCGGAGGACGTCGGTTTCCAGATCGGCCCGCGCATCAACGCCAGCGGTCGGCTCGGGTCGGCCCAGCGCGCGGTTGAGCTGCTGCTCGCACGCGACCCCGAGGTCGCACGGCGGCTCGCGCGCGAACTCGACGGCCTGAACCAAGAGCGCAAAGCGCTCGAAGCGGCCGTCGTGGCGGAAGCGCGCAGCGCCGCGCGCGCATTTCCCGACAAAGACGAACACCCGGTCCTCGTGCTCGCCGGAGCGTGGCACCAAGGAGTCGTCGGCATCGCCGCGGCGCGCCTCGTCGACGAATTCGGCCGGCCAGCGATCGTCATCGGGCTCGACGGCGACGAGGGGCGCGGCAGCGCGCGCAGCGTGCACGGCTTCGACGTGCTCGCTGCGATGGGCGGTGGCGCCGAGCACCTTGCGCGCTTTGGCGGCCACGCCCAAGCCGCGGGCTGTGAAGTGCGCGCCTGTGACATCCCCATGCTGCGCGCGGCCATCAACGCAAAAGCGCGGGCCATGCTGGCTGCCGAGCCCCCCGCCGAGCGCCGGCTCAGCCTCGATGCAGAACTCGACTACGCCGACGTCAACGAGAGTTTGATGCGGCACCTCGCGCGGCTCGAACCCTTCGGCTCCCACAACCGCAAGCCGGTGTTTTTCTCGCGCGACCTGCGCATCGCGCAACCGCCGCGCGCCGTCGGGCAGGAAGGCCGTCACCTGATGGTGCAACTGCGCCGCGGCCCGCACGTGCTCAAGGCCATGGGGTTCCACCAGGGCGCGCGCCTCGCCGAGCTCACTCCGGCGACTGCGATCCACGCGGCGTACACGCCCAAGTGGAACACCTTCCGCGGGGCGACGCAGCTCGAACTTGAGCTCGTCGATTTCCGCGTGGGTGCCGAGCCCGTGTTGTGATCAGCGCCGACCGCTGCGCGCGAGGCCGGCAGTGGCGGCAAAACCGAGCACCACGAGGCCCAGGGCGATCGCGCCCTTGCGCGGTTCGACGGGCACACGCTCAAGCTGCCCGGAAAGGCGTTTAATTTCGCCCTTCGTGCGCCCCTGGTAGGGCGCCACGTGCGCCGCGAACTCGGCGTCGTCCCACGCCACTCCCGTGCGTTCGCGCGCCGCATCGTAGCCCTCGCCGTCCAGCACGACCGCCTCGATCGCTTTGCGCTGGGCCGGGTGCGCGAGGTCAGGATTGACCGGGCGCTGGAACGGCCAAAGCCCGAGCACGGACCCGAGCAACAGCCCCAGCAGCACTCCGTGGGTCGGGCCTGAAACCACCCGCAGGAGCCACTTGAGCGCGTTGGACAACAGTCCGATGCCGATCACCGCTCCAATTCCGACCGGAATCAATACACCGAGGGCCGCCGCCGTGTCCGCGCGCAAGCTCGTCGCCGATAGCGAGCCCACCACCGTCTCGTAGACGCCAAAAATCAAGAGCACATACGCACCCGAGATCCCGGGCAGAATCATGCTGGCTGCCGCGGCGACGCCGATGAGTCCGAGCGTGAGCGGTGTCTCCTGGATGCTGCTTTGGCCGGAGCGCGAAAACAACCACATACCCGCGACGCCGACCACGACCGACAGCAGCACACAAAGGCGCGCGCGGCCCGCGAGCCGCCATAGCTCGGGCGCTCCACCCAGCGTCAACCCGATGAACAGGCTGTACATCGCCCAGCGGTAGTGCGTGACGAGATGGACGACACCCTTGCTCGCAAACAGAAACGCGCACCCGACACCCACGGCGAGCAGGAACGCGAAAAACAGGGCGGGCGCTTTCAATCGCAACCGCGACAGGTCCGCGATGCTGCCGATAAATCGGTCGTAGAGGCCCAGGGCGAGAATCATCGTGCCGCCGCTGATGCCGGGGACGAGGTTCGCGAGGCCCATCAAGAATCCACCGAGCACGATGCGCCATGCGGGCGCGTTGGCAACGGGAGGCAGCGTGCTGCCCGCAGTATCCAAGGGCAGCGGAGCGCCCGGTGTAACGGTAGTCATGTGCGAATGCGTGGGGTGCCCGCGGGGGCGCCCTTCTCGGACAAAAGGACCGCGATCCAGCGGGTGCGCGGGAACTGGGCGCAGCCGATGGCGATGATCACCGTCAGCGGCACCGACAGGAACATGCCCACCGTGCCCCACATGAGGCCCCACGCGCTGAGCGAGAGGATCAGCGCCAAAGGGCTGAGGTCGAGGCTGCCGCTCGTCCAACGCGGCTCGAGCACGTTGCCGATGATCGTCTGGATGGCGATCAGGGCGACCAGCGCAATGACAAACGGCTTCACGGGCTCGGGGAACTGCACGAGGATCAGCGCAAGGGGCAGCGCGACCCCGAAGATCGACCCGAGGGTGGGGATAAAGTTGAGCAGGAAGATCACAAGGCCCCAGAACGCCGCGAGATCGACTCCGAGGTATGCGAGCACCGCCCAACTCGCCGCGCCGGTCAGCGCACTTGCCGCAAACTTGATCGCGACGTAGCTCTCGATCTGGCGCCGCGCGCGGTCGATCATCGCCGCAACTTCCGCGCGGCGCTCCCCCGCCGGGAACAGCGCGGCCAACTTGGGCCCAAAGTGGCGCTGTTCGACCAGCAGGAACAGAAGGTAGATCACCACCATGCCAACCGAGCCCGCGAGCGCGCCGAGCTCCCCCGCGATGCGCCCCGCGAGGCCCATCACGTCGAGGTCGCGCAGGGACGCCGTCAGCTCGGCCGTGTCCGCAAGCCCAAACCGCGCCGCGAGTTGGGCGAGGCGCGCGTCGAGGTTGTCGCGGTACACCGGCACCTGGCCCTCCACACGCGCGACGTTGCGCACGACGAGCCGCAAAAGGAACCAGCCCGACAGCCCGATCACGGTCAGCGCTCCGCTGTAACGCGCCCAGGCGGGGATACGCGGACCTGCGCCGGGGATGCGCCCGATCCCGTCGGCGAGGGCGCGGATCAGCACCCACACCATCAGCGCGACGGCAAACGGGATCAAAAGGTCCCGCGCGAGAACCAAAAGCCCGATCGTGGCGAGCACTGCGAGGTAAACGAGCGCGCCGCCGCCTGAGCGCGGCACGCGGTCCACCGGCCCACGATCCAACGGGAAGTTACGGGGGTCCATCGTCGCGGGGAAGGGTACCGAGGGGGCGCTCCTGGAGGTCCAATCCGCCGCTTGGTCCGGACCCGATTCCGGGCTCGACCGGCGCCGCGGGCGCCGCCCGATCCAAATCGATGCGCGCAAGATCACGCGCAAAGCGCCGGTGAACACGCCAACCCAGCAGCAAGGCAACCGACGCGAGCCCCGCCACGAGCCCCCACCAAAGGCCGTGGGCGCCCATGCCGACACCAAACGCGAGGTGGTACCCGACGGGGAAGCCAATCGCCCAGTACCCCACAAGGTTGATGGCCATCGGCACGATCGTGTCGCCGACCCCGCGCAGGAGGCCCAGGGCAACCACCTGCGCGCCGTCGAAGAGCTGGAACGCTGCGGCGAGGGGCAGCAGGCTGGCCGTGAAGAGCACGAGCTCTTGATCGGCCGTGAACAATCCGGCGATCGAGCGCGGTGCAAACCACAGGACAAGCGCCGACGCCGCCATGAAACCGACGCCGATCGACAGTGCAACGGCGGCCGAGCGGCGCACGTCAGCGAAGCGCCCCGCGCCGACGTGGAGGCCGACCCGCACGCTGGCGGCGACTCCGACGCCCAGGGGCACCATGAACGTGAGCGACGCAACCTGCAGCGCCAGCATGTGTGCGCTCTGCTCACGCACGCCGATCCAGCCCATCATGATCGCGACGATCGCAAACGCGGTGAACTCGAGCTCGTTCTGCAGTCCGATCGGCACACCCAGACGCAAAAGCCGCCCAAACGGCCGCGCGCGGAAAGCGTCGCGCGACAGCGGCATCAAACGCGGCCAAAGCACGGGTTTTGCGATCCACACCAAGCCGCCGAACATGAACCAGCGCGATGCGGTGGACGCCCACGACGCGCCGATCACCCCGTGGCTCTCGAACCCGAGATTGCCGTGGATCCACATCCAATCGAGGAATGCGTTGAGAATGTTGGCCGCGAACACCACCACCAACACCGGCCGCAATCGCCCGAGCGTCTGCAGCGCTTGGCGCAGCACGACGAAGCCGAGAAACGCCGGCATGCTCGGAATCGCGATGCGCGCGTAGGCGGCGGCGAGGGGCACAACCTCGTCGGGTTGTTCGGCAAGCCGCAGCAACGACGGCGCAAAAGCGAGCGGCAACGACGCAAAAATGGTCAACACGAGCGCGAGGAGGAAACCGCGCTGGAGCCCGAGCGAAAACCCCGGTGATCCCCCGCGCCGCGGGCCTGGGACAGCACCGGGTCGAGCGCCGCCAGGACGCCGAAGCAAAACGCCACGACGACAAAAAACAGCGTGTTCCCGAGCGCGGTCGCCGAGAGGGCCACCTGCACACCGGCTCCCGCGGGCAAATGGCCCACAAAAAGCGTGTCCACGAGCCCCATCGCCATCAGCCCGAGTTGGGCGGCGACGACGGGTCCGGCGAGGCGCAACTGGGCGCCCAATTCCGCTCTCCAAGGGGCCATGGGGCAAAGACGTTAACAACAAGGCGCCGAGCACCCGCGTGCCGTGACCATCCCGTTTTGCTGTACCGCGCGCCTGGTCGGCCCCGCGCGCGGGCACCCCCTGCGCCAAACGCCTAAACTGTCCCGCGATGTCGCAGTCCCCCCGCGCTCGGGCCCCCGGGCACGCCGCCCCCACCCGAGCTCCGACGGCAGCGGGCACCTGGATCGCGCGTGGCGCCCTCGCGGCGATTTCCGCGGGCGCCGGGCTGCTTTGCGCCGCCGCGCTCGGCTGGTACCCGCGCCACGCGCCCGCGCCGCCGACGGTCACCTTCGCGGATGGCCACGAGGCGCGGACGGAGCTCTTCGAAGCACCGCCGGCCAACGCCCTCCCCAAATCCGCGTCCCATTCGCTGAACGCCGGCGCACACTCCCGCGCGCGCGGATCGTCCACGCCGCCAGCGGAACTTTTCGAGAGCGGGCCGCGCCCTTGGCTCGCGCTGCACCCCGACCTTTTGCCGACCGAGGTCAACGTGTTTTTCCCCGGCGGCCGCCTGCGCGGCATGCGCGCGGTGGACCTGGGGTACGTCGCGCGCGCCCCAAACGTGCGCCTGCCGTTTGTCTTCCCCGACCACCCGGCGGGTGGTTTCGAAGTGGTCACGGACGCCCTCGGATTGCGCCGCGATCAACCGCTTCCCGGCCGGACGATCCCGCGGGTGCTCGTGCTCGGCGACAGCCACATGGATGGTGTGCTTGAGAACCGCGAAAACATGTGCCATCGCATCGAAACGGCGCTGGCCCAGCGCGGTACACCCGCTGCCGTGCTCAACGCCTCCGTCGGCGGCACCACGTTCGTGAACCACCTCGGCGCGCTCGTGCGTCTGCGCAAACTGTCGCCCGCGCTGATCGTGGTTGTGGTGTACGGCGGCAACGACTTTTACGAGCAGGTGCTGCTCGAGCGCTACGTCCGCGGAATGCCCGAACCTACGAGCACACAGCAGGCGCTGCGGCGGGTTCTCGATTCGAAGCGCGACGGCCACGCCGGACGCAGCGGTTTTGTTTCCCAAGAACTCCAACAGGCACTCTATTTCGACGCCAACCCGGGCGACGAAGCTCTGGCGGTCGCCGCTGCCGTTGAAACGCTATGGGCAGCTCAACAGACCGCGGAGGCGATGGGTGCAACCTTCCTCGCCGTCTACCTGCCGACGGCCACCGCAGTCGAGCCCAGCACGTTTGCGGCGCGGGTCAACGAGTGTTTGGAGCTTGCGGAAGGGGCACCGACGGCGCTCCTTGCGACCGAGCGCCTGAAGCGCGGGTTACTCGAAGGGCTCGGCCGCGCGGGTGTGGACTTCATCGACCTCTTCGACACCCTCGCAAACTCGGGCGAGGCCTGTTATTGGCCGTCGGATTTGCACCTATCGATCGTGGGCCACCGGCACGCGGCAACGGCCCTGGAAACCGCGGTCGCGCAGCGCCTCGCGGCCGGCCCGCGTTGAGGTCAAGCGCCGAACGTCAGCGCGAGCCACCAGGCCCCACCGAGCACCACCACCGCGGCGACGCCCGCCAGCGCCTGCACACCCATGTTCGCCGGTGGCCAACGCCGCGCCGCGAACACACACAGGGGCGCGAGCAGGATGCCGGCGACAAAACCGAATAGGTGCGCCGCCACGTCGGTGCGCGGGGCGCCCGGCGCGCTTGCCTCACCGTTTCCAGCGCCAAACAACGCAAACAACGCGAGCGCGCCGACGAGCGGTGCCCAGCGGCGCCGCGCGGAGAGGCCGAACGCGCCGCGGCGCAGGCCCTCGAACCCACCGAGCAAACCGAGGGCGCCGAAGATCGCGGTCGACGCGCCGACGGACAGGTGCTCGCCCGTCCGCAGGTAGACGTTGGCGAGGTTGCCGAGCACGCCGCTCGCGAGGATCGCGAGCCATGCGACCCCAGCGCCGAGCACCTCCGCAAGCAGCCATCCGAACAATCCGCCGAAAAGCAGGTTCGCAAACAGGTGGACCGGGCCCGAATGGAGCGTGAGCGCGGTGGCGGCGCGCCACCACTCCCCATCGCGGATCGCGCTGGCGTCGACCCGACCGAGGACCGCGGCATCCGGCCCCAACATGCCGAACTCCACCGCCAGCCCGATCGCGACGAGCACCAGCCCGTAAACGAG
>JBBRWC010000099.1:0-15188 GCA_038246255.1 Planctomycetota bacterium
CGTGCATCCCCGAGCTCCGCGATCAGGAGCGCCACATGGCCATCCGGCCGTACGCGGCGACGTTCGGCTTCGGCGACGAGGTCGGCGGGCAAACCGAGCCGCCGCGCGATGTTGAGGGCTTGGCTGGAGCCCGGCGTCCCCACGAGCAACCGGTAGGTCGGACCGAGACTGATGGGATCGAACTCGACACTCGCGTTCTCCACGCGCGCGTGGCGCCAGGCGTATTCGACGAGCCGCGCGAGGTGCGTTGTGGCCAGGGTCGGCACGCGCCGCGCGAGCAGGCGCTCGAGCAGCACTTCGCCCAGAACGGCCCCCTCTTCGGGGTCCGTGGCGCCACCAACTTCGTCGAGCAGAAACAAGACGTCCGGTGTCGCACGGCGCAAACCGGCCGCGATGCGCGCCATGTGCGAGGCAAAGGTCGAAAGGCTTTGCTCGACCTCCTGCTCGTCGCCGATATCCGCGACGATCCCGCGATACAGGGGCACCGTGCTGCCCGAATCGGCCAGGATCGGCAGTCCCGCACGCGCCAAAAGGACGCAGACCCCCGCCGTCTTGAGCGCCAGCGTTTTCCCGCCCGTGTTCGGGCCGGTGATCAACAACTGGTCGAACGTGTCGCCCAGGCGCAGATCGAGGGGCACGGATGTCAAGATCCGCCCCGCGCGCTGTTGTGCGGCCAAGAGCGGATGGTGCGCCGCCCGCAAAAGCAGGCCCTGCGCGGCGTCGCGGTCGCCCGGCAACAGCGGCGCGCGGCCACCAAACGCGCGCGCCATGTCGCGCCCGATGCAGGCGATTTCGAGCTGCTCCATGGCATGTGCGGCGCCATCGATGCCCCCGCGCCGCGCGAGCACCGCACGGGTCCACTGCACGAAGAGGCGGCTTGATTCGCGCGCTTCGTCCGCACGCAGCTCGACCAAGTGGTTGCCCAGGTCCGCATACTCGCGCGGTTCGACGAAGAGCGTTTCGCCGCTCGCTGAGCGGTCGAGCACCGCGCCCGGAACTTGCCCAAGGTGCGTGGCTTTGATCGCGAGCACGAGGCGGCCGTGGCGCTGGTGAACGTGGCCGACCTGCCCGTCGGCGAGGGCCGAGCGGGCGTTGGGGCGGCGCGCGAGATCCTTGAGTTGCTGCTCGAGCTCGCGCGCGATGCGGCGCGACTGGAGACGCAGGCGCGCGAGCTGCAAGGAGGCCTCGTCGCGGGGCTCGCCATTCGGCTCGAGTCCCGCATCAAGTTCAGCGCGCAGGTCCGACAGGTCGACGAGCCGCACCCCGAGCCGCGCGCATGCGGGCAACGTCACGCGGCGCTCGCTCAGCCACAACCGCAGCGCTTCTTCGCAACGCAGGAAACCCGCGATGGCAACCAACGCTTCACCGTCCATCGCGCGACCCTGCTCGCCCGCGTCCGCCACGAGCGCCGGCGCGTCGCACAATCCCGCAAGCGGCGGTTCGCCGACCGAGTCCGGGGCGGCCTCGAGCTCCCCGAGGCGCGCAATGGCTTCGCGCGCCTCGGCGTCTGCGAGCGGGACCAACTCGGCGAGCGCGCGCCGTCCGAGGTCAGAGCGGGCGAACGGCACAAAAAGCGCGCGCACGGCTTCCCAATCGAGGGCGGTCGCGGCGAACTCCGCGAGGCGCTCCGTGCGCGCGGCCAAAGGTGCCTGGGGGGAAGTTTTCAGCGCGCGGCGCGACACGCAAAAACCTCGACCGAATACGGGTCGCCAAAGGGGGGTGCGATGGAGACGACGCCGAGCTTCTCGTGGCCAAACTCGCCGTCCTCGAGCAACTGGCCGCGGTAGCGCGCCATGAACTCGCGCGCGGCGCGTCGACGCAGGTCGATCGGCTCCGTCGCGATCAAAACATCAAAACCCCGCGCGAACTCGAGCAGTTGGTCCTTCGACCATTGGGGATCGACCTGCTGCCACGTGACGTCGAAGTCGGGCTCGCCACCCGGCCGCATGCGCGCCGCGTCGGCGCGAAACCGCGCGGTCGAGCCACCCCGTCCGAGCAATCCGATGTGGAGCGCCGCGGGCGAGAGCTCGCTGCTTGCGCCGATCCAACCCACACGCCCATTGGCGCCAGCGGCCTGTGCAACAAGGTCCACGAGCCCGTCGTATTCGCTCCGCGCGAGCCCCGCGGTGGGTGCCAACCGATCGGGCGAAAGGTCGATGCGCTCGGTGTGGTAATGGTCAATCACGGCGCGGTTCTGCGCGGTGCGCACGCCGATCCTGTCCGCAAACGGCCCCGCGAGGATTTTGCCGGTTAAGGCGACAACGACGAGCCCCACCGGGAAGGCCGCGGCTCGCGCCCACCCGCGCGGGCCGGCCACACGGTCCGCGCGCAGAGGCGGCGCTCCCAACCGGGTTAGGCCAAGCGCCGCAAGCGGCCATACGGCGAGTGCGACGCTCAGGAGGAAGCGGTCGAGGAAAAACACATGGGTCCCGATGGCGAAGCCGCTGACCGCCGCCACGAGAAACAGGGCGCGGACGGCAGGGCTGCCCACACTGACCGCCGCGACCAGCAACCCGAAGAGCACGAATGCGAGCGCCAACGGGCCCGGTGCCAAGAACGTGCCGAGGTCCCAGATGCGGCGGATGCCGGAGGTGTATTCGGGAAGTTGGTTGCCGCCGAGAAATGCGGTGAATGCGCTCCAGTGGCTGGCGCCCAGCTCGCGCCCCCCCGGCCAGGGCAGAACAAACCACCATGCAAACGAGAGCGCGACCGGCGCGGCGAGCCAAAGAGTCCGCTCGGCAAACCGCCAACCCTGGCGCCGCCGCAGGCTCTCTACCGCCGTGATCGCGAGGTCGAGGAAAAGGCCCGCGCCGAGCAGCAATCCGTAGTTGAACTTCGTGAAAAACGCCACGCTGATCCACGCCCCCGCGGCGAGGTCGCGACAGATCGCTTGGGCGCGATCGTCCTCGAGCGCGCGATCGCCGCGCCGCAGCCACGCGCGCAGGGCAAAGACCCCCACGACGAAGGACGGAACTTCGAGGAACAGGCTGCCGCTGAAGGCGAGCAGCATCGGCGACGTGGCGCCGAACGCCACGGCGAGCGCGGGCACCAGCCAGCGGCGAGAGGGGTTCGCGTGCGGGCCGCGGGTGCGGAGCTCGAGCTCGCGGCCAAGCCACCACAGGCCGAGCAGCGCGAGGGGCCACAGGGCGCGCGCGGCGAAGCGGGCGACGGTTTCGGTCGGGCCGAACAGCGCCATCGCCGACGCGAGCCAGGCGGGGAACACAAACGGGTACTGCTGGCAGGCCACCGCGATGGCCAACACTTCGCGCGGATCGCCCGATCCGACCGCGAGCGCCATGCGCAAGGCGGGCAGGGCGGCGTGCATCGACTCGTCCCAACCCATGCTGCGTGCAAAGGAGAGCCCGAGCACCCACGGCAGCGCCGCGACGGCGAGGCCGAGAGGGACCCAGCGCAGGCCACGCTCGATCTGCTCACCCGCCGAAGCCGGCCCAGGGCCCTCGACCCCTGCCATCTTTTCCCCCGTTGCCATATGAGGCGGCGGATTCTAAGCCCAATCCCCGCAACCACCTGGGCGCCGATCGGCCGCAGAAGTGCAACCGAGGGGGGATGGGGCGAGTCGAGGGTGGGTGGTGGGGGCCCACCCTCCAATCGTCTCGTTGGGCTCCCCGGCGGCCGCCGCCCCCCCCGCGCCCTACACTCTGCGGGACGCCCGCCTCGCCGGGCGCGCTCACCGCGCACACGACGCGCCCGACACACCGCCTCCAGAACGAACGGACCATGGCCGAGCCGCCGAAACCCCAACCGATCCCCCGGAACCACGGCCGCTTCGAAACCCGCGCCATCCACGCGGGCCAGGAGTCGAACCGCGAAAACGGCGCGCTGATGACGCCGGTCTACTTCAACAGCACCTACGAGCAGGACGCCCCCGGCGTTCCGCGCCTCGGTTACGAGTACTCGCGTACGACGAACCCGACCCGCACAGCGCTCGAGCACAACCTGGCGTCGCTGGAAGCGGGTGAATGGGGCCTTTGTTTTGCCTCTGGCCTCGCGGCCATCGCCACCTTGCTCCAGCGCCTGCGCCCGGGCGACCGCGTCATCGCCGGCAACGACCTCTACGGCGGCACCCACCGGCTGTTCCTCAAGTGCTTCGCGCACTTCGGGTTGGCCTTTGAGTTCGTCGACACCAGCGATCTCGGCGCCGTCGAAACCGCCCTCAAGAAGGGAGCCGCGTACCTCTACCTCGAAACACCGACGAATCCGCTGCTCAAGCTCGCGGACATCGAGGCGTGCGCGCGCCTCGCTCGCGCCCGGGGAGCGCGCTGCATCGTCGACAACACCTTTGCGACACCCTACCTCCAGCGCCCGCTGGAGCTCGGCGCCGACATCGTCGTGCACTCGCTCACGAAGTACTTAGGGGGCCACTCCGACGTCGTCGGTGGAGCGCTCATCGGACGCGACCACAAACTGCGGGAAGAGCTCGCATTCCACCAAAACGCCGTGGGCGCCCAATTCGGCCCGATGGATGCGTTCCTGGTGCTACGCGGCATCAAAACGCTGCACGTGCGCATGGATCGCCATACCTCGAACGCGCTCGCGGTCGCCCAGCACCTGGAAGCGTCCGACCTCGTCGAGCGTGTCATCTATCCGGGCTTGCCCTCGCACCCGCAACACGCCCTCGCGACGCGTCAGATGCGCGCAGCGGGTGGCATGCTGTCGTTCGAGCTCGCCGGTGGTGTCGACGCGGGCGTGGCGTTCTCGAGCGCCACGCGCGTCTTCACGCTCGCGGAGTCCCTGGGCGGCGTCGAGTCGCTCGTCGAAGTGCCGCCGATCATGACCCATGCCGCGATTCCGGTGGAAACCCGGCGCGCGGCGGGCCTGTCCGACGGCCTCGTCCGACTCTCGGTCGGCATCGAGCACGTCGACGACCTGATCGAGGACCTCGAGCGCGGCCTCGCCGCTGCGCGCAAGGTCGCGGGCGCGGCGGCCGGTCGCCGCGGCTGAAACGCACGGCACGCAACGTACGGCGCCCGACGTACGGCGGCGCGGGGAGGGGTCGGCGCAGTAGCCGATCCTTCCCCGACCCCTGCGTTCGAATCAGAACGGGCTACCCGGCTTGCGGGGCGGCGGCTGGGGCGGCTGCGGCGGGGGCGCGACCACGACGGGCGTGGGCGGCGGCGTGGGCCCGTCGCAGACCTGGGCGCGCATCGAACGTCCGACCTTGAACTTGACGACGCGCTTCCCGGGGACCTCCACTCGTTCGAGGGTGCGGGGATTCTGAGCCTGGCGCGCGGCCCGCTGCTTGACCTCGAACACACCGAACTCGCGGAACTCGATGCGGTTGCCGAGGGAGAGTTCGTCCACGATCTCGTCAAGGAAGCGCTGCAAGACGTCGCGCACGACCGCTTTGGTCTGCCCGGTCTGGTCCGCGATGCGGTTCACCAGATCCTTTTTGGTCGTCGTTCGAGCTTCGGGGCCGCTCATGGAGGGTGCGGATCGAGCGAAGAGGGGTGGGGCAGCCGGGGGCTCGGGCGCGGCGGTGCCGGCCCTAGGGAAGTCCTGCGACAGCGGCACAGGGCGCGGAACCGGGGGGCCGCGCGCGGCTCGCACGGAGCGCCTGGCAGGATTGGAGCCGCGCGCTATCTCCCGGTCAAGCAAGGCCTTGCGCGCGGTGGCCGGGAACGGCGGTGCGGCCGTGCGGGGGCCACTTCTGCGCGCCCCGGCAACACGGCAACGATCGACCTCAGCTCGTGAGCACGAAGGTGACCGGCCCGTCCCCCACCAGCTCGACTTCCATCGACGCGCCAAATCGCCCGGTCTCGACGGGCAGCCCCAGCTCGGACAAACGCGCCGCGAAGAGCAGGTAGAGCGGTTCGGCCTGCGCGGGCGGCGCCGCTCGGTCGAAGGACGGCCGACGGCCCTTGCGGCCGTCCGCAGCAAGGGTGAACTGGCTCACGACGAGCACGCCCGCACCCACCTCGGCTGCGGCGCGGTTCATCCGACCGTCGGCGTCGGCGAACATGCGAAAAGACGCGATGCGCTCGGCGAGCCCGCGGGCTTCCGACTCCCCATCCACGGCCAGCACGCCGAGCAGCACCACCACACCGGGCCCCGTGCGGCCGACGACTTCGCCGTCTACGCGCACCGCTGCGCGCTTGACCCGCTGCACGACGGCAATCACGGGCGCGACACCGCGCCCGACAGTCGTCCGCGCTCCAACTGGGCGAGTTCCACCCGCGCCCGCAGCACGTACAGCGCAAGGCGCGGGTCGAACGCCCCCGCCCCGGCCGCCCCGGCCGCCGCGAGCTCCACGACCCGCAGCCACGCGCGCCGTGCCGCGACCCGATCGCCGCGGCGCCGCCCGTGGATCAGCGCGCCGTAAACGAGGGGCAGCGGGTCCGCGGGTGCGAGGTCCGCAGCGCGCCGGGCGGCCGCGAGGGCCGCATCCCAATCGCCGCGCAGCTCCCAGGCAGCCGCCCGCAGGAGTTCGAGCCGCGCCCCGCGCGGACCGATGCCGTCCGGAAGCCGTCCGAGCCGCTCGAGCGCCGCTCGCGCTTCGCCCCGCGCGAGTTCGAGCCCCGCTGCGTCGAGCTCGCCATCAACCCGCTCCGCATCCACGACCCGCGGATCGCCGCGTGTGCGCGCCAGCCATCCGTCGAGTGCCGCCAAAGCCATCTGTTCGTCCCCTTCCGCAGCCAAAAGCCGCGCTTCGAGCCGCCGCGCCGCCGCAAGGCCGGGTGCCCGCTCGAGCGCCGAATCGAGCGCCGCACGCGCGTCACCGAGCCGCCCCACGGCGAACAGGACGTGGGCCCGTGCGTAGTGCGCGAGCGCAAACTCCCCATCCTTCGCGAGCGCCTGGTCAAGAAGGTGGAGCGCGGCGAGCCGATCGTCCTCCGCGCGCGCCGCCAGCACATCGTCCAGCGGGCGCCCGCTCGCCACCGCGCGGGCGCGGTAAACCCGTCGCAGCGTCGCGACAGGGTCGGCCGGCGGGCCGTCGAAACCGGGCACGGGCTCGCCGGCGACCAGGAGCTGCGATTCGAGGTCCTGGAGCCGCGCCGCCGCGTCGTAGTCCCCGGGGGCCGCTGCCACGGCCGCCGCGAGGCTTTCGCGCGCGTCCTCGAGCCGCCCCGCGCGCTCCAGCGCCGCCACCTCCTCCAAAATCGACGCGCTTGCGGGGGCCGGCGCGGGCCGCCAGGTGGGCGCGGCCGGCGCTTGGCACCCCCACGTGAGCGCGCAGGCGAGCGCACAGGCAAACGCCGCTCTCAAGGTGTGCCCGGCCGATGCCCCACGACCGAGTGCTCCGTTGCGGGCCCGCCGGACGTCTCCGTCGCTCGCTCGAACCACGTCACATCGCCTGCCGCGCGCAGCGTCACCGACACTTCGTCGAAGCGTTCCAGGACGACGAGCCGGTCCGTGGCGACGAGCGCCCAACCGTCGAGTTGAGCGCGCAACCCGTTGACGGCGTCGGCACGCCGCGTCCACGTCTGGCGGTAACCCGCGGGGATGGACTCAGCGCGGTAGTCGAAGCTCTGTGTGTCCTGCCCGGCGGCAATGTGGTCGAGCAGACCGAGGGGGCCTTCGACCTCGATCGCGCGCGCGACGAGCCACGCTTCACCAAGGAAGCGATCGGTAAACGGGCGCGGCACCGCCGGACCGGCGAGGGGAGCCGCGGTGCGCTCATCCGCCGCCGGTGTGGTGCACCCCATCAAGGTCGTTGCGGCGACCAGGCCAGAGATCACAAAACGTCGGAAGGCAAAGCTGTTCGAGCCCATGGGGTGAGAGCTTGGGAAAAGTTGGGCGCGGTCGGGCCGAATTTCTCCCCCGCTGTCAGCGCAGCCCGGCGGCGCGACGGGCGCGCTCGGCGACCTCGGCGGCCCTCGCCCGGGCCCGCGCCGCGCCGGCCGCTAGCTCGCGATCGACCTCGGCGGGGTTTGCGAGCAGCGCTTCGCGGCGCGCCCGCGCGGGCGCAAAGTGCTCCTCCATCGCGGCGACGAGGCGCTGCTTCATGTGCCCATAACCCGGCGCCCCCGCCCCGCCGACGTGGACCCGCGCACGCCAGTCCTCGATTTCCGTGGGCTCAAGGAAGAGGGCGAGGAAATCCAGCAACAGCACGCCGTCGGGATCCTTGGGTTCCTCGGGCGCGCGACTGTCCGTCGCAATGCGCGCGACGACCTTGGCGAGGGCCTTGCCCGACTCGAAAATCCACACCCCGTTGCCGTAGCTCTTGCTCATCTTCTGGCCGTCGATGCCCGGGACCTTCTGGAAGCGCTCGCTCTCGGGAAGGCGCGCCTCGGGCCGGCGGAAGACCTCACCGAACTTGCCGTTGAAATAACCGGCCATGTCCTGGGCCATCTCGACGTGCTGGACCTGGTCGCGCCCCACCGGAACGGCGTCGGTGTCGTAGGCCAGGATGTCCGCGGCCATGAGAATGGGATAGGTGAAGAGCCCCACGCTAGGCTTGATGCCGTGGGCGAGCTTGTCCTTGTAGGAGTGGGCGCGCTCGAGCAACCCCATGCCCGTCACGCAGGCAAGCAGCCACGCGATCTCGGTCACCTCGGGCACGTCGCTTTGGCGGAAAAGGCTCGCGCGTGTCGTGTCCAGACCCAGGGCGAGGTACGAAACCGCGATGTCGCGCACCGACTCGCGCACGGACGCCGCGTCCGGGGCGGTCGTCAGGGCGTGGTAGTCGGCGATGAAATAGAAGTGCTCGCCGGGTTCGCGGGCCGCGGCGACGTGCTGACGCAGCGCCCCGAAGTAGTTGCCGAGGTGGGGCCGGCCGCTGGGCTGGATGCCGCTGAGGAAAGTGGTCATGGCGAGAAGGAAAGGTCGGCGCGCAGGCGAAGTGACCACGGACGGTGGCCCGCGAAATGTAAGCAGCGCGGGCTTGAGCGCGCCGCC
Organism: Planctomycetota bacterium; assembly: GCA_038246255.1. Lineage (GTDB taxonomy): Bacteria > Planctomycetota > UBA1135 > UBA1135 > RI-242. The sequence continues at coordinate 8,857 of JBBRWC010000099.1, forward strand.
AAAAATGCCGCGTGCACACAACAGCGCCCCGCACCGACACGTGCACCGGGAGCGCGGGCCTCCAGGCCCGCCTTGGAGAAGGAGAAGTGCACGGCTTTTGCCGTCGCGCTCCGGGGCGGGCCTGGAGGCCCGCACTCCCAGCTCGAACTTGCCTACGAGCCCGCTGACCCCTACACCTCTTCCCGTGCAACGGCATCAACACCGGGTCGGACGCGTCATCGGCACCGTCATCGGCGCTGCGATCGGCGCTGCGATCCGCAGCGCGATCGGCAGCGCGATCGGCAGCGCGATCGGCAGCGGCGTACGCACAGCGCGGGCGCTGGGCGCGACCCTCGCCCTCCTCGCCGCGGCGGGTTGCGCGGGCGCGGGCGCGGACGTTCACCTCGCGCCGCTCTACACCCGCGTCACCACGTCCGACCGGGTCGTGCGCACCGAAGCGGCCGGGGGTGCCTACATCTCCGAGCGCGGCCTCTACGAGGACCACGTCCGCCATCGGGCGCTGCGGCCGCTGTTCGGCTGGCAGGACCAGCGCTACACCGCGGGCATCGAAGGCTCACGCACGGACTTCCTGCCGCCGTTGGGATACCGCGAGCGCGACGGCGACCACGTCACGTCGGTGTTCTTCCCGGTTTACTACTGGCGCTCGCAGCCGGGGCCCGAGCCCGGCGCGCGCCGGGAGTACGACCTCGTCGCGCTCCCCGGGATCATCTGGTCGCGCAACGACCGCGGCAAATCCAAGTTCGCGTGGTTTCCGTTCTACGGCGACCTCGACGGCTTCATCACCTGGGACAACGTCTCGTTCATTCTGTTCCCGCTGTACGCGCGTACGCAGCGGCTCGACGCCGTGGGCCACCACGCGCTCTTTCCAATCTTCGCGTGGACGTCGACGGGCAACGACGAACAACTGACCTGGCGTGTTTTCCCGATCGCCGGTCGTTCGCGCAAAGCCGGTCGCTACGACCGGCGCTTCGTGCTTTGGCCGATCGGCCACTACCACCGCAACAAGCTCGCCAATCCGCCCGACAAGCGCGAGACCAAGTGGATGGTGTGGCCCTTGCTCGGGCACACACGCGCGGGGACCTACCGCTCGTGGACCACGCTGTGGCCGTTTTTTGGCTACGCCTACGACAAGGAATCCGGGTTTTGGGCGTGGGACGGCCCGTGGCCGCTCGTGCGCGTGCAGGGCGGCGGCCGAGCGCCGCTCGCCGACGAACGGCGGCGTTTTTGGCCCCTGTGGTCGTATTTCAAGGGCGATGGCCTCGAAACGCGGACCTGGGCCTGGCCGATCGTGCACGAGCGCAAGGAGGACGTGCCCGGGTTCGAGCGCGCCAGTTTCTACGTTTTGCCGTTCTGGCACGCCTGGGACCTCGTCCGCTCCGAAACCGGCCAGGAAGAATCGCACCGCAAGCTCTGGCCGCTGTACCAGGAAAAGGTCGTGGGCGATCGCCGCCGCAGCGCGTTCCTGGCGCTCAACCCGTTCTTGCCGCTGCCGGTTTTCGAATACCACTACGCGTGGCTCTGGGAGCTGTACGCACGCGAGCAAGATGGAAAGCGGGTCGCGCAGCGGTCGTGGCTCGGACTCTGGCGCCACGATTCCGACGGCGATGAGCACCGCTCCTCCCTCGCGGGATTGTGGAGCCGCCGCTCCTTCGGTCCACCGGAGCGCCGCGTGACGGAATCCTCGCTGCTTTTTGGTCTCCTGCGCTGGCGCAGCGGCCCCAAGGCGAGCGAACCCGGCCTGATAGCGCCCGCGTTCCCCGGTCCCGGTTGGCCCGCCCTGTGGAACGCCGACCCGCTCGACGCAGCCACGCCGGACGCGATGGGCGCGGACGGAGTTGGCCGCGCAAGCGAGCGCGCGCTGCGGCAGTTGACGCCGGTGCAGGACGGCGCCCCGTGATTCCCGACTTTGGATATGAGCGCCGCGTACTTGGCGCTACGCCGACGCACCAACGGCGCGCCGTTCGGGTCCGCCTCCCCGGGCTGGTAGCATCCCGCGGCACCACGAGACCCGCGTGTTGAACTCCTTTTTTACCACTTGCCGCCAGTTTGGCTTCCAGCTCGAGCTGCTGTTCGACACGTTGGGGCATCTGCCCAGCTTGTGGAAGCGGCGCGCCATGATCGCCGACCAACTGTTCGTCGGCGGTGTGCAGGTTGTGCACGTGGTGCTGCTCGTGGGCCTATTCGCGGGCATGATCCTCGCCCTGCAAACCGGACTCTACCTCGCGCAACTCGGCCAGCAGGACCAGATCGGGACCCTCGTCGCCCTCTCGATGGCGCGCGAAATGGGTCCGTTCATCACGGGCATCATCCTCGCCGCCACCGCCGGCAGCGCGCTCGCCGCCGAACTCGGCACCATGTCCGTATCGGACGAACTCGCCGCGTTGGAGGTGCTGTCCGTCGATCGGGTCGACTTCCTCGTGTTGCCCCGGCTCGTGGCCCTCGCGATCGCCTGCCCCTTGCTCACGGTGCTGTGCGACCTGATCGGGGTCGTAGGCGGCGGTTTGGTGGCGTCGGCGCAGCTCAGCGTGGAACTCGAGCTCTATTTCAAGAGCGCGATCCAGGCCCTACAGGACCCGGGGTCGTTGATCCCGCTCCCCAAGGACGTGTACGCGGGTCTGCTCAAGTCGTTCGTGTTCGGCATCCTGATCGCGATCATCTCGTGCAGTGCCGGCATGCACGCGCGCGGTGGCGCCCTCGGCGTTGGACAGGCGACGCGTCAGGCCGTCCGCGACTCGATCATCGCGATCATCGTGTCGAACTACTTCCTGACCTGGCTGCTCTACCAGAACTGACCGACGTGGACGCGCAGGGAGATCACAGGACCGCGACCGCGGACAGCGCGCCCGCACGCTCGGGTGCGGACGACCGCCAGAAAGATCACGAGGGCGACCGCGAGGTGGTGATCCGCTTCGACAAGGTTTCGAAGCGCTTTGGCTCGAAGGTGGTGCTGGACAAGCTCGACCTCGTGGTTTACCGCGGCGAGACCTTGGTGCTGATGGGTCCCTCGGGGACGGGCAAATCCGTCACCCTGCGGCACGTCATCGGGTTGATGAAGGCCGATTCCGGGCGTGTGACCGTCCAGGGCCACGACATGGCAACGATCAGCCGCAAGGACTTGGCCGAGCTGCGCCGGCACATGGGTTACCTGTTCCAGGACTCGGCGCTGATCAACTGGCTCAACGTGCGCGACAACGTCGCGTTGCCGCTGCGCGAGAACACCGACCTTTCCGAGGCGGAGATCCTCGAGCGTGTCGAGCAAAAGCTCGAACTCGTGCACCTGCCGGGCATCCTCGAGAAAATGCCGTCCGAGCTCTCGGGTGGCATGCGCAAGCGCGTCGGGCTTGCCCGGGCACTGATCACGGATCCCAAGCTGATCCTCTACGACGAGCCCAACGCGGGCCTCGACCCCGAGATCTCCGCGTCCATCAACCAGCTGATCCGCGACGTGCGCACCCAGCTCGACATCACATCGGTCGTCATCAGCCACCTGGTGAGCTGTGTGAAGACGGTGGCCGACCGCGTCGTGCTGCTGGAGGAGGGCAAGGTCGTCCTCGAGGGCCCGCGCGACGAGTTCCTCGCCAGCGACCACCCGCGCCTCGTGCGTTTCCTCGGCGATTCGAAGGATTGACAGCCATGACCAGCCAACGCCAGCTCCTGCTCGGCATGTTCGTCCTCATCGCGCTGTCGGTGCTGGGCTTCTACACGCTTTTCCTCAGCGACGTGAAGCTGTTTGGCGAGTCCGCGCGCCTCATCGTGCATTTCCCCGAGGCCAAGAGCCTGCGCGAGGGTGACAGCGTGCAGCTCGCCGGTATGCGCATCGGGCGTGTGCGCTCGCTGACCTACGACGCCGCGGCGCCGGACGATCGCCGCATCACCGTCACCCTGCTGCTCGACCAGGATGTCGAACTGCGCGACGACTACGAAATCACCATCCGCGACGCGACGCTTCTTGGCGGCCGTTTGGTGGCGATCGAGCCCGGCCCCGCCGGCGCGGCGCCGATCGGTCCGGAGCGCTACGACGACTTGACCGGCTCCATCCAACCGGATCCGTTGACGGCCCTGCGCGACCTTGGCGAGGTGTTCCAGCGCAACGGCGAGCGCATCGATGCCATTTTCCAGGGCCTCGAAGAGATGATCGACGAGCTGCGCGCGGGCGGCGTGGCCCAGGACCTCAACACCACCTTCGATGAGCTGGCGCGCGCCGCGGAAAACGCTGCCGCGATCAGCGACGAGTTGCGCGCGGGGCGCGGCGCGCTCGGTGCGCTGCTCGGCGACGAATCGCGCGAGCTCTACGACACGTGGCTCAATGCCGGGCGCGAGCTTGAGAGCACGGCGCGTGAGGCGCGTGAAGGCGAGGGTTTGCTGCCGCGTCTGTTCAACGATGCCGAGTTCGCCGAGGAAGCGCGGGCGGCGGTCGGCCGCGCGGAAGCCGCGTTCGACGGCATCGCGGAGCTCACCGACTCCGTGCGCGACGGCGAGGGCCTGTTGCCGCGCTTGATCAACGACGGCGAACTTGCCCAGAAGTTCGAAGTGATCGTCGACGACGTCGGCGGTTTCACGGCGGGGCTGTCGAACGGCGAGGGCACACTGCAGCGCCTGCTGTCCAGCGACGAGCTCTACAGCGACATCGCCGCGATCGGCGAGAACCTGGCGCAGGTTTCGGGACAGCTCGCCCGCGGCGAAGGAACCCTCGGTCGCCTGATCCAGGACGACGGCATCTACACCGAACTGGAGCTCGCGATGAAGACCCTGAACCGCACGCTCGAGGACCTGCGCGAGGCGGCCCCTGTCGCCACATTCACGTCGCTGCTCTTCAGCGCGTTCTGACCGCTTCTTGGCGAGCTCGGGTCAGGGCCGGGCGGGTATCAGGTGTTCGATCCACTTGCCCACGGCGTCCACTTCGATGTTCAGCCGCTGCCCGGGCTGGAGCTCCCCGAGAGTCGTCGTCGACAGGGTGAGCGGGATGAGGGCCACGCAAAAAATCCTCCCCCGGGGTGCCACGACGGTCAGGCTGACGCCATCCAGGGTGATCGATCCCTTGTCGATCGTGTAGCGCTCGAGGCCCAGGTCGAGTTCGACCTCGAGCCGTCTTCCCCAGTCGCCGCTCGACCCGAAGGCCGTGACCACGCCGCCCCCGTCCACGTGTCCGCTGACGAGATGCCCCCCCAGGCGGTCCCCGAGGCGCAATGCGCGCTCCAAATTCACCCCGCGCCCCGGGGCGAGGTCCCCGAACCAGGTCCGCGCCAGGGTCTCCGCCGACAGGTCGAACTCGATCACGCCGCCGGCGCCCGGGTCGCCGGCAAAGGCTGCCGCGGTGAGGCACACACCGCTGACGGCGATGCTGTCCCCGAGCGCGACATCGAACCCGTTGCCGGGTGAGCGCACCCCGAGCCGGGCGCCCGCGCCGCGGCGCTCGAATCGGACGACCTCTGCGCGGGCCTCAACCAAACCGGTGAACATGGGGCGGGGAGACTAGCCCGAAGGGGGTCCCTGCACCAGCCGGCCTTGACCCCGTCCCGGAGGGCCCGTAGGCTGCTCGCCCCTTTCCTGGACCCGGTCCACCGTGCTGATCGCCATCCTGACCCTGTTCCCGGAGGCGCTCGAGCCGTACCTCGGCACGAGCATCCTCGGGATCGCAAAGGACAAAGGCCTGGCGAACATCCGGCTGATCGATTTTCGGGACTTCACTCGGGACCGACACCGCACCGTCGACGACCGACCCTTCGGGGGCGGACCCGGCATGGTCCTCAAGCCCGAGCCTATCCTCGATTGCGTGGAGTGGCTCGAGCGCCGCGAGGGACCTTTCCGCCGGATCCTGCTCACGCCGGGAGGCCGAACCTTCTCACAGCCGTTAGCCAGGGAGCTCTCCCGCGAGGAGCGCATCCTGATCCTGTGCGGCCGTTACGAAGGTTACGACGAGCGCATTCGCCTCGAGTTGGAGTGGGAACTGGTCTCGATCGGCGACTTCGTGCTGGCGGGTGGGGAGCTCCCCGCGCTGTGCATCGCGGAAGCCGCCGTGCGGCTCGTTCCCGGGGTGCTCGGCCACGCAGAATCGGCTGCCCACGAATCCTTCGAACAACAACCACAAGCCGACGCCGTCCTCGACCATCCGCAGTACACGCGACCCCGCGTGTGGCGCGGACATGCGGTGCCTGACGTCCTGCTCGCGGGTGACCACGGTGCGATCGCCAAATGGCGACTCGCCGAGTCGCGCGCCAGCACCCAGAGCCAACGCCCGGACCTTTCTTCCCCCCCCGGGCTTCTTCCCCCCCGCCCCGACCTTTCGCCCCCCCCGCCCCGACATCCTTCCCCCCCCCCGGGCTCGCCCCCCC
>JBBRWC010000100.1:0-15112 GCA_038246255.1 Planctomycetota bacterium
AACGCCGAACTCGCGCTCGCACGCGGTTGGATCGAACGCTGAGCCTCGTGATGAAGGTCGGCGGCACATCCGTCGGCGACCCCGAGAGCTTGCGCGCGGTGCGCGACCTCGTCGCCGCGGCTATGCCGCGTGCGCCCGTGGTCGTGCTTTCGGCGATGTCCGGTGTGACCAACGCGCTGTTTGAAGCCGCGCGGCTCTCGGAAGTGGGTGACGAGCGCGGTGCACGTCGGGTGCAGCGCGAACTGCTCGAGCGCCACCGCGCCGCCGCCAGCGAACTCTTCGAGGGCACGGTTCCGGAGGCACTCGCGTCTGAACTGCGCGAGCTGTTCGATGAACTGCGTGTGCTGCTGCGCGGAGTCCAACTGCTGCATGAACTTTCGCCGCGCAGCCTCGATGCCATCACGTCGATGGGCGAGCGCCTTTCCACCCGCCTGTTCGCGGCCTTCGCGGTTGCGGGAGGCCTCGCTGCGGAGTACGTCGATGTGCGCCGCGTCCTGCGCACGGATGCGCGTTTTGGCGCCGCGCGGCCCGACGAAACTGCGCTTTCGAGCCTCGCGCGCGAGCACCTCGGGCCGCGTGTTCGCCCTGGACGCGCTGTCATCACGCAGGGGTACATCGGTGCGACGGCGGACGGTTTGACCACCACGCTTGGCCGCGGTGGATCGGACTACTCGGCGGCGCTGCTCGGAGCGGCGCTGGGCGCGGAGGAAGTGCAGATCTGGACGGACGTCGAGGGCATCCTGACCGCGGATCCGCGCCTTGTGCCCGCTGCGGCGCCGATTGCCGAGATCAGTTTCGCAGAGGCCGCGGAACTCGCGGCGTTTGGCGCCAAGGTGCTGCACCCCGCGACGATCCAGCCCGCCGTCGAAGCCCGCATCCCCGTCACCGTGCGCCACACACGCCGACCACAGGGGCGCTTCACGACGATCCGCGAAGGCGTCGTGACGCGGCGCACCGTCACGGCGCTCGCGGCGCGCGGACCGGTTACGGTTCTGACGGTCGAATCGTCGCGCATGCTGGCCCAAAGCGGCTTCCTGGCGCGCCTGTTCGAGGTTTTTGGGCGACTCGGTGTCAGTGTCGACATCGTTTCGACCGCCGAAGTTAGCGTGTCGCTGACGGTTGAACCCGATGCCCCGCTGACGGCGCTGGTCGAGGACCTGGGGCGCTTTGCGCGTGTGCGTGTGGCGACGGAACGCGCCATCCTCGCGATCGTGGGCGAGCGCAAGTCGCCGGACATCCCGGCGCGTGTGTTTGGCGTGCTGCGCGCTATGCCGATCGAAATGATTTCGATGGGCGCTAACGCAATCAACCTGTCGCTCGTCCTGCACTACGGCGACGTACCGCGCGCGATGGCGCTGCTCCACGCGGAACTGTTCGAGGGGCCGCACGCGGATCAACGGCCGTGAACAACACCGCAAAACCCTTGCGCATCGGACTTTTTGGCAACGGGCGCCTCGGCCGCGCCATCGCGGAGCGCGCTGCCAGCGATGTTGTGTGGATGGTTACACGCGCAGCGCCCCCCACGGAGCCCGTCGACGCCGCGATTGAAGTCAGCGCCGGCGCCGCCGTGGAAGTGCGGATCGAGTGGGCGCTCGCAACTCGCACGCCCCTGCTGATCGGTAGCACGGGCTGGCAGCTGCCCGACCTCGAAGCGCGGATCGGAAATCGGATCGGCGTCCTCGTCGCACCAAACTTTTCGCTCGGTGTTGCGCTGTTCGGCGAACTGGTGGCTGCGCTCGCGCGTTTTGCGGCCGCCGACGCTTCCCGCGACCCATACATCGTCGAACACCACCACGCGCACAAACTCGATGCCCCGTCGGGAACCGCGAAGATGCTGGCGGAAACCGTTTTGGCGCACTGTCCGCGCAAAACACGCTGGAGCATGCCCGGCGGCGACGGGCGCCTCGGCGCCGACGAGCTCTGTGTGGCTGCGGTGCGCGCCGGAAGCACCTGGTCCTCCCACCGCATGGGTGTAGACGCCCCCGGCGAAGTGCTCGAAATCTCGCACACTGCCCGCGACGCAAGCCCCTACGCGGATGGCGCGCTGCAAGCGGCAGCGTGGCTAGTGGGCCGCACCGGAGTATTCACAATGCGGGACGTCGCCCGTGACCTCGTCGGCCCCTACCGCGCACCGGAATCCCCATGAACCCGCCTCGCCTTCCCGCCGGCCTGTGGGTCGCACTTGCCACACCGTTCGATCAAAAGGGCGCCCTCGACCGCGCGGCATTTGCGCGCATCGTGAAGTACGTCGTGAAGGGTGGTGTGGACACGGTCGTGGTGCTGGGTTCGACCGGCGAAGCAGCAACGTTGCACGAGGACGAGCGCGATGTCCTCATCGAACTTGCGTTGGAGCACCGGGGCAGTGCACGGGTTGTCGTGGGCACGGGCCACAACGCCACCGACCAGGCGTGCCGCCTCACCCGGCGCGCGCTCGATCTCGGCGCCCATGGTGCGCTCGTCGTCACGCCGTACTACAACCGACCGACACCCGCGGGCATCGCGGCCCACTTCGCGGCCATCGCCAAAACTTCGGATGGGCTTCCGCTGGTGGCGTACAACGTTCCCGCGCGCACGGGTTCAAACTTGACGCCCGCGGCGCTTGCGTTGTTGTGGGAGCTCGACGCGGTGGTCGCCGTGAAAGAATCCAGCGGCAGCCTGGCGCAAATCGACACGGTCGCACGCGAAATGCCAGCGGGAAAGATGTTGCTCGCCGGCGACGATCCCCTGGCCCTCGCGTCGATTGCCGTAGGTGCAGCCGGCCTCGTTTCGGTGGTTGCCAACGTTTTGCCCGCCGCCACACGCGCGTGGATTGACGCCGCGCTCGCCGGTGACCGCGCGGCCGCCATCGCGTGGCAGGCGCGCCTCATGCCCGTGATCGACGCGCTGAGCCTCGAACCGAACCCCATTGCGCTCAAAGCGGCGCTCGCCCACGCCGGATTGTCCGGTGCTGGATGCCGACTGCCCCTCCTGCCCCCCAGCGCAGCAACCCGGGCAGCGGTCGCCGCCGCCCTCGACCGATCGGAACTCCTGATGGCGAACCCCCGATGAAACCGCGCGCCCTGCTCGACTTCTATTCACGCGACGCGTCTGCGCTCGCCAACGATCCATGCACGCCCGTGGCGCACGAGGCACTGCTGCGCGCACTCGAGCGCGGTGAAATCCGCGCGGCCGAGCCCGACGAGGAAGGCGGCTGGCGTGTCAATACGTGGGTCAAGGAAGCCATCCTTCTGGGATTCCGGCGCACGTCCGTGATGCCGATGGAGCGCGGATTCTTCGACAAAACCGCCTACCCGCCGCGAGCGTTTACGCTAGGTGACGGTGTGCGCGTGGTGCCCGGCGGCACCGCGGTCCGTCGGGGCGCCTACATCGCGTCGGGGGTTGTCATCATGCCACCCGCCTACGTGAACGTCGGTGCGTACGTCGGCACGGGCACGCTGGTCGACAGCCACGCGCTGGTCGGATCGTGCGCGCAGATTGGCGCGCGTGTGCACCTGTCGGCGGGTGCACAGATCGGCGGCGTGCTCGAGCCCGCGGGCGCGCGTCCGGTTATTATCGAGGACGACTGTTTTGTCGGCGGCCTCGTCGGTGTGTTCGAAGGCGTGCATGTGCGCCGACGGGCGGTGCTCGCCGCCGGAGTCGTCCTGTCCGCCTCCACGCGCATCCACGACCTCGTTGCGGGTTGCGACCACGTGGGCGAAGTCCCCGCGGACGCGGTTGTGGTGCCCGGAACACGCCCCGCGAGCGGTGTGTACGCGTCGAAGCTCGGCCTCGGCGTCAACGCCGCATTGATCGTCAAGTACCGCGACAGCCGCACTGACGCGGCGACCGCGCTCGAGGACGCGCTGCGTTGACCGAGCCGCTTTTTGCGCTCGACGACCGCGCGTGCGACGCGCTCGCACGGGCACGCGGAACGCCCCTGTTCGCGTACTCGCGCTCCCGTGTAGAGGCCAGCTACGACCGTCTTCGCGCTGCGCTTCCCGCGCGTGCGCGCATCGCGTACGCGGTGAAGGCCAACCCCCACGCTGCGCTCATGGCGTGCCTCGCTGCGCGCGGGGCGGCCTTCGATTGTGCGTCGATCGGCGAGTTGGACCGTGTTGTCGCCCTGGGACAAAACAACGCGACCATCTACTTCGCGGGGCCGGGAAAACGGACCGTTGAGCTGCAGCGCGCGCTCGCGCTGGGCGCGCGCATCCAAGCCGAGGGCATCGAAGACCTCGAGCGCATCGACGCGCTCGCGGACCAACCGGTCGCCGTCAACTTGCGTGTCCATCCGGCCTTCGGCATGCGCGAAGAGCGGCGCATCCTCGGCGGGGACGGACCCAGCGCGTTTGGGATCGACGAAGAGCAGCTCGAGGATGTGCTCGCGCGCGCGGCGCGGTGTAAACAAGTTCGCATCCGCGGCCTGCACGTGTTTGCGTCGTCTAACCAGCGCGATGCGGACGTGCTGCTCAAGAACCACGCGCGTGTGCTCGAACTGGGCGAGCGGCTGCAGTCGCTCCTGGACGCGCCCCTCGCGGAGATCGACCTGGGTGGCGGACTCGGCATCCCGTACGCGCCGGGGGATTCCCCGCTGGACCTCGAACGTTTGGGCCGGGGCCTCACCGATCTGCTGGCGCGGGCCAGTTGGTTCGAAGGCCGGTTGGTGCTCGAGCCGGGCCGTTTCCTCGCCGGACCCGCTGGGGTGTACCTCGTGCGTGTCGTGCGCATCAAAGAAAGCCGCGGGACGACCTTCGCCATCCTCGAGGGGGGCATCAACCACCTCGCGCGCCCGCTGCTCACCGGCGAGCCGTTCCCGGTGCGGGCCATCGGGAAAACCGGCGGGCACCAGCGCTACACGCTCGCGGGCCCCCTGTGCACCAGCCTCGACCGCCTGGGCGAAGTGAATCTCCCCGCCCTCGAGGTCGGCGACCTGCTCGTTTTTGGGCAAACCGGCGCCTACGGGTTCACCGAGGGCATGACGCATTTCCTCTCCCACCCCATTCCGCCGGAAGTTTGGGTGGATTGAGCCCGATTGGGCGCATTGGCGGTCAATAATGGGCTGTGCCCGCCCGGCCACCGCGCGCCGGTGCAGCTTTCGGTCTCGGCCCTCGTTCGCGTGGCCGTCGATTCTTTCCTGACGATGCCCCCCATGAAGATCTCCATCACCCTTGCTGCCCTGACTGCCTTCCTCAGCCTCGGCGCCTGCTCTGACAACTCGACGAGCGCCCACGAGGGCGCGGCGGGTGCTCCCGCTCCGGTCGTCAACTCAGGCGACGGGTCGGCAGCTCCCGCAGCACCCGCCGGTGCGCCCGCGGGTCTCGGCGGAGTGTTCGAATCGGCGAAGCAGTCGGTCGGCGATGCCGCCAAGTCGGGCAGCGCCGCGTTCCAGGCGGAAGCGACCAACCTGATGGCAAAAGTGCGCGCGCAACTGGAGGGGATCGCCGACCTGCCGAGCGCGCAGGCGGCGCGGGCGAAACTCGAGCCAGTGCTCGAACAACTGGGAGCACTGCGCTCGAAGTTCAAGGGCAAGTTGCCGGGCATGGAGACCCTGCAGCCGGTGATCGACACGCTCGAGGCGAAGTTCCCGGTCGGAACGCCGGTGCGCGACGCCGTGCAACCGGTGCTCGACCGCGTCGCGACACTCTTGAACTGACCCGACTCGAGCGGAGCGATCGAGCACAGCACAAGCCTCGGGACGGGTCTGAGCGTGGCTCCGATCCGCCCCGACGCCACTCCCTGTAGGGCGATTGCCGTCACGCTGGCGGAACAGCGGGGCTATGCCGGCGTCAGGCCAACCGACGAACCGGTAGCCTGGACCGCACTAAAAAGGTGTGTTTGGAGGGCGATTCGGCGACTTCGTTCGCTAGCCCGGGTTCTTCGTCAGGTTTTCGAGCAGACGAGCCCAAGTCGTCGCCTGGTGGTGCTTTGCGGCCGCGGGATCCACAGTCGACCTTGAACAGGTCAACGAGGACGCCCGTGGTCGCAAAGTGCCGCCAGAGGGCGAAAGACGGCCGAAGGCCGCCGGTTGGGCCGTCCGATCGCAAAGCTGGTGAATAACCCGGGCTAGTGGAACGCGTGGCACTGCGTTTGCTTGGCGAGGCGATCCTCGCGTCCCTCGCGCACCCATCCCGCGGATCATGGCCCCGTCACGCCATCCCCCCACTTTTCACCGATCCTTCAGTCGCAGCGCACGCTCTGCGGCATTCGCAGCCACCGCGTTTGCGCTCGAGCCGCTTGCCTGGGCGACGCAACAGGGCGTAACGCCACCAGCCGCCGCGCCCGCCCCGACATCGGTTCCGACCGTCGAACCCGCGCCGGATGCTGACGGCGGCACGACGATCCCGGCCGTCCTGATCGAAGCGCGCGCGCTCGGTGATGGTCGCTTCCTTCGTGCGCCGCCCCTGGACTGGGGAGCGGGACGCGATGTGCTGTCGCCCGAGCAGATTGAAAACGCAGGGGCGATGAACGTCCACGAAGTCCTGCGCAGATCGCCGAACGTGGTGGTCGGCGAGGAAACGGGATCGGACTCATTGCCGAATATCGGGTTGCGCGGCGTCACAGGCAACGACGGCTTCTTCCGAGCGGTCAACGTGTCGCTCCTTACGGATGGCATCCCGCTCGTTTGCGCACCCTATGGGCAGCCCGGGGCGTCGCTGTTTCCATTCACCCTGGTGCGCGTCTACGCGATTGACATCCAAAAGGGCGGTTCCAGCGTGCGTTATGGCCCGAACAACGTCTCAAGGAGCATGGGTTTCGGCGGCGTTCAACGAGTCGGAGTACGCCAACGGCGAGTTCGACGGAAACCGGCTTCCGGGTACCCCGCAATGGATCTTCTCGTTCGGGACGCGCTACGAGCACGAGCCCACGGGCCGCGGTTTGCGCATCGGCGGGTTCTACGTCGATTCGTAAGTCTCGGCCCGTGAAATCACGGAGGAGATCGTGGCCAACGGAACTCGCGGTCGTTGCACGCTCTTGCGACGGGTGTGCACAACACGCTGTTCAACCTCCCAACACCCCTAACGCTCCCACCATGTTCCGATTCAATCCCGGCGCCACGATCGTCGCAGCCTTGTTGACCACTTTCCTGTGCTCCGCAGTGCATCAGGAATCCGTGGCCGAACCGTCCGCCACTCGGCGTTTCGAAGTCCGTGACGACCGCGCCTACTTGGGCGGCAAACTGTTCGTGATGTGGGGACTGCGCTCGGGCAATGCGCTCTTCAGCGACAACATCACGGAGCGCCATGTACGCGCGCTCGACAACATGATCGCGCACGGGATCAACACGATCGGTGTGTACCTGCAGGGCAGCAACGGGGGATACCCTGATCCCGCCGCGGGCCGCAACGGTTTCAGGAGCGACGGATCCCTGCGGCCCGAGTTCGGTCGACGCCTCGAATGGTTGGTGCGCGAGGCCGACGCCCGCGGCATGGTTGTGCAGGTCGGTTTGCTCTCGCCGCGCAAGGACCAAGAACTCGTCGACGAGGCTGCGATTCAACGTGCGATCGAGGCCACCGCGCAGTTTCTCGTCGAACGACGTCTCGAAAACGTCTTCGTCGACCTGTGCCACGAGTTCAGCCACACGCGCATCGACCACGATCTGCTGCGCGAGCCCGACGGACAGGAAAAGAAAGCTCGCATGACCGAGTGGTTCCGCGCGATCGCGCCCGCCATCCCCGTGGGCGTGAGTCCCGATGAACTCTCCTCCACGACGGACAGCTATCCCGACATGGGCATCCGCTTGATCCAAAAAGAGATGCCCATTCCCGCCGAGGGCAACGGATTTGTGGTGAACGTCGAATCGCAGAAGCAAGACTCCTACGAAAACGACGGCGTTTTTTCGGAGGGCATGGTGCAACACGTGCTGGCGGATTGCGCGCGGTACCATGCGGCTCCCCACGCGGGATTCTTGTTTCACGCCGCACACATCCAGGGCATCGGCAATGGCAGCCGGACCGCTCCGCACCCCGAAATGGGTGGGTACGGCGCGACCGTGGGTGATCGGGGAATCCGGTTCTATTTCGATTGGGTGCGCGACAATGTGGGCACGTGGCGCTGGCCGAAACACGAAGCCGTGCCGGCAGCGACGGAAACCGAGGGCGAGTTTCCCGTGACGCGCGAGTTCGAAGTCCGCGGAGCGCAGGCGTACCTGGGGGGCGACCCGGTGAAGCTATGGGGTCTGCGCTGCAACAGCGCGTTGATGAGCGCTGCGGTCACCCAACGGCTGATCGCCAACCTGGACAACATGGCGCTGCACGGCATCAACCTCATCAGCGTCTCGCTGCAAGGAACCGACGGCGGGTTCCCCGACGTGAATGCCGGTCCCAATGGGTTCAGCCCCGACGGGCGATTGCTGAACGCATTCGCACAGCGTCTCGAGTCGGTTGTGAGAGCGGCGGACGAGCGCGGCATGGTCGTGTGCATCGTCGGCATGATGCCCCGCAAAGACGAGCTCTTGCGGGATGAAGCCGCCGTCAAAAACGCCATCGAGTCGATTGCACGTCTCTTGGAGACACGGGGACTGCGCAACACGATGGTCAACCTCTTCCAAGAGTTCAATCACCCCGCGCGCATCGACCATGCGATCTTCCGCGAACCCGATGGCGACGCAAAGAAGGCCAAGCTCACGGCGTGGTTCAAGGCCATCGCACCGCAGATCGAAGTCGGGATCGTTTCCAACCACCTCACCGGCTCCGCGATCGACTACCCGGGCTGTGATGTCCGCATGTTCCACGCGGCGGTAACGATCCCCGAGGGAGTGTTTTCCTTGAATACCCAGACGCCGGACGAGGACATGTCGGGCAACGAGGGCGTGTTTAATGCGTTCCAGTTGGCGAACATGGAGCGGACCTGGAAGCTCTACCTCGAGGCCCCGTCCAGCGCGATGCTGTTTCGTTCGCCGTTCGTCGAGGACGTCGGAGGCGCTCAACGCACCGGTCCCAACCTGGAAATGGGCGGGTCCGGCACCGGAATCCTCGATCGCGGGGTAAAGGCGTATTACGAATGGCTGGCCCGCAACGTCGGGCGCTGGGAGTACCCCCGCCATCAGACCCCGTGACGGCCAGAGAACGGGAGCCCGCTGTTTGCAAAAAATGGATCGCACTGCATGAACCGACGCCATCCGGCTCCGTTGAACCGCTAACCACGGGATCGTGCAGTGCGCTTGAACCCGAGTCTGTGCGCCGACATCCTTGTCTTCGCATGCGTTGCCAACCCTTGATCGTCCTTTTTCTTTGCCTCGCGACTGCGGTGGCTGCGGGTCCGGCGAATGGGCTGGCACCGTCCCGCGCACAGGTTGAGGGCGCGGTGCCGTCAAGTGCCGTGCCGTCAAGTGCCGTGCCATCGAATGCCGTGCCGCCGAATGCCGTGCCGTCGAATGCCGTGCCGCCGAGCGGCGATCAGGCACCCGCGGTGGGTTTTGATCCGTACCTGGACGCGTTGGAGCGCGCGCGGGCAGCGCTCGACGAGGGGCGTGCGGACGAGGCGTTGATCGCGCTCAATGCTGCGGCGGAGGAAGTGGTGGGTGCGCCGCCCGCCGAGGTGCAGGTCGCGCGGGCCCTTGCGCTTGCGCAGCTCGGCCGCGATGAGCAAGCGCTCGCGGCGGCGCGCGCTCCGACGGGGCCGAACCTCGTTGCCGACCTGGAGGCGGCGCGGGCGCTGGTTCGCTTGCAGCGCGCGCCGGAGGGTGAAGCGGCTCTCGACGTCTTGCTCCAGCGCTACCCCAACTTCGGTCCCGCCCGTGTGGCCCGCGCGTCCCTGCGGGCCCGCGATGGGCGCCACGGGGACGCCGCGGCGGACTTCGCGCGCATCCTCGAGCAGGCACCCGACCAGGCGTTTGCCGCCGCCGAGTATGCGCGCACACGGTTTGAGCTGGGGGAGCGCGCGACTTCCCTGGCCGGACTCGAGCTGTGGATCGCAACCCACGGCGACGATCCACAGTTCACCGCCCGCGCGATGTGGATCGAACTGTTGCTCGCCGACGGACAGACGGCGGCGGCACACGGGGCCGCGAAAACCGTCATCCACCCGAGCGGCGCCGAGCGCCCGCTCCTCCTCGCGATCGAAGCCTCGCTAGCGGCGGGTGAACCCCTCGACGCGTTGCGCGCGGCCGTTCACGCGCTTGAATCCGCGCCGTCGAGCGTGCTCGCCCTCGACGCCCTCGCGCCACTCGTGGCGGACCATCCAAAGCTCCAGATTGCCCTCGCGCGCGAACGGCTCGCGCGCGCACCGGCGGCCGAAAACCACGGGCGTTTGGTCCAGGTGTTGTTGAGCGCGGGACAACCGGGCGCCGCGCTCGCGCACCTTCAGGGTTTGGCGCCCGAACAACGCATGAGCACGGGCCGCGTGGAAGCGCAAGTGTTGCGGCGGCTCGGACGCCATGACGAAGCACGCGCGCGGCTCGCCGAAGTGGGCCCTGGCGATTTCGAAGCGGCCTACGAGCTCGGTTTGCTCGAGGCCGAACTCGGGCGCTTGGATCCCGCACTCGCCGCGTTCGAACGCGCCGCAACCAAGGGTGGCGCCCTCGCCGCCGATGCGCACGAATCACGCGCGGTCCTGTTCGAGCGCGCAGGCCGGTTTGCCGACGCCGCGAAGGCGTTGGACGCGGCCCTGGTCGCCGATCCGACGCGCCCTGAAGCATGGTTGCGCCTCGCCCAGATCGCGCGGACGCGTATGGGCGACCGCGCACGGGCCTCCGCCGCGTACACCCGGTTCTTCAACCTGGGCGGCGAAGACGCGGACGGGTGGGCCTACCTGGACAGCACGCGCCCACGCGCTGCAGGATCGCGCCCATGATGGTGTGGATCGAACGCGGCGGCCCGGTCATGTGGCCGCTGCTCGTGCTGTCCCTGTGGACGGTGTGGCTGGTGCTGGAGCGCCTGTTCTTCTGGCTGCGCGCCGCCGGTGAAGGCCGCGCGGCGTTCAACCGCGCGCGCGAGCGTCATTTGGGCGAAACGCCCCTCGACCCGGCGTCGCTCGAACAACTGTTGTTCGCCGACGAGCGGCGTGCGACACGTGGCCTCGCGAGCTTCGAAGTCATCGTGGCCGCGGCGCCGATGCTGGGCATCCTTGGCACCGTGCTTGGCATCATCGACGCGTTTGGCGCGCTGTCGGCGCGCGCAAACATGGATCCCCTGGCGGTGTCCGGTGGAGTCGCGGAAGCGCTCTTGACGACCGCCACGGGCCTCGTGGTCGCGCTCCTCGCGCTGTTTCCGGGGCACTACTTTCGCGCGCGCGCTGACCGCCGCGCCGAGGTGCTCGAGCGGGAGGGCCGCTCGCGGTTGATGACGCCGTGACGGCACGGTCTACCCCGCCGAAAGCGCCGCCCGCGACGGGCCCGTGGACCGGCCTTCCCCCGCGCCGCCCGCGCCCGCGCCGCGCCCTGCGCGTCGACCTGCTTCCGCTCGTCGACGTCATTTTCCTGCTCGTCGCTGTCCTTTTGCTGTCGATGGTGCGCATGGTGCGCTCCTGGACGCTGCCCATCGACTTGCCCGGCGCGACGAGCGGGGAAGAACTCGATGCGCCGACGGTGCTGTTGCTCGCGATCGATCGCGACGGGCGCTATTTCGCCGCGGGTGAGCCGCTCGAACTCGCGGAACTGGCGCAGAGGGTCGAACACGCCACCGCGGGCGATCCCGAACTCGCGGTGCTCGTGCAAGCGGACCGGGAAGCGCGCCACGGCGACGTCACGGCGTTGCTCGACGAACTGCGCAACGCAGGTGCGCCGCGGGTGCTGTTTGTCACCGCGCCCGCCGCGGCTGGCGATGTGCAGATCGGGGGTTCGATCGAAGGGAGCGCGCCGTCCACCGTTCCCAGCGGGAGCGACGGCGGGTGACACGCGCCGTGCCGACGGTTCCCGGAACACGGGAAGAACGGGCCGTCGAGCGCCGCGACCGCACGGCGGCGCTCGTGCTCGCGGTGGCGCTGCATGCTTTGCTGCTCGCCCTTGGCAATCGCTCCACGGACGCCCAGCTCGCGGTCAGCGCCCCGGGCGCGGGCCCGGGTGGAGCGATGCCCGTCGTGGCGCTTTCGAGCGACGCCGCCGAGCGCCTACTCGCGCGCCTGGGGCCCCCGTCCGCGTTGCTCGAAATCGGCTCCCGCGGCGCCGCCGCGAGCACGGGGCCCGATGCCCCCGACCGCGCGTTTGCGCCCTTGCCCGCGGGCGGGCTCGGCCCCGCGTTCGGGCCGCGGGTCATCGCTCCTGAGCCGTCCCCGGATACCCCTCGCTCCCCCACCCCAGTCGCTCCCGCCGCGCCCCGCGAGCGGCCCGCGCTCTCCAACGCAACCGCGGAGCCGAACGCGGAAACCCGCGTTCCGTTGCCCGCGCCCCCGACGCCGCCAACACCGCGAACGCAGTCACCGTCGGTGGGTCCGGACGTCGCGGGAGCAGCTCCACCGGCGGGCACCGCCGGCGAGGCGGCGCGTGGAGCTTCGGCGACAGGTGGTGACGACGCCCCGTTCCTCGACGTCGGAGTGCTCGACGCACTCGTGCGGCATCGCGTCGTGCCCGAGTATCCCGACGCCGCCCGACGCTCGGGGCACGAGGGCGCCGTGGTGGTCGTGCTCCAGGTGGACGGAGCAGGTGCGGTTTCGAGCGCGCGGATGCAGACTTCGAGTGGTTATCGCGACCTCGACCACGCCGCGCTGCGGGCGGTGCGCGAATGGCGCTTTGACCCCGACGCCGTGCGCGAGCGTGGGACGGGCAATCGTTTTCGCCTGACCCTGCGCTTTTCCCTGCGTCCGTGAGGTCGAGCGGACCCCAGCCCTGCTCGCGCGGCTCCGGGCTTGCGTTGCTCCCAAACCGAGCGCGCGGCGGGCAAGCGGTGCCCGCGTTGACACCGGACCGTTTCCGATCCGCTCATACGGCTTCCGGGCTAGCCCGAGTTATTCACCGGCTTTCCGACTGGATTTCACACAGCGGCACACCAGCCCCGCAGCGCGCAGTTGAGCCGATCGCGGACCTGACACCAGGGTGCAACGACCCCGGATCCCAGGATCCCGCGCACGCGCTCTTTCACGCGCGCGGCGGCCTCGTCGCGGCGCGGGCGGTGCCCGAGTACCTCCTCACGTTTTTTCTGCTCGCGAAGTTGGGGCCGGGCGCCTGGCCGGCGGTTCTCGGTCTCGCGCTCCGCAACGCGGGCATTCTCGGGCCGCTGGGCGCCGAAATCGTGGAGAACTTCAAGGCCGCGCCCCTGCGCACGTGGGCACAAGCGGGCGCGGAGCCTGATCGCGCTCCCCCGTCTGCGAGCGGCGCCGCCGTGGATCCGCGCAGCCCCTTCGCGGCAGAGCGCAGGTCGTTTATGCTCCGCGCCTGCCATGATGTCGACCAGCCAACTGAAGAAGCTCCTCGAAGAGCGTTTCCCCGGCGCCCAGGTGGCCGTGCGCGACCTGACCGGGACGAGCGACCACTTCGGAGTGGACATCGTCTCGCCGGTGTTTGCCGGCAAAAGCCTGATCGAGCAACACAAGCTCGTCCACCAGGCCGTCGGAACTCACCTCACGACGACGATCCACGCGTTGCAGATCAAAACCAAAGCCCCCTGACCGGACCTCTAGGAACTCCCATGTGGAACAAAGACAAGATCAAGGAAGTCGTGACCAAGGACAAGGTCGTGATCTTCGGCAAAGGCTCGCGCTTCGAGCCCATGTGCGGCTTCACGGCGAAGGCGATCCAAATCATGGATCGACTGCTGCCGGACTACACCGTGGTCAACATCTTCGACGACGCGCAGATCCGCCCGTCGCTGATCGAATACTCCGGTTGGCCGACCACACCTCAGCTCTTCATCAACGGCGAGCTGATCGGCGGCAGCGACATCATAGAGGAGCTGCTCGGCTCCGGTGAGCTGAAGGCGAAACTGCAGGCCGCTGGCGCCCTCTGACCGAGATGGGCATGGCGAGCTCCCAAACTTCAACTCCGCTGTCGTCCGAGGAGCTCGCCGATCGCCTTCGCCCGCGCACCATCGCGGAGATTCTGGATGGGGCTTTTGGCCTCTACCGGAACACGTTTGGCCGCGTGGTGGCCGGACAGGCCATTATGCTCGCCCCCCTGGCGCCCTTGACTCTGCTGAGCCCGCTGGTCTCTCAGTTGTTGTTGCCGTTGTTCTACACGCTGACACAGGCCCTGTGTTATCGCGAGGGCATGGACACACTGCTCGCCCGACGTATCGGCCTGGGCGCCAGTTTGGGGCGCGCCGTGCGCGATTGGCCGGTTCTGTTGTTCGCCGCACTCCTGTACTTCGTCGGAGTTGTCGTCGTTGCGTTTGCTGCGGCGATCCCAGCTCTCGGGGTCGCATTGATCGCCGGACTGGCCACCCTTGCGCCAGTGGCTGCGGTGGCCGCAGTGGGCGCTGCCGGGATGGCGGGTGTGGCGACGGTGGCCGGAGCGACCTACCTCGGGCTCTACGCCCCCATCGCACTCTTCGAATCGCGGTGGATGCCCCTGCGCCGATCTATCGAGTTGGTCCGCGGTGCGTTCTGGAAAGTGATCCTGACGATCATCCTCGTAGGGATCCTCGTCGGCATCCCGCAGGGTGTGTTGCAGCTCGCGATCTGGCTGGAGGATGGGATGCGCTCAAATTTATTCAAGATCCCGCCGCAGGCGTGGCACCTCATCGGATCCAGCGCGATCGCGATCCTGACGGTGCCGCTCTCCGTCTACGTGACTATATTGCTGTGGGTCGATCGTTGTGCAACGCGCGATGGCACGGACCTCGCACCCCGGCCTGCCGACGACGCGATCGCGCGTATCGAGCCGATCTGACACCACAACGGTGCTGGCGGCGCGGTCCATGGGCCGTCAACTCTAGCGCCGCCAGCACCGCCCACCGCTTCCGCCATGCTGCTCCAATCCAACGCGCAGGGCGAAATCGACGAAGCGCGGGTGCTCGAGGTGCTCCTCGAACTTGCGAGCAGACCCGAGTTCGCGCCGCGGGAAAAACCGCCGCTGGAAGACCTCGCGGACAGGTTTTTCGACTGGCTCGGTGGCGTCCTGCGGTTGCCGATAGTCGGAGGCCTCGACCACCCTTTTTTTGCCACGCTGCTGCTGATTGCGCTCGTCGTCGCGGGCATTGCGCTCGCCGTGTATCTCCTGCGGCGGCGCGCGCGGCGTGCATCGCGTGCACCCGCACAGGACGTT
>JBBRWC010000101.1:0-14872 GCA_038246255.1 Planctomycetota bacterium
CCGGGAGAGCCTCCCCGCGGCCATCGCATGCCCCAACTCCTGCGCCGTAACCTGTCGATTCCGAACGTCGCGGGCCTACCCGAGCGCTGCCACGTCGCCGTTTCGCCGCGGAGCAGCTTGCCACTTTGGAGAAGCGCTTTCGCGGCCGGCTCGACGTGTTGCTCGTGCCGTTGGGCGACGGTGCGGGCAGCGCAGGTCGGGCGCTCGCGCATTTGCCGCGCACCACTGCCGGCGCGTTGGAGCTTGCCCATCGCTACGGCGCGTACTCGACCCCCACCGCCGTGCTCCTCGGCGCGGACGGAACGCTGCTCTTCCGCGGCCAGTACAGCTCCAGCAGGTACTGCGTCGACCCCGCGCGCCAGTACGTGCGGCTCGCCCTCGAACGGGTTTTGGGTGAGGCGCAATCCGACGCCGTCGAACTCGCGATGCCGCCGCCGTTTGGATGTCCCTTGCCCGTCTCGACTGCGGAAGCCAGCGCGCCATGAGCAACGCCGATAGCGCGAAGAATCGCACCCTGGAAGAAATGGCGATGGCGCCGATCTACCGGCGTGGGGACCGGATTCTCGGGTTCGGGGTCGCGTTGCACTTTGCCCTCGGAATCCTGTTCGGTGCGTTCTACGAAACGTGGTTCCTGTCTCTGACGGTGGCGCCGCTCGCGGCATTGATCTTCGCGGTTCCGCGGGTGCTCGTGCCCGGGAGCCTGACCACGCGGATCTCTGCGGGCATCGCGCTACAGGTTTTCTGCGCGCTGCACATCTACCAGCTCCACGGAATGGCGGAGCAGCACTTTTGGTTCTTCACGTCGACCACGATCATGGTCCTGTACCAGGATCCGCGCGCCATTCTTCCGGGGGTCGCGTTGATCGTCGTGCAGCACATCCTCTTTGCCATTTTGCACAACAGCGGCGTTCCGCTGCGCTTCTTCGAAGAGGCCGACGTCGGCGCCTTCAAGCTGACGTTCCATTTTGGCATCGCCCTCGTGCAAGCCGTCGTCGCGGCGACCATCGCAGGGCACCTGCGCCAGCGCACCCTGTCCGAGCGCCAGCTCCTCTTTGAAGTGGAAGCGGCGCGTTGCACGGCCGAAGACGCGCTGCGCTCGCGTGGCCGTTTCCTCGCGAATATGAGCCATGAAATCCGCACGCCCATGAACGGCGTCGAGGGCATGGCGGACCTCTTGCTCGACACAAAACTCGACCGCGAACAGCGTGAGTACGCCGAAACGATCCGCTCGTCGTCCCAGGCGCTGCTGTGCGTGCTTGGCGACGTGCTCGATTTTTCGAAAGCCGAAGCGGGGACCATCCAACTTGAGCGGATGGAGTTTGATCCCGCGCGTGTCGCGAGCGACGTGCTGCGGCTTTTCGCGCCGCGCGCGACGGCGAGCGATGTTCGCATCGACCTGAACGTTGCGCCCGCGATGCCGCGCGTGTACCTCGGCGATGCGGGCCGGGTGCGCCAGATTCTCCTGAACCTCGTCGGCAACGGCATCAAATTTGCCCCCGGCGGCGCGGTAACCGTCCACGTGTCCCAGGTCGAGTGGAACGCCAGAGCCGCCGTGCTTCTTGCAGTCGAGGACACGGGTATCGGCATCGATTCGACGAAGCTCGCGTCGATCTTCCGCCCCTTCGAACAGGCCGATGGCTCGATCACACGGCGCTTTGGCGGCACGGGCCTCGGCCTCGCGATTGCGCGCGCGCTGTGCGAACTAATGGGCGGACGGATCGATGTGGAGTCGCAACTCGGTGTGGGGAGCGTCTTCCGGGTTTGGCTCCCGCTCGAATCCGTCGCGCATCCATCGCCTTTGACCGAGTTCGAAGACCTCGCCGGCCGCACGGTGCGCCTCGAAGGAAATATTCTGCCCAGAACGCGCGAGCTCCTTGCGCATCTGGGGGTCGTCTGCGTCGAGGGCCGCGCACTATCCGACTCGGGCGCCGTGGAAACCGCCGAAGTGATCGTCGCCGAGGGTGATCCGTGTGTCGCCTGTTCGACAGGCGCTCTGCCGATCCTGCGCATCGGCAGTTCCTGCGACGACGGGGACCCGATGGAAGTCGCGAAGGTGCCGGTGCGCTCGATCAACCGGCCCTACCTGCCCGAGGACGTCGCCCGCGCCTTGCGAGTTTTGCTGCGCGGTCCACTCACCGATTCTTTGCCTGCGCTTCCCACGACACCCGTGCGCGCACGCCAGGCTGGCCTGAATGTCCTGCTTGTGGACGACCAGCGGGTGAACCGGCGCGTCGGCGAGCGCATGCTGGAGCGGCTCGGGCACCGCGTCGTGCTCGCGAGCGACGGAGAGGGGGCCCTCGCCGCGCTCGCGCACCAGCACTTCGACGCCGTGGTCCTTGACCTCCAGATGCCGGGCCTCGACGGTTACCAAACCGCGCGCCGCTGGCGCGAGGACGAAGCGCGCCGCGGCGTCGGACGCACGCCGATCCTCGCGCTGACCGCGGACGTGGTGGCGGGCCAGCGCGAGCGCTGCCTGGAAGCCGGCATGGACGCGTGCCATTCGAAGCCGATCACCCTCGACGGCTTGCGGCTCGCGCTCGAGCCCTGGCGCGGCAGCGCGCACGCGGCCTGACTTTCGAAGTCGCCAAGGGCCGCTTCGAGGTCCGCGGTTGGTCGAGCTTCGAGGCCTACGGCGACACCATCAAGACGTTCAAGTTGCCGCTCAGCCGCAAAGAGCGCGCGCGGCGCTCCTTTTAAGCGCAACGCTGGCGCCACGGCCTGCGTCGCGCGCTGTCCCGATCAACCCGCCGCGGGCGGCACGGTGCCGTGGCGCACGGTCACCCATGTGTGGATGCCACCGCGCACGAAGAAGTCGCCCACCACTTCCATCCATAGGGGTTGACAGGCCGCAACGAAGTCGTCGAGCAGGCGGTTCGTCACGTCCTCGTGGAAGTGGCCCTCGTCGCGGTAGGACCACAGGTAGAGCTTGAGGCTCTTGAGTTCGAGGCACGCTGCGTCGGGCGCGTAGCGGATGCGGATCGTGGCGAAGTCCGGCTGGCCCGTTTTGGGGCACAGGCAGGTGAACTCCGGCGCTTCGAAGCGGATCTCGAAGGGGCGCCCAAGCCGCGGGTTGGGGAAAGTTTCGAGGGTTTTGGTCGGACGGGTTGTCATGTTTGGCGATCGCAAGCGCGGGTCATGGCCGCCGGGTTCATTTGGTTGCGCGTCGGCCGCCGGCCCGTTCGACAGCCCAGCCGTCGACGCGCCGCTCCAGCTCGAACACCACGGGGCCCGGGCCGCGCTCGAGCGCGTCGCGCACCCAGCGCTCCGCGTCCACCGCCACGAGGGAACCGTCGTCCGCCGTCCGCACCACGAGTTCGACGTGGCGCCAACTGGCGAGGTCGAGCAGCGCGACGCGCCAGTCGCTGGGCCCGGCGGGCGGAGCCGCGCCGAGGTCGGGGGGCGCAAAACGCCAGTCGCGGCCAGCGGGTACGGGGACGGGCGCTCCGGCGGGCGACGGCAGGGACGCGAGCAACTCGGCGCGTTCGATCGGCGCACCCAGGTCATCGAGCTCAATCCGCCCGATGCGCGGGGCAAGGCGCCATCCGAGGTTCGACGAAAGGTCGAACCAACCGACACGCCGTCCACCGGCGTTGAGCCAAACCCCGCGCGCCGCGCCAACGAGTTCCCCCGGCACGGCCTCCGCACCCGCGCGGTGCGCAAAACTCCGCTCGCTCCAGCGCACCTGGCCCGGCTCGAGCCCCGCCACACCCGCGGGCAGGGTCACGCGCAGGGCGCCCACCTTGCGCGGGTCGACGTCGAGGGTCGGCGACGTCGTCGACTGCGACCATTCGCGCGGACCGACGCCCGATGGCCCGTCCGGACCGGATGGCCCGTCCGGACCGGATGGCCCACCGAGCCGCACGGATGCGCGGCCGGCTGCACGCGGACGTCCGTCCGGCCAACCCAACGCCGAGCGTGGGTAGAGCACAACCACGGGCTCTGCTTCCAACGCCGCACCTTCGGGTTGCCGCAGGAGCATCAACAGTCCGGCCCGGGACGTTTCGCGCACGCGCAGGGCCTCGGTCTCCGCACTGAGGCCAGTGAACACGGGATGCAGCAACCAGGGAAGCCCTGGCCCGAGTGGGTCGAGCCCGCGCACGTCCCGCGGCGGATCGACGATCAAAAGCGCGGTGTCGCGGCCGTGGAGCTCGCGTGCGGCGTGCACGTCCGTGCGCAGGGATTCCAACGCGAGCGACGCTTCGGCCCAGGGTTGCGCGTTTGCATTCGCGAGCACCGCGAAGCCAAAACCGACCCCGATCGGCAAGAGCCGGCGGCGGATACCCCCCATCGCCGTCACCGCCGTTCCCAAGCCACCCGCAGCGACGAAAGCCGCCGGCAACAGCTCGCGCGCGCCCGCGAGGCGCTCCGCATCGACACTGCGGTCGAGTCCAAAGAGCAGCGCGAAAGCAAACGCCAAAACCCACCAGAGCAGCACGCCGCCCCACAGGCGCGGCGCGGAGCGCGCGGCAAACAAGCTGGGCTGCAGGGCGGCGAGGAGCAGCACCCCCGCGAGCACGAACCCGAGCACACCCAGAACGCGCGGATTCGCGGGCATCAGCGCGAGGCCGATTTTTTCAGGCAACCACGTGAGCGCGCTCAAGAGCGCCCCCGCTTCCTGCAAGCGCACGATGCCGAGGGCGACTTCGGGCAAATACGAGTGGCCCGTGACGGAGGCGATCGCGACGCCGTTCAGCGCTGTGATGCCAAAAAACACCGCGAAGGTATTGAGCGCCGTCCGCAGCCGTCGCGGCTTGGGCCGGTAGCGGTGCGCCGAAAGTCCCTCGGCAAGCGCGAGCGCGAACGGCAGCCCAAACGCCAGCTCGCCGGAAAACGCGGCGAGGAACGCGAGCGCGATCGACGCCAACATCGGCCCGAAGGAGCGCTCCTGCCGCGCACGCAAGAACAGCGCCCCCGCAAAAGCGCTGAACGCGAGCGCCAAAAGGTCGGCGCGACCTTCGACGCTGGCAACCGTCGCGACGCACGCGGGATGCACCGCGAACAGCAGCCCCGCTGCCCAGCCACCCAGTTGGGCCTGCTCGCTGCCGGTCCATGGCAAGAGCAGCCGGCGCACACACAGCCACAACCCGATCGCCGCGGCGACGAGCAGCGCCAGGTTTTCGATGCGGTAGGGCGCTGCGCGGGTGAGCTCCCCCTGCCCCGCGGGACCGGTGCCCCACAGCCAGTGGGACGACGCGAGGGAGAATCCCGCGAGGAACGAACCCTCTGGACCGGCAACACGCAGGACTTCCCGGGCGCCCAACTCAAGGGGCGCACGCGCCGGGTCGCCGAGGCCGGACTGCTGCGCGCGCGAGCTCGGCTCGCTCGGGAGCTGGGGCAGGTGCCAGCCTCCCGCGCGCGCGAGCCGCTCAAGGTCGCCACCCGTGAAGCCTGCTCGCACGAGGGGTGCGTACGCCATGGCGAGCCATGCGCACGACACGAGGAGCAAAGCAATGAGGCGCAGCCGCTGCGGCATGGGGCGGATCCTACCCGCGCGGGCGCCATCCCTTCGCCTCTCGGACCCTGCCGCGGCGCGCAAGCCTTGTGTGCGGTCTCGCGCCCTCGACCGGCGTGGTGGGCGCGGCTAAGTTGATCTGTCCGTTTCCGGCCCGCGCCTCCCCCCCCAGGTAATCCCCGTGCTCGAGACCTTCCGCCCTCTCCTTGACGCCGCCCACGGTGTCGACCTCGCCGATCCGGCCGCCGCCGAGCGCGAGCTGAACCGCCGCCTCGACCCCGCGGGACCCGCGGCCGCCGCGCTAGTCGCAAGCCTTCGAGAGTTGCTCGCAGCCGGTCGGATCGCGGAGCGGGGGGAACTCCCCGTCAAGTGGGGCCGCGTTGCAAAAGCGAGCGACGCGTCGGCGCATTTTTCGATCGACGTCGTGCACATGAACGGCGCGGGGCCGCGCCACCGGCACCCCAACGGCGAAATCGACTTTTGCATCCCCCTCGCGGGGCAGCCAACCTTCGATGGACGGCCCGCGGGTTGGGTCGTTTTTGGCCCCGACTCCACCCATGTGCCCACGGTCGCAGGTGGCGAAATGCTGATCGTCTACCTGCTGCCCGCGGGTGCGATGGAGTTCCTCGGATGACGCGCGAGCGCGCCCGCGACGCCACCGCGCGCGCGGCGCTGCGGCGCGAGTCCAACCCACCGAACCCATGGTCGGCCACGCGGGTCGAATGGCTCGGCCCAGCGCCTGACGTCGAGCCCCAGGTGCACCTCGAAGAGGCGCGCTCGATCCTCACGCGCAACGACAGTCCGGACATTCCGTTCGACTACAGCCTCAATCCGTACCGGGGCTGCTCCCACGCGTGCGCGTATTGCTACGCCCGTCCCACGCACACGTACCTGGGGTTTGGCGCCGGTACCGACTTCGACGCGAAGATCGTCGTCAAGATCAACGCGCCGCGGCTGTTGGAGCGTGAACTCGCGCGCCGCGGGTGGAAACGCGCCACCGTGTGCCTCTCCGGCAACACGGACCCGTACCAGCCCCTTGAGGCGCACTACAAACTCACCCGGGCGTGTCTGGAAGTGCTGCGGGCCGCACACAATCCCGTGGTGCTGATCACGAAGGGGGCCCTGGTGCGACGCGACGTCGATGTGCTCGCGGGACTCGCTCAGGAGGTCGGCGCGCTCGTCCACGTCAGCATCCCGACCGCGGACGAGCGCGTCGCGCGGCTCCTCGAACCCGGCGCGCCCACACCCGCCGTGCGGTTCGAAACCCTGCGCCTTCTCGCGGATGCCGGCATTCCCACCGGTGTGGCGGTCGCGCCGTTGATCATGGGCTTGACCGACACGTCCGTGGCCGAGGTTTTGCAAAGCGCCGCCGCCGCGGGAGCCACCCACGCGTTCCACGTCCCGTTGCGCCTGCCGAAAGAAGTTGCCGCGGTGTTCGAGGAGCGCCTGCGCAGCGCATTCCCCGAGCGCGCGGACAAGGTGCTCGCGGCCCAACGCGAGCTGCGCGGCGGTGCGCTCAACCAAGCCCATTTTGGAGCGCGCATGCAGGGCCTTGGCCCGCGCTACGACGCGGCGCGACAGCTCTTCGACATGACGGCGCGGCGGCTCGGGCTCGTCACCGGCGAAGGCACCCATCCCGTCGTGCCGCAGCACGGCGGCACGGATCGCGTCGTGCCGCAGCACGGCGGCACGGATCGCGTGGCGCCCCCATTGGGCGCGCGGGGTCCCGTCCAGGGACGGCTCTTCGACGGCTGAACGCGGCGTGCGGCGCTCGCTCCGGGCTCCGCGCTGTTAGTCTCCCCGGCGTGGAACACGCTGCTCTACGGCCCCAATCCCGCGCCGCTGCCGTCGGGCTTGGCGTCCTCGCCGCCGCGACCCTGCTGGCGCCGCTGTCCTGCGGGGCCCGGCCCGCGTTGACGGGCAGCGCCCGCGGACTCGACGTGTTCGTGACGCTGATCGACGCCGCCGCTGCGGGGCGCATCGGTGCATTTGGCGGCGAGCGCCCAACGACCCCGTTCATCGACCAATTGGCCGCGGCGGGGACGCGCTTTGCGCGCACGAGTTCCGCGGCGCCGTACACGCTCGCGTCGGTGGCATCGCTCTTCACCGGCGAGCACGTCGACGTCCACCAGGTGATCCACCCAGGTGACGTGTTGCCCGCGGTGCTCGAGCCCCTTGCGGGCAGGTTCAAGGACGCCGGTTACCGTACCTTTGGTGCGTCGGCCAACGCACACATCCACGCGCGTTACGGCTTCGACCGCGGTTTTGAAACCTTTGAATGGTTCGACCCCATGGTCGGTGCGGTGCCGCACCATGTCGTGCCCGACACGATGCTCGCATCGATCGAACGACAGCTTGCAAGCGACGATCCGCGGCCCGCGTTTGTGTACGCGCACCTGATGCCACCGCACGCTCCCTACGACCCACCGCCGGCGTTCCGGCGCTTGTTTGCGCCGGACCTCGCTGACGGGCGCGCGGGCAGCATCGAAAACCTGACGCCCCTTTCCCACGGCGCGCGCGTGGTGCCGCCCGCGGAGGCGCGCGCGATCCTCGACCTTTACGACGGATCCCTGCGCTACGTCGACAGCGTGCTCGCGCGATTCGGCGCGTTGCTAGAGCGCGAACAGCGGCTTGAGCGCACCCTGTGGATCGTGCTCTCCGACCACGGCGAAGCGTTTGGAGAACACGGCCTTTGGCAACACAGCCGCCTCGTCGTCGAAACGATGTTGCACGTGCCGCTCGTCCTGCGTGCGCCCCGGGGATTCGCAGGTGGCAGCCTAGAGGGCCGCATCATCGATGCGCCGGTCAGCCTGGTCGACCTCGCACCCACGCTCGTCGAGCTGTGTGGTTTGGAGGGACGGCGCGCCCAAAGTGGCGTGTCGCTTGTTCCGTTGCTGTCGGGCGCGCGGCTCGACGACCGCCCGCCGATCGTCGCGCGCACGGCAGGGCCCGGACCGTACACGTCGGTCCGGCGCGGCGACCTCAAGGCCATCTACCACGCCGGCAATCGGCGCTGGCAACTGTTCGACCTTGGCGCCGATCCCCTCGAGCAGTCGGACCTCGCCGCCTCGCGGCCCGCGGACCTCGCGCCGCTGGTCACGGAGTTGGAGACCTGGTGGCAGCGCTGGCGCCCGTACTCCGTCGGTGTGCGCGAACGGGTGCAGTTGGGAGCCGAAGAACGGGCGCGCCTTGGCGCTATCGGTTATTTCGTCGCTCCGACCGACGTCGAATCGGAAGGCGACGCAAAAGGCGACGCAAAGGCCAGCGGCGACGCGCCGATGCCCGCGCGCGGCGAATAGCGTTTCCGCCGCTTACTGCGGATCCGCAACCACTTGCGCGAGCCTGATATTCGCGGCCCTTGCGCGCGTTCGGGGGGGTGTTAGAACCACGTGCCCCCGGCACATTGCCAACGGCTCTCCACCCTGCGCTGCGCCCATGTGTCCCGAGCCCCCGTCGGAGTTCGAACCGCTTCCCGCGCTCTTCCCGACCCCTGCGGCCGTCGAGGACCAACTTGCGGAGCGTTTTGCAGCGATCGACCGGGGCACCGGCGCGCTCTCTCAAACGACGGGCATGGTTTGCCCGCCCGGCTGCGGGGCCTGTTGCCACTCGCCTGAGGTCGAAGCCACAACGGTCGAGTTCGCCGCACTTGCACGCCGATTGCTCGCAACCGGCCGCATCCACGCGGTTCGCGCGCGACTCGCGGAGCGCCAGGCCGCGAACGACCCACGCTGCGCCCTTTTTGCGCCCGAGGTGGGTAGCACTGCGCAGGGTCGCTGCACGGAATACGAGGACCGCCCGATCCTCTGCCGCTTGTTTGCGTTCTCCGCGCGCTCAAGCCGCATTGGGCTCCCGGAGCTCGTTGTGTGCCGGACGCTGCGGGTGGCGGATCCCGAGGCCGTGGCGCGCGCCCAGGCGCACGTGCGGTCGGGGGGTGAGGTCGAGTTCATGGCCCACCACGCCCAGGCGATCGCGGGCCTCGACCCCGGTGCGGGCGGCGCTCCGCAGCCGATCAACGTGGCCCTCGCGGCGGCCCTTCAGCGGGCGGAACTGGCGGCCTACTACGCGGCCCTCGAAGGCGTCGAGGATCTGCCGGAAGGCACACCGCCCCGAGATGCCCCGCGCCCCGCCGCTTGACGTCAGGGCTACGGCATTCGCGGCCACGCCGCAGGGGAAAAGGCGCTTCGACCGTCGGATTGCGGTCGGGCCCTTGCACACACCCGTCCGTGTGCTCAGGATCACGGCATGGGGCGCGTGGGCAGTGCGTGTGGAGCTTTGGTGCTGTGCTCGGCAGCCTTCGGCCCAGCCCTGTGTGCGCAGACGCCCGTCGGCTGCGATTGGGAGACCGTTCCCGGCGCGCCGAACGGCATGGTGCGCGCCCTTTTGGAGCACGACGACGGCGCGGGACGCGCGCTGTTCGTGGGCGGATTGTTCACGATCGCGGGTGGCGCATCCGCCTCCAATGTCGCTCGTTTCGACGGCAGCGCTTGGCATGCGCTCGGACTGGGTATGGACGGGCCGGTTTTGGGCTTTGCGGTCACCGACCTCGGCCTGGGTCCCGGTCTCGTCGCCTTCGGTGAGTTCGCGAGCGCGGACGGCGCCCCCGCGAACCGCATCGCGCTGTGGAACGGAGCGGCGTGGAGCGCACTCGCGCCCGGGCTCCTCCTGCGCCCGACCGCCGCGGTGCATTACGAAAGCCCATCGGGCCCGCGGCTCGTCGTCGGCGGCGCCACACCGGCCTTCACGGGCCCGTTCCTACAGACCTACGACGGCGCCCAATGGGCGAGCGTGCCGTTCACTCCGCTCTCCGCTCCGACGTCCCTTGCGGTCGAGAACTTCGGACTGGGATCAGAGCTCGTCATTTCCGACCAGTTCGCGCTCTACCGCTGGTCCGGTGGCGCGGTGTCGACACATGTGTGGCACAGCCTTGGTGTGCCCGGGGTGCTGGCGCGCGTCCCGACGTTCGACAACCTGCTGCTCGGCGCCGACGGGTGGATCCCGCCGACCATGCAACCGGGCCCGACGCCGCAGGGCCGAGCACTTTCGCGCGTGACCGCTGGCGGCATCGAACCGATGCTGGTCAATGTCGCGGTCGAAACGCCCGGAACGAACCACGCGATCCGCCGACTCACCGATTGGGACGGGCCGCAAGGCCCGACCTTGGTGGCCGCGGGCGATTTCACGCACGCCGCAGGCACGTGGGTGGAAACGTCGCGTGTCGCCCGGATCGCTCACACGAACTTCGACGGCGTCGAGATCGAGCTCTTCCTACCCGTCGGATCGGGTATCGACGTGGAGCCACGCGCGCTCTCGAGCGCCGTTCTGCTGGGCGTGGACCACCTCTTCGTCGGTGGGCAAAACCTCGCGAGCGCGGGGCGGCCGATCGGTTCCATGGGTTGGATTGCACCCTGCTCCCAACCTGTGCCGGCGTGGAGCGACGTGCACGGGTGCGGCGAAGACCCTGCGGCCCTTTTCAGTTGGTACGACCTGCCGCAACTGGGCAAACCTTTCGAGATCGCCCTGTCCGTGCCCGTTTCCGACTTCATGCTCCAGGCGTGGCTGCTGCCCGCCGTGGCTCTCGAGCTCGGCCCGGCGGGCTGCGGCGTGCCCCTCCCGGGCATCGGGCCGCTGCTCGTGAAGGGTTTCGTCCTGCCACCGTCCGGTCCGCTCCCCCCGACGTTGGGGGGGTTTTTCGGGTTTGCGCCGTTGGATTTCATCCAGCGCTGGAAGCTTCAAGTGCCGCCGATCCCCGCGCTGGCCGGCTCCTCCGTCGCGTTCCAGGCGCTGGTCCTGCGCCCCGCGCAGGGATCGTTCGGCCTGACGCGGGCGGTTGTTGCCTCGATCGGCATGTGACCGGCGCACGGGCACGGGAATTGTGGATGGGACCGTAACGGCGGCATGGCTCTCTGCATTGGTCAGGGTAGCGACGCGCCGTCAAGAGGCGCGCCAACCTCTCACCCCATCGGAGCTTTCCATGACCCCCGCGTTCTTCACTTCCCTGCGCGGCACACGCCGCGCCATCCTCGTCACCGCATTTGCCCTCGGGGCCGCGGCCCCGTCCGCCGACGCCCAGTGTTTCCCCGAATGGAGCGCCCTGGGTTCGGGGTTCAACTCGACCGTCAACGATCTCGCGGTGGTGAACTTCGGATCCGGCGACGAGTTGTTCGCCGGAGGGTCGTTCTCGACCGCCGACGGCCTGCCCCAGCTCTATATGGCGCGCTGGACCGGCGCCTTTTGGGCGGGCATGCCCACGGTGAACAACACCGTGAACTGCCTCCTTGCGCACAATGACGGCGGCGGCAACAAGCTGTACGCGGCCGGCGAGTTCACCAGCGCCGGCTCCGCGGCGAACCGCATCGCGGTGTTTGACGGCATCGCGTGGAGTCCCCTGGGAAGCGGGCTCAATGGCTCCGTTTTCGACATGGCGAGCATCCCGTCGGGCCCGCTCGCGGGGCTCTACGTCGCGGGCAACTTCACGACCGCCGGGGGTGTGCCGGCGAACCGCATCGCACGCTGGAGCGGTGGCACGTGGAGCGCACTCGGCGCCGGCGCCAACGCCATCGTCCGCGGTGTCGAGTCGTTCGACGCCGGTTTCGGCCCCGCCCTCTACATCACCGGCGAGTTCTTGACGGCCGGTGGGCTTCCCGCCAGCCGCATCGCGCGCTGGGACGGTTTCTCCTGGTCGCCGCTCGGCGCGGGACTCAACAACAATGGCCGCGCGCTGGCGTCCTACAACTCGGGGACGGGCAACCAACTCTATGTCGGCGGCACGTTCACGACCGCGGGTGGCATCACGGTCAACCGCATCGCACGTTGGAACGGCGCCAGTTGGACCGCCGTCGGCACAGGCGCCAACAGCACCATCGAAGAGCTGCGCAGCTACAACGACGGTGCGGGCACCAAGCTCGTCGCCGGCGGCCTGTTCACGTCGATCAGCGGCGTTACGGCGAACCGCGTCGCCGCATTCAACGGCACGGAGTGGACCGCGCTGGGAACCGGCGTCAACAACACGGTTTCGACTCTGCGCGCGTTCGACGACGGCGGTGGCCCGTCGCTGATCGTCGGTGGCATCTTCACGACAGCGAACGGGATCGCCGTGGGCCGCGTCGCGCGATTCCGGGGTTGCCCGGACTCCGTGGTCGCAGTGCCCGGCTGCGCCAGCAACCCCGCCGAACTCGTCGGCATCACCGTACTACCCAAGGTCGGTCAGGTGTTCTCTTGCCGCGTGGACGCGGGCTTCGTTCAAAGCGGCGTGGCGATCCTCCTGACCGGTATCTCGGGTGTGAACCTCGCGGGCTGCGGGGTTTTCCTGCCCACTCTGGGGGAAGTGCTGCTTGCCCCGGCTCCCCCGCCGGCGGCCCTGATTCAGCAGGCCTACGCGGGCGGCAGCTCCGTCTTCAACCTCGCGCTCCCCAACATCCCCACGCTGGTCGGCCAAAGCTTGCCGCTGCAGGCCGCCGTCATCGGGCTCACCCTCCCTTTCCCCCTCGAGCTCTCGACGGGGCTCGTCATCAAGATCCGCCCCTGATGTCGGAGTGAGAGACCCCGGCGCCCGTCCGGCCCCCCGTGGGCCGGGCGGGCGCTTTGTTTTGAGGGCCCCGGGCCCGCGTGGCGCGTGCCGGCACCCGCGGGAGGACCCTGGCGGCCGGATTCGATCGCTTCCGCTTGCGGCCGTCTCTTAAACGGGGTTCCCTTGTTCGCCCCAAGGTGGGCGGCCCTTTTCGGCCGCCGCCTGCCCCCCCCGAGCCGCCGCCTTCCCATGTCCGCTGATTCCGCTCTCAGTATTCCTCACCTCACTCTTCGGAGTCTTCTGCGCCGCACGCTCCTCCCCTTCGCGTCGGCCATGGCCGCGGCCGCGACCCTGGCGCCGGCCGGAGCCGCCCAGTGCGCCACCACCTGGAACCCGACCAGCGGCGCGCCCGGCTTCAACGGGGCCGTGAACGTCCTCGCGAACGTGGACCTCGGAGCGGGGCCCGAGTTGTACGCAGGGGGGAGCTTCACCCAGGTCGGGATCACACCGATCGGGCGTATCGCCCGCCTCGGCCCGGGGGGTTGGGAGTCCCTCGGGGCGGGCCTGAACGGCGGCAACGTCAACGCCATCGTGGGCTGGGACGACGGCGCCGGGCCCGACCTGTACGCCGGCGGCACCTTCTCCGTCGCCGGATCGGGTGTCGCGACGCGGGTTGCGCGCTGGAACGGCGCGACCTGGTCTCCGCTGTCGTTGGGAGTGAACGGGCCGGTGCGTTCGATGGTCGTGTGGAACGACGGGAGCGGCGAAGCGCTTTTTGTGGGCGGCGCGTTCACGTCCGCGGGGTTTGCGATCGCGAACCGCGTCGCGCGTTGGAACGGGGCCGCCTGGTCGACCCTTTCGACGGGCACCAACGACACCGTGACAGCGCTCGCTGTTTACGACGAAGGTTCCGGTCCGCGCCTTTTCGCCACGGGGCTTTTCACCGCCGCGGGCGGCCAAGAAATGTCGCGCATCGCGCGTTGGAACGGTGTGCAGTGGACACGGCTGCTTGAGGGTCTGAGCGGCTCTGCGGACAGCCTCGCGGTGCACGACGATGGCACCGGCGAAGCGCTCTATGTGAGCGGCAGTTTTGGGACCGCGGGAAGCATCAACGCAGGGCGTGTCGCGCGCTGGCGCGCAGGCGCCTGGTCGAGCGTGGGCGCCGGGCTCAGCAACCCCGCATCAACGCTGCTTACGGGTGATCTGGGCGCGGGACCGCGGTTGTTCGCGGCCGGCGCGTTCCTGAACTCCGGTGGACAGCCCCTGCGGTTTGTCGGCCAGTGGAACGGCGCGACGTGGTCGGGATTTGCACCCGAGGTCAACACCACGGCGATCGCGCTCGCCACGCGCATCGACTCGGGCGCGCCGGCCCTGTTTGTCGGCGGGCTCTTCACTTCGGTCGGCGGCACACCGGTCGGGCGCGTCGCGCGCCTGGGTTGCGCCAAGGGGATCGAGTTTGTGCCCGGTTGCGGCGGCAACACCGCAAAACTGATCGCCGGTCCCCAGTCTCCGACTCCGAACGGCGCCACGGCTTTCCGGTTGGTGCCCTCGACCATTGCGCCGGGCCTTGGGTTCCTCTTCATCGGCCCGGCGGGCGGCCCGTGCGGAGTGCCGCTGCTCGGCTTGGGCGAGCTGCTCGTCGACCTCAACGTGAACGTGCGCATCGACCTCGGCTTTTTTGCGAGCGAGGTCGTGGTTCCTGTGACGTTCCCCAACCTGCCGGCGCTCATTGGAACGCCCTTGCGCGCGCAGGCAATCGCCCTCGGACTGATGCCCGTGTTGCCGCCGCCGGTCGAGTTCAGCACCGCGATCGATTTTGTCGTCGCGCCCTGAAGGGTCTGGGGCCCGGGCCGAGCGGCCCGTTCACTGCGGCAGGCGCGCGAGCATGTCCGCGACGGCCGCTTCAAGCTGCG
>JBBRWC010000102.1:0-14726 GCA_038246255.1 Planctomycetota bacterium
CACGCCGACACCAGCGCCCGCCGCCGGACCGGCGCCCGCGGACCCCCTAGCCCGCTATCCCGCGGCAGAGCCGCCACCCGCGCCGAAAAGCTGCGCCCCCTCCACAGGCCATGAACGTCATCCAAGAGATCGAGCAGGAGCTCGGCAAGAAGGTCCTCCCCCCCGTGCGGGTCGGCGACACCGTCCAAGTCCACTACCTCATCCGCGAGGGCGAAAAGGAGCGCGTCCAGCTGTTTGTCGGCCTCGTCATCGCCGTGCACGGCCGCGGGATCTCGAAGACCGTGATCGTGCGCCGCATCGTCCAGGGCGAGGGTGTGGAGCGGACGTTCCCGATGCACAGCCCGCGCGTGAAGGACATCACCGTCACCCGCCGCGGCACCGTGCGGCGCGCGAAGCTCTACTACCTGCGCGACCGCGTGGGCAAGGGCACGCGCGTCGGCGAGCTCCTTGGCGACAAGGCCAAGCGCGAAAAGCAGCGCGACCTCCAAGTCCGTGCCGCGATGGCCGGCGACGGGGCCGGCGACGGGGCCGGCAACGGGGACGCGTGATGCGACCGCGGCTCGTGGGGTCGCGGCGACCGCGTGAGCGCGCCGCGGCTCTCTCCCAGCCGACAGCGTGCGTAAGCCACTGAACGCGCCGCTTTGGCTGCGCCGCCCCGCATTGATCGGGGCGGCCCACCGGAGCGGCGCAGCACTTTCCGCTTTCTCGCGATTCACCGAGGCGCGCGCCGCGCCGCACGGCGCTTTCTAAAAGCCTCCCCCTTCCGCCATGGTCGAGAACGTCCAACGAAAAGTCATCCTCATCGCGGTCGTCTTGGGACTCGCCGCGATCTTCCTCGCAGTGCCCCAGCTCCAGTTCCGACTGGGCCTCGACCTGCAAGGGGGGACGCGCCTCGTCTACCGCTTCGACTTCGACGAGGAGATCGCGAAGGGCAACCTCGACCAGGACGAGCCGCGCCAGGAGATCCTGCGCCAGACCGTCGCAATCATCCGCGAACGTGTGGACCCCGACGGTGTCCTTGAGCCGCGCATCGTCCAGGAGGGTGACGACCGCGTCGTGATCGAACTGCCCGGCCTCGGCGAGACCGCGGCCACCTCGGCGATTTCGACCCTGGCGGCGGATCTCCCCGCGGGGGCCACAATCCTCGCCCTCGCGGACCCGGACAGCGCGTCGGGCTTCCCGGTCACCGGGGGTGTGGTGCGCATCGGAGCCGAACGTGTCCGCTATACGGAGCGCACCGGTGCCCAGCTCACCGACCTTGTCCGCGGCGCCCAGAGCACGGCGCGCGCCGACCACGGTACGGGCAGCGAGGTTGAGCTCATCAGCGACGACCCGATCCGCGCGCGCATCGAAAACCTCGGCGAGCTCTCGTTCGAGATCGTGGCGGAAGCCCAGGACCTGGCGGGCACGGGCACAGACCTCGTTGAACAGCGAACACGCCTCACCGAATGGATAACCGCAAACCCCGCGGCGCGCCTCATCGAATACAACCGCGTGCCCCCGGCGGATGGCGGCCCGCACCCCTACCTGCGCTGGGTGCCCGCGAAGCCCCAGAGCGACGCCGACACGTCCGACGAAGTCGCCCGCGCCGTGCCGCTGCTGCGCCTGCGCGACATCCCCCAGTACGCGGACCGCGACTGGCTGTTCACCGGGGCCCAGCTCGCCCGCGCAACGCGCGCCCAGGACGGACTCGGCCTGCCCGCGGTCGGCTTCGAGTTCCAGGATTCCTCGAAGATCGAGTTCGCGCGCTTCACGGGTAATTTCAAGCAGCGCAGCATGGCCATCGTGCTCAACGGATTGGTGGAAACCAGCCCTACGATCCGCGGTGAGCTACCCGGCAGCGGTGTCATCGAAGGGCGCTACACCCCCGATGACGTGAACGAGCTCGTGCAAGTGCTGCGCTCGGGCTCCCTGCGGCTCAAGCCCATCCTCGAAGCGGAAGAGCGCATCGGACCGACCCTTGGCGCGGACTACGTGCGGCGCGGCGCGCTGAGCGGCCTCGTGGGCCTGGTCGCAGTGCTCGGCTTTATGGTCGCGTATTACCGGACCCTGGGTTGGTTCTCGGTGGTCAGCCTGCTCGCGAACATGCTCATCCTTCTGGGTGGCATGGCCTTCATGGGGTCGACCCTGACGCTGCCGGGTCTGGCGGGCATCGTGCTAACGGTGGGCATGGCCGTCGACGCCAATATCCTGATCTTCGACCGGATCCGCGAAGAGCGCGACAACGGCCGCAACGTCAAACAGGCGGGAAAGAGCGGCTTCGAAAAGGCGTTTGTCACGATCATCGACGCCAACCTCACCACCCTGATCACGGCACTCATCCTGTTTTGGCAGGGAACCGGCCCCGTCAAGGGTTTTGCCGTCACCCTGACGATCGGCATCCTCGGCTCCCTGTTCGCGTCCCTCGTCGTGACGCGCGTGCTCGTGCACTACGCTCTCGAGCGCGGCCTCAAGGAGTTCAAGATGGGCACGTGGCTCGTCACGGCCAACTACGACTGGATGAGCAAGCGCCGCATCGCGGTGCCCCTGGCGGCAGTGCTCGTCGCCGTATCCCTCGGGATCTTCGTGGCGGTGCCGAACAAGGACAAGTTTGGCATCGACTTCCTCGGCGGCGCCACGGTGCAGGTCCGCACCGAGGAGCCCCAGTCGGTGGACGTCGTGCGCGGGCGGATCGCAGCGCTCGGCGGCGAGCTCTCCGAAGCGTCGGTGACTCCGCTGATCGCCTCGGGGACCGACGACGGCCGATTCAGCGACTTCCGCATCGAGTTCAAGCTCGACGGGGACAGCGCCGAATCGTCGGAGGAGTTGGAGCAAAGCTTCCAAAGTGAAATCCGTCGCGGGCTCGCGGATCTCCTGCAGCGCGGACCGATCGAGGTCACCATTGCGAGCAACGAGAGCGGACGGGTCGCGAACGTCGGTCTTTACTTCGTCGAGGCGCACCCGACCGAGGACCTCGCCGCCGCCCTCGAGTCCGCGGGACTTACGGGCGCCACGGTGACGGCAACAGGCACACGCGCGGGCGCGTACCGCGCCGAGGTGCCGCTCGCCTCCGACATCAGCCCCGCCGTGCTCCACGACCGCATCCAAGATCGACTGCGGGGCGCAGATTCGCGCGGAGTCGAATACGAACTCTCGACGCCGGTGCCCGAGTCGACGCTGGTCGGCAATCAGGTCGTCGGCGAGCTGCGCGACAAAGCGATCATCGCGATGTTCCTCAGCCTGTTTGCGATCGTGATGTACATCCGCCTGCGCTTCGCGGAGTACAGCTACGGCTTCGCCGCGGTGATCTCGCTCGTGCACGACGTAATCATCGCCGTCGGTGCGATGGCGCTCGCGGCGTACCTCGGCATCCTGCGCACGGAGATCACCCTGACCTCCATCGCGGCGATCCTGACGATCATCGGTTACTCGCTGAACGACACGATCATCGTGTTCGACCGCGTGCGCGAGAACCTGCCGCGGGTCGAAAAGCCCCTCGCCGAGGTGCTCAACCTGTCGATCAACCAGACACTTTCGCGCACGATCATGACCTCGGGCACCACGGTGCTTGCCGTGTTGATCCTGTTTGTGTTCAACGTCGGCACCGGCAACGCACTCGAGAGCTTCTCGTTCGCGATGATCATCGGCATCGGCATAGGCACGTTCTCGTCGATCTACATCGCGGCCCCGACGCTCCTGTACCTTGAAAACCGCCGCATCGCGCGCCTCGCCATGCGGCGCGCCGAGGCGAAGCAGCCCCAGCCGGCCTGATCGAGTTGCCAAGAATGCGCCGCGCATGGCCCGTGGAATGCGGCTTCCAGCGCTCCGGGACGCTCCCTTGCTAGTCTGGGCGGCGCCATGCACGCCGCCGCCCGCTGGAGTCTGATCTTCGCCGCCGGACTCGGCCTGGGATTTGCGCTCGTTCGCGGTGGCCAACTGGACCGCCACCTGCCCGCCTTGACGGAGCGTTTTGGCCTCCTGCGCGCCGCCGCGCCGGTGGCAGAAGGTACGGCAGGCGCTGCCGACCCGATCCGCGAGCTGCCCGGCCCGGACTGGGTCCGGGTGCGCGCGGGTGCGCCATCACGGGCGCCGCGGATCGAGTTCGAACCGGAACCCGAGCCACTTTCGTTCTCGAACCCCGCAAGCGAAGGCGCGGAACCCGGAGAGCTTTTGACGCCCGCGGCGGTGCAAGGATCCGCGGCGCCGGTCGCGCCCACTGCTCCCGCAGTTGTACGTCGGCGCGTCGAACCGGGAACGACGCTGAGTGAAATGCTGCTCGTGCACTATGGGCGCCAGGGCCCGCGCCTCGCGCGTCAAGTGGCGCGCTTCAACGGCCTCGCGAGTCCGGACGCGATCCGCGCGGGCCGCGAACTCGAGTTGCCGCCGCTCGACGTCCTCGAGCGCATGGTCGACTGACCAACACCGCTGCGGGCGCGGCGCCGCTGCGCCCGTCAGCTCGGGGGCTCGGCGCTCGAAAATCGGACCGCGGCCGGTTCGAGGACATCGATCGCGACCGAGGGTGGCGCGCTGCGCCGGAACGCGCCGAGTTCGCGGTCCGCAATGCGCACCTTGAGCAGGGTCCCGAGCTCTGCGTCGTGACGTTCATCGAGGAACACCGCCGTGCGCTTCAACGCCGCGAGCGACGCACCCTCTGAAAACGGCACGGTGATGCGCACAATTGCGGAGCGCTCGTCGAGGTGCCGCGCCACGCAGGCCTCGAGCTGATCGAGGCCCACGCCGGTCACCGCCGACACAAAAACCACGTCGCCCGCCCGATCCTTCGCGAGCAGTTGCGCGCGGATCGGATCTTCGACCCGGTCGATCTTGTTGAGCGCAAGGATCTGCGTCCGGTGCTCGGCGCCGACGTTCGCCAGCACCTTCTCGACCGCGGCCATCTGGCCCGCCGCGTCCGGATGCGACGCGTCGACGACATGCAGCAGGATGTCGACAGTCAGCGCCTCTTCGAGGGTCGCGTGGAAGCTCGCCACGAGGTGGTGCGGCAGCCGCTGCAAGAATCCGACCGTGTCGGAAACCAGGACTTCGCGGCCGTCCCCCAGCTTCCAACGTCGTGTGCGTGTGTCCAGGGTGGCAAACAGCATGTCGGCGGCGAGCACATCGGAGCCCGTCAACCGATTGAGCAGCGTGGATTTGCCGGCGTTCGTATAACCGACGAGACCGAGCGTGAACGCTTCCGTGCGGGTCTGCACCTCGCGCCGCTTGCGGCGTTCGATTTCGACCAACTCCTCGCGCAGGTCCTGGATGCGGCGTTTGATCAGACGCCGGTCGGTCTCGAGCTGCGTCTCGCCCGGACCCCGCGTGCCGATCGCACCCTCCATGCGCTCAAGGTGCGTCCACATCCGGCGCAGGCGCGGCATCAGGTATTCGGTCTGCGCAAGCTCGACCTGCAGCCGCGCTTGGCGCGACTGCGCGCGGCGCGCAAAGATGTCGAGGATCAGCTCCGAGCGGTCCACCGCGCGCAGGCCCCACGCCTTTTCCAGGTTGCGACCCTGCGCGGGGGTCAGGTCGTTGTCGACGACCACCAGGTCGGGACGGTGTTGCTCGATCGCCTGCTTGACCTCCTGAACCTTGCCCTTGCCCATCATCGTGGACGGGTCGGGGCGCTCGCGGCGCTGCACGAGCCCTTCACCCACCACCTCGCTGCCGGCCGCGGCAACGAGCCCACGCGCCTCGGTGAGCGGCCCCGCGGTCTCGACCGGCTGGTCAGGAAAAACGACGCCGCACAAAAGCGCCCGTTCGGTGGGGCGCTTGGTATCGAGGGGAATACGTGTCATCGCAGGCTGCTGGGTGTGTCGACGACCGCGCCATGAGCGGTGAGCGCCGCAGCGTCCGTCGCCACCGGAACGCGGCGCAACAGGAGCGCTTCGAAACGCTGTTCGGACCCCTCGCCCCGCACTTCGGTGTGCGCGCGCCACGCTGGGTCCGGCGCAGGGAAATCCTCGCGGAAGTGCACTCCCCGCGATTCCTCGCGGGCGAGCGCCGAAGTCACGGCGATTCGAGCAACAACCAACATGTTCAAGAGTTCGAAGGTGCGCACCTCATCCGGCGCAAGCTCGCGCACGGCGCGGGTCCAAAGGACGATCTTGTGCAAAGCATCTTCGAGTTTGGCGCGCCCGCGAACGACACCCATCTGGCGCCACATGAGCGATTTGAGGGAATAGGTCACGTCCTCGACGTTGACCCGCAAACCGGAAGCGCTCGAGCGCTCGTTCGAGCTCCCGCGCGGGCGCAGTTCGCGCCGTGAGCGCAGGGCCGTCGCGGCGGCGGCGCGACCCGTGTCGACACCGAGCACGAGGCCCTCCAGAAGCGAGTTGGACCCCATCCGATTTGCGCCGTGGAGCCCGCTGCTCGCGCACTCCCCCACCGCCCACAACCCGGTGACACCGGTGTGGCCGTGCGCATCGACGGCCAAACCGCCGACCATGTAATGCTGCCCCGGCCGAACGGGGATCGGGTCGCGGGCAATGTCGATCCCGAAAAAACCGCAGATCCGGCTGATGTTCGGGAAGAGGGTATGCACATCCGCCTGAATCGGCGACAGGTCGAGGTACACGCTCGTGTCCTCGGTCGCGACCATCGTGGCGAACACCGCGCGGCTGACGACGTCGCGCGGCGCCAACTCGCCGTCGCGGTGGCAATCGGGCATGAAGCGT
The DNA here is from genome assembly GCA_038246255.1 of Planctomycetota bacterium. Lineage (GTDB taxonomy): Bacteria > Planctomycetota > UBA1135 > UBA1135 > RI-242. The sequence goes on from JBBRWC010000102.1 coordinate 6,651, forward strand.
CGGCCATTGCGGTCGCGCAGCACTCCGCCCGCGCCGCGGACGATTTCGCTGATCAGGACCCGCGCAGCGCCCGCGATGTAGAGGCACGTCGGGTGGAACTGGAAAAACTCAAGATCGCGGACGGTGGCTCCCGCGCGGAAACCGAGGGCGACACCATCACCCGTCGCGATCGAAGGGTTCGTCGTCTCCCGGTAGATCTGGCCCGCTCCGCCCGTGGCGAGGATCACTTCGGACGCGAGGTACCCGACTCGCTCGCCGCGCGGTGTCCACGCGAGGACACCACACACGTCCCCCGCTTCGTCACGCAGCAGATCGATCGCGAACGTGTGGGGAAAAAGCGCGATGCCACGGTGTCCGCGCACACCCCGCACGAGGGCGCGCTGGATCTCAAGACCCGTCGAGTCGCCCCGCGCATGCAGCACGCGGGCGTGCTCGTGGCCACCCTCCCGGGACAGGGCGAGCTTGCCCGTCGCGTCCCGGTCGAACTCGGTGCCCATGGCGAGCAGGGCCTCCACGGCCTCCGGGCCGCCCCGGACCACCCGCCGGACGATGTCGGGGTCCGAAAGCCCACAGCCGAGTTCGAGTGTGTCGGCCGCATGGGACCCAAACGTGTCCCCGGGCCCGAACACCGCCGCGACCCCCCCTTGGGCGTACAGCGTGTTGCTCTCCGAGATGTCGGCTTTGGTCAGGAGCCCCACGGCGGCCCCGGCCTCCGCGGCGGCGAGGGCGGCGGTGCATCCGGCGGCGCCCCCCCCGAGGACGAGGACGTCGAAACGGTAGAACGGCACCACCCGCGGCTCGAGAGAGACGAGGGCGCGGTCGATCGCAAAGTCGGAGCGGATCTCCAAGGGATAGCGCGCCTGCGTCCCTAAAGGGCCCGCAGGGCCTGGGATTGTAGTCCCTAGCGGTCGCCCAGCCGCGGATCTGAAGGCCCGGAGCGCGCGGCGGCCGCGCACCCGGCGTCTACCGTCATGCCGGCCGCCGGCTCGCGGGCCCACTCCGGAGAATAGGGAAAAGTTCGGGTTTCGCCTCTTGTTCGGGTCCGCGGTTTCCGCCAAGATTCGCGAACCGTTCGGGTTTGCGCTCCCGCAGCGCATCTCGCTGCGACCCGACCTCCGGCTTCCCCAACCTCCCTCATCCCCGCACTGCCATGTTCAAGGCCATCGTCGACGCCCGTCAGGAACTGCTCAGCTACACCTTCTTCGCCCTCATCGCGAGCTGCACGTTTCTCTTCTGACCCCTTTGCTGACCCCTCTTCTAGCCCGCGGCAAGCTCTGAGCGCCGATCTCGAACAGCCGCGCCCCGTCCTGTCCTTCGGACCCACCGCGCGCGGACCCGTTCTTCCAATGCGAACGGGAGGCCGCGAACGACACGATGATCCTCCCCGGCGCCAGGCAGCGCCTCTCCCCCGCCTTGATCGCACCGATGACCGCACCCTCCAAGACGGCCGCGAGCAACCCGCGCGCCCACCAGATGCCGCCCCTGACCCGACGCCAGCGGCAGATCCTCGATTTCTACCTCGAGTACTGCGACGCACACGGCATCAGCCCGACCCTCGAAGAGGTGGCCCAGCACTTCGGCCTGAATAAGGTCACGGTATTCGGCCACGTGGCCGAGCTCGAGCGCAAGGGAGTCATCGAGCGCGCGCGCAAGGGCATCAGCCGCGGCCTGCGTGTGGTGAACCAGGACGACGAGGCGCCGAGCGCACCGCGCATCCCGCTCCTTGGGTGGATCGCCGCCGGCCAGCCCATCGAAGCGATCGAGGCGCCCCAGGACCTGGATTGGAACGAGCTCGTGCCCCTGCACGCCCAGGTCTACGCGCTCGAGGTCCGCGGCAACTCGATGATCGAAGACGGCATCTTCGACGGCGACCTGGTCCTGATCGAACGCCGCACGGACCCGCGCGACGGTGAGACCGTGGTCGCGGTGCTCCCGGGTGAGGAAGCCACGCTCAAACGCTTTTACCGCGAAGGCAAAGGTGTGCGACTCGAGCCCGCAAACTCAGCACTGGCGCCGATCCACGTGACGGAAGTCGACGTGCGCGGTGTGATGATCGGCCTTGTACGCCGCATGCGACGGTGACCGTTTGGCCCAGCGCCTTGCGGCGCTGAAGCTCGACTATCCCCGCGGATCGGCGAGCATCGGCAGGTCAAGGCCGCGCTCGCGGGCGCAGGCGATGGCTTGGGGGTATCCCGCGTCGGCGTGGCGCATCACGCCAGTGCCAGGGTCGTTGGTAAGCACCCGTTCCACGGCTGCCGCGGCCTCGTCGCTACCGTCGGCCACCGACACCTGCCCAGAGTGCAGCGAATACCCCATGCCGACGCCGCCTCCGTGGTGGAACGAGACCCACGCGGCACCCGAAGCCACGTTCAACATCGCATTCAGGATCGGCCAATCCGCGACCGCGTCCGTGCCGTCAAGCATCGCTTCCGTCTCGCGGTTTGGGCTCGCCACGCTGCCACAATCCAGGTGGTCGCGGCCGATCGCGATGGGTGCCGACAACCGGCCGTCCTTCACCGCGGCGTTGAACGCGAGGCCCGCTTTGGCTCGGTCCCCGTAACCCAGCCAGCAAATGCGCGCCGGCAGGCCCTGGAAGGCCACACGCTCACGCGCCATGTCGAGCCAGCGGTGGAGCGCACGGTCCGCGGGAAAAAGGTCGCGGACGATCTGGTCGGTGACCGCGATGTCTGCAGGGTCGCCGGAGAGGGCAACCCAGCGGAAAGGTCCCTTGCCCTCGCAGAACAGCGGCCGGATGTACTTCGGCACAAAGCCTTCGAAGTCGAAGGCGTTGGCCAGGCCGTGCGCCTTCGCAAAACCGCGCAGGTTGTTGCCGTAGTCGAAGGTGTCGGCACCGCGCGACTGCAACTCGATCATCGCCCGACAGTGGGCAACCATCGTGTCCAGGGAGCGGCGCTGGTATGCCGCGGGGTCGCTCTCCCGCAGCGCGAACGCCGCCTCCAACGCCATTCCGGCGGGGACGTAGCCCCCGAGTGGATCGTGGGCACTCGTTTGGTCCGTCAACACGTCCGGGGTGACGCCGCGGGCGATCAGGCGCTCCAAAAGATCCAAGGCGTTGGCGACGACACCGATCGAACGCGCGATCCGGCGCGACTTGTAATCGAGCGCACGGTCGATCGCGCGGTCGAGGTCGTGCTCGATCTCGTCGAGGTAGCGTGTCGCAAGCCGCTTTTCGATCCGCGCCGGGTCAACGTCCGCGCCGAGGAACGTCCCTTCGTTCATCGTCGCGGCGAGCGGCTGCGCACCACCCATCCCCCCGAGCCCGCCCGTCACGACGAGCCGACCCGCAAGCGTCCCGCCGAAGTGGCGCTCGGCCGCGGCTGCGAAGGTCTCGTAGGTGCCCTGGAGGATGCCCTGGGTGCCGATGTAGATCCAGGACCCCGCGGTCATCTGGCCGTACATCATTTTCCCTTCGGCTTCGAGCGCGCGGAAGTGGTCCCAGTTCGCCCAGTGGCCCACGAGGTTCGAGTTCGCGATCAACACCCGCGGCGCGGACTCCTGGGTGCGGAACACACCGACCGGGCGGCCCGACTGCACGAGCAGGGTTTCGTCCGGTTCGAGGCGGATGAGCGCGGCGACAATAGCCCTAAGGCTGTCCCAATCGCGCGCGGCCTTGCCACTTCCGCCGTAGACGATGAGCCGCGCGGGGTCCTCGGCGACTTCGGCGTCGAGGTTGTTGAGCAAACACCGCAGCGCGGCCTCCGCCTTCCAACTCTTCGTGTGGCGCGTGGCGCCGCGGGGAGCCCGTTGGGGACCTTGGACCGGCACCGGAAACGGAGCCGTAGAGGGCAGTGTGCGGTTCATCAGCAGATCACGTTCGGTTCAGTGCAGTGCGGGCGCGGGGCGATTGTAGCCCGAGCCGGCGGCCACGCAGGAACCCTTCGCGGCGGCCCTCGATCGAGCTCCAGCGCCGCACGGCGCTGGAGCGGTCACAGGTGCACGCCGATCGTGAGCGCGAACTGGCGGTAGTCCGCGTCGCCGTTCTCCCCGCCGAGGTCGAACTCGGTGCCCGAAACTTGTCGGTAGTCGCAGCCGACCGTCCAACCACCCCGCCCGAACCAGGTGAGGCCCACCTGCCAGTACACCGCGCCGGAGGAATCGCGCCGCCGCACGGTTTCGCCGTTCACGCTCTCCTTGCGGTGGACCGCCATGCCCGCCACGCCGGCACCCGCGTGGGGGACGATCGGAATGGCGCCAAAGCGCGGCGCAAACCGCAGGCCGAAGGAGATTTCCGACGCGCCGCTCGACAGCACCTCGCCGCTGCCAAATCCCTCGCCCTCTTCACTTTGGAACGTACCGCCGAAAGACCCCGAGCCAAAGAGGCCGAGCACGAGTTCAATCGGCGCTCCCACGGGCGCGCCGGAAATCTCAAGGCCAAAAAGGGTGTCGTTCCCCGAATCCGGCAACAGGTCGCTGTCGATGCGCCGTCCGCCCAGGTGCAACGCGACCCGTTCGTTCCAATCGCCGTAGGGTTCGTCGCGCGCGCGCAGCCGCGCATCCCAATCGTCGTCCCGTGCGGGGGCGCTCGCTTTAGGAGCGGCGCATCCCGCGCTCAGCGCGCAAGCTGCGAGGATCGCCGAAAAAATCGCGCGGTTCACGTCTCCAAACTCCGACCGAGCCGCTGCTCGACGGCAGCGACCAGCGCTCCGCTCGCAATCAGCTCGCGCGCGGCCGCAAAATCGTCGGCGAGATAACGGTCCCGGTCGAGCGGCTTCACGCGCTCGCGCAGGGCACCGAACGCCGCTTCGACGCCGTGGCCCGCGTCGAGTTGCCGATTGAACTCCCGCCCCTGTGCGGCGGCGATCAGCTCGATGGCAAGGACGTGCTCCACGTTGTCGCAAATCACGCGGGCCTTGCGCGCCGCGGTTACTCCCATGGAGACGTGGTCCTCCTGGTTGGCGCTCGTGGGCACCGTGTCGACCGATGCCGGGTGCGCGTAAACCTTGTTTTCGCTGGCGAGCGCCGCCGCGGTCACCTGCGCGATCATCAAACCCGAGTGCAAACCCGGGCGCGGTGTAAGGAACGCGGGCAAATGGGACAGGTCGGGATTGACGAGCTGTTCGATGCGCCGCTCCGACACGTTGGCGAGCGTGCACAGCGCAAGGCCGAGATAATCCAGCACCATCGCAACGGGCTGGCCGTGGAACTGCCCCGCGGACACGACCTCGTCGGTGTCGGGGAACAGGATCGGGTTATCGGTCACGGCGTTGAACTCGCCGGCGAGCACCTCCAGAGTGTGCGCGAGGGCCGCCTTGTACGCACCGTGGATCTGCGGCACGCAGCGCAGGCTGTAGGGGTCCTGGACGCGCGTGCAGTCGGCGTGGCTCGCAAGGACGTGCGATCCCTCGAGCAACGCGCGCACGTTGTTCGACGTGCGGCGGTGGCCCGCGTGGCCTTTCAGGTCGGCAAGGCGCGGATCGAAGGGTTTCGAGCTGCCAAATAGCGCTTCGATCGTCAGGGCCGCGGCGATGTCGGCCACTTTTGAAAGGTTCGCGGCGCGCAGCGCCACCAAACCTCCGATGGCCTTCATGCACTCCGTGCCGTTGATGAGCGCCAGACCCTCCTTCGCCTCGAGTTCGAGCGGCAGCTCGCCGATCTTGCGCAGCGCGGCTGCGGCTCCCAGCGCTTTCCCGCCGAGCCACACACGGCCGTGCCCCATGGACGCCGCGGCGATGTGCGCGAGCGGGGCGAGGTCACCGCTCGCACCCACCGACCCCTGCTGCGGCACGATCGGCACGAAGCCGGCGTTGAACAGGCGAATGCCGTGCTCCAGCGTCGAAAGGCGCACTCCCGAATGGCCGCGTGCGAGCCCGTTGAGCCGCAGCACCTGCATCGCGCGCACCTCGCTTGCGGGCATGGGGTCACCCACGCCGCAGCAGTGCGAGAGCACGAGGTTGCGTTGAAGCTCCACCAGGTCCTTGGATTCGATCGCAACGCTCTTGAGCCGCCCGAAGCCCGTCGTCAGGCCGTAAACGACCGCACCGGATTTCACCGTGCGTTCCACCTGCGCACGCGCACGGCGCACGGCGGCCTTGGCCTTTGCACCAAGTCCGAGCACCACCTCCTCGCCGCGGAGCAGCGGCGCGAAGTTCTCCAGGGTCAAGGACGAACCGTCGAGGATCAGCTTGGCGGGGGGCATGGGGGCGCGATTGTAGGGGCGCCGCCCGCGCGTGCCGCGGAGGCGATCAGCCCCCCGGGAACGTCTCCCCGGCCCGCGTCCAGGTCTCCTCGTCCTGCCCCTCGATCGCACCCGGGGGCAGCACGACGTCGAGCCGCGTTCCGCCACGAATCTCGAGCGCGTCCTCGCGCCGCACGGTCTCGCCCCACCACGTCACGTCGAGGCGCCACAGGCCCGGCGCGAGTCCGTCGATCACGAGCGGCTCTGCGGCCGCCAGGACGGTGGGCTCACGCGGCGCCGAGGCCACTACGAGCTCGACCGGCAGCCCCTGAAATCGCTCCGACAGGTGAAGGACGAGTTCGGCCTGCCCTTGTGCGCGGTCGGTGAGCTCGATTTCGACGTCCACCTCGCCGGGTCCCACCGCACGTGTGGCGCGCGCGCTTCCGTCGGCGCTGACGACCTCGAGCAGGCGGTAGGGCGAAATGTCCTCGTAGGACGTGAACTCAAAACGCCCAGAATTGTCGGTGACACTCGCCTGCGACACGCTGGGCAAGAGCGCACGGACCTCCTCGTCGAGCTCGGCGCGTGTCCCCCCCGCCTGCAGAAGAGTCGCGCGGGGCACGTCGGCGGCACTCAACCGCACCCGCGCACCCGCCACGACACGTCCGTCTTGAACCACCCGGCCGTGCACCCGCGGCGCCGCGCGGAACTCCAGCGTGACTTGAGTCGCGCCGCCCGCGGGCAGGGACACCTGACGTGTCGGCGGCGTCGCCTGGGCGCCGGGGCGGAACGCGCGCAGGATCGCAGGGCCCGCAGGCAAGTCGCGGACCGTGACCGGGTGCTCGCCGACTTCGATGGCTCGGATCGCCGCCCAGTTGTGGGGCCGCGCGAAATGGGTCACCGCCGGCTCGAGGTACACCACAGCCGGACCGGGGCCGCCAACGTTGGTTCCAAGGATCAGCTCCAGACTGGAACCCTCTTCGAGGACGATTGTCAGGCTCGATGCGGGGACCACCGTTCCCGCCATCACGCCGATCTCGCGGCGCTGGGGCGCAAACCCCTCCGCAAAAACTTCGAGCAGCACCGGTCCGGGTGCGATCGGTGTCGCGGAGAAAAAGCCGTTCTCGCCGGTGATCGCCGATTGGTTGTCGACCAGAACGCGGGCTCCCTCGACCGGGCTTCCGGCCCCGGAGACCACGCGCCCTTCCACCGATCCCGGGCGGCCGTAACCGATGTGCAGCAGGGTCTCCTTGCGCTCGGCGAGGCGCACTTCGCGCCGCGAACCGAGGATCGAAGGTCCGCGGACCTCGACGATGTCGACTCCCGGGTAAAGGTCCCCCGCTCCGAAAGCTCCCGTGGAATCGGTGCGCAGCTCGCGCCCCGCGTTGGGACCCGCCACGAAGCGCACGGTGGCCTGCGCGGGAAGCCCGCTCGCGTCCGCGATCTGACCCATCAGCCGGGCGGTGCGTCCCGCGCCCAGGCGCGGCCCCGTGGGAACCTCGGGCAGGTCGCCCGGGACGAGCAGTTCGAGCTCCACCCGCAGGGGGAACAACACCGTGGTGGGCGCGCCGGACGGCGCCGTGGACCCGCGGCGCGGGTCGAGCGGTGCGAGGCTCGGTTCCTCCACACTCGGGCCCGGGGAAACGCTGTCCCCGGGCGCGGGGATCACACTGACGTCCGCCGGCGGCGCGCCCTCGCTGCCCGCGAACCACCACAGGCCAATGAGGGCCGCGGCCACCGCCAGGGCAAGGGCGACGAGGGCTGTGGACGAGCGGCGCTCGGGCATGGTCAAGGACGTTCGGGACGTGGTCTGGGGCACGGTCCGCGGCGCAGTAACCGCGGCGCAGTAACCGCGCGGTCGAACGGGATGGTGAAGCGGGCGAGGCCCCGCGTCACTACCCGGCACTTTAGCCCGGGTTATTCATCAGGTTTTCGAGCAG
>JBBRWC010000103.1:0-14525 GCA_038246255.1 Planctomycetota bacterium
CTCGACCTCGGCCTCCAGGGCCGCTGTCAGCATGCGCCGCGCGCCCAGGCGCACTACCTCGGTCAAAGCATCCCGGGTGGTGGTTGCACGGAACCCGAGGGTTGTCGTAGCTTCAGACATGTGGCGTATCCTTGCTCCCTCGTCGGGGGCGTTCGGTGTTGATGTGAGAATCAAGCACCAAGGGTACGCCGCTCTGCTTCTCAGATCACCGTCCACAACTTCTGGTCATACCTCGCTCCCTGGCCGAACTCGACGATCTATTTGCCTCCCTCCAGCACCGCGCCTTCCGGGGAGAACTGTAGCCATGACCGCCTTTGCGCCTCGCTTCACAGTTTCGCACCCGATCACGATGGCGCTCACCGCCATCGAACGGGCGCGCGGCTTTCTCGAAGCGGCGACCCTGTCGGAGGCGTGGATCGAGCGCATGAGCCAGCGGGCGCTGCTGTTAGAGGCGCACCACACCACGCACATCGAGGGCACGCAGCTCACGCTCGACGAGGCCGAGCGGCTGTGGGCGGGAGAGACGGTGGCCAGCGCGAACCGCGACGATGTGCGCGAGCTGCTCAACTACCGCGACGCCTTCAACCTGGTCTCGGAATATCTGTCGAGCGGCGAACCGATCACCAAGGGGCTGATCCGCGAGATTCACAAACGGCTGGTCGAGGGGGTACGCGGCGAAGCCGCCCAGCCGGGCACGTACCGCACGACCCAAAACTACGTAGCGAGCAGCCGCACACGTGAAATCATCTACACACCGCCGCCGCCCGAGCAGGTGGCGCCGCTGATGCGCGAGCTGGTGGAGTGGCTGCGCGCCGAGTCGGGAGTCCATCCGGTGCTGGTGGCCGGCATCGCGCAGTTCCAGCTCGTCCACATCCACCCGTTCGTGGACGGCAACGGCCGCACGTCACGTCTGCTTTCGACCCTTTGCCTCTACCGCGCCGGATACGACTTCAAACGGCTCTTCACGCTGAGCGAGTTCTATGACCGCGACCGCGGCGCCTTCTACCGGGCGATTCAATGCATGCGCGAGCAAGGCATGGACTTGACCGGCTGGGTCGAGTTCTTCGTTGGCGGGCTCGCGACACAATTGTCCGAGGTCAAAGCGCGCGGCGAGCGTGTGATCCGTCGGGACGTTCTCACCCGCGAGCATCGCCTCAACGCGCGCCAGACCCTTGCGATGGAGTGGCTCCTCGAGCGGGGCGAGATGCGGATCGAGGACCTGGAGGGGCTTTGCCCCGGCGTACATCGCCGCAGCTTGCAGCGCGATCTTCAAGCTCTCGTGGATCGCGGACTGACGACGGCGGAGGGAGCTGCTCGAGCCACTCGGTACGTGATTCGAGGTGACCTGCCATGAAGGATTGCGGCATCCGGGCGCTGAGTATCGCGACAGAATCGCGACACCGATTGCGACAGAATCGCGACACGACTTGCGACACGACTTGCGACAGTCGCGGCGGCGGAGCATGAGCCAGTTCGCCTTCCTCGGCCGCGAATGGCCCGCCGTCTGCGAGGCGGTGTTCAGCAAGGCGCGGGTCATCAACACACTCGGCAACCGCGCGGTGCATGGCCATCGCGCGATCCCGCCGGACGACGCGCTCGTGGCGGTGCGCGAGCTCTTCCATGTGTGTTACTGGCTTGGCCGCACCTAGGCACGTGGGGAACGCCCGGCACCGGGGCTCGTCTTCGATGCCGCCACGTTGCCAAAGCCGGGTGTCGCGCCGAAGCAGACGGCGGAGCAGCTGCAGCAGTTGGAGGCGGCGCTGCGCGAGTGCGACGAAAAGCTCACGGTGGTGCTGGCCGACCGCACGGCGCTCGACGAGGAGCTGAAGCGCCTGCGCGCCGAGGTCGCCGCGGCTAAGCAGGCCGCAGCCGCGCAGCCGGACGCCCACGACTACTCCGAAGCGCAGACGCGCGACTACTTCATCGACCTGCTGCTCAAGGAAGCCGGCTGGCTGCTCGATCAGGCGCGCGACCGCGAGTTCGAAGTCGCGGGCATGCCCAACAACCAGGGCAAGGGCTTCGTGGACTACGTGCTCTGGGGCGACGACGGCAGGCCACTGGGACTCGTCGAAGCCAAGCGCACTCGGCGCGATGCGCGGGTCGGCCAGCAGCAGGCCAAGCTCTACGCCGATTGCCTGGAGCGGCAGTTCGGCCAGCGGCCGCTGATCTTCTACTCGAACGGCTACGAGCACTGGCTGTGGGACGACACGAGCTACCCGCCGCGCGCGGTTCAAGGCTTCTACAAGAAGGCGGAGCTGGAGCTGCTCGTCCAGCGCCGCGGCAGTCGCAAGCCGCTGGCCAGCGCCGAGATCAACTCGGCCATCGTCGAGCGCTTCTACCAGACGCGCGGCATCCGGCGCATCGCCGAGGCCTTCGAGCGCGACCACGACCGCAAGGCGCTGCTGGTGATGGCCACGGGCGCAGGCAAGACCCGCACGGTGATCGCGCTGGCCGACCTGCTGATGCGTTGCAACTGGGCGAAGCGCGTGTTGTTCCTGGCGGACCGCGTGGCGCTGGTCAACCAGGCGGTGAACGCCTTCAAGCGGCACCTGCCCGACGCCGCGCCGGTAAACCTGGTGACCGAGAAGGACGCCGAGGGACGCGTCTTCGTCTCGACCTATCCGACGATGATGGGACTCATCGACGAGACAAGCGACGGGCAGCGCCGCTTTGGCGTCGGTCACTTCGACCTCGTCATCATCGACGAGGCGCACCGCTCGGTGTTCCAGAGGTACCGCGCGATCTTCGACTACTTCGACTCGCTGCTGATCGGCCTCACCGCCACGCCCAAGGACGAAGTCGACCGCAATACCTACGGCCTGTTCGAGCTGGAGAACGGCGTGCCGACCGACGCCTACTCGCTCGAGGAGGCCGTGCGCGACGGGTTCCTCGTGCCACCGAAGGCCGTGTCGGTGCCGCTCAAGTTCCAGCGCGAGGGGATCAAGTACGACGAGCTGTCGGAAGACGACAAGGACCAGTGGGACGCGCTGGAGTGGGTCGAGGACGGCAACGTGCCCGAGAGCGTGGGGGCGGAGGCCGTCAACAAGTGGCTCTTCAACAAGGACACGGTCGACAAAGTGCTGGCGCACTTGATGACCCGCGGCATGACGGTCGCGGGCGGCGACCGGCTGGGCAAAACCATCCTCTTCGCCAAGAACCAGGCTTACGCCGATTTCATCGCCGAGCGGTTCAATGCCAACTACCCCCACTACAAGGGCGAGTTTGCGCGCGTGATTCACAACAAGGTCACCTACGCGCAGAGCCTGATCGACAACTTCTCGCAGAAGGACAGGGCGCCGCACATTGCCCTCTCGGTGGACATGCTCGACACGGGCATCGACATCCCCGAGGTCGCGAACCTGGTGTTTTTCAAGTTGGTGCGCTCGAAGACCAAGTTCTGGCAAATGTTCGGGCGCGGCACGCGGCTGTGTACCGACCTGCTCGGGCCGGGGCGGCACAAGCAGTTCTTCTACCTCTTCGACTACTGCCAGAACCTTGAGTACTTCAGCCAGAACCCCGAGACGACCGACGGCGCAGGCGGCCAGTCGTTGGGCAAGCGGCAGCTTGCGGTAAGCACGGCTCGCGTACTGGGAGCCTCGATCGAAGTGGTGCACCAACCTCGCAGCTGGCTTCCGAGCGCTGAGCGCATTTCGAAGCGCAGCTTCCACCAACTCGGTTCGCATGTGGGTCGCCATCGACCAGCCGACAATCTTCCGCGTCGCCAAGTCGATGATCTGCGCCGGACCCGCTGCTGCAGGCCGTCCTGACGCATAAGGCGGGCGACGCGCTCTTCGCCAACTTGCACGCTATCGCGAACAAGCCGAACGTGGCCGCGTGGGGAGCCATACGTTCCGCGGCTCGCGGCATGGATCTTGCGAATCTGCGCCAGCAGCTTGGCATCCTGAATGTCGCGTTCGCTCGGTCTGACCCGATTGGACCAGGCGTACCATCCGCTGCGGGAGACCCCGAGCACGCGGCACATCACCGCGATCGGGTGTGCCTGACAACCTGATGGCCGCCGTGATCCGCAATGCCTTCGGCGCGCGACTACGGCTTCCAGATCGACCCGACGCCGGTGCGCTCGCCCGAGAAGAAGGGCAAGGTCGAACGGGATGCGCAGCACATCGAGAACGTGCCCCCGGACGAAATCGCGCGCCGCTTGGCGAAGATGTTCGGCTGAGCGCTTCCGTGCGTCAGTCGCGTGCGGTATGCGGCGCCGCGCGCGCGAGCAGGCGGCGGCGCAGGCCGGGGTCCTCGGAGACGATCTCGCGCGCGGCGGTCCAAAGGGCGAGGTCATCTTCGAAGCCCGCGAGGCCTTCCGCGTTCGCCCCCGACTGGCGCAGGCCCAAAAGATCCCCCATGCCGCGCTGACGCAGGTCCTCTTCGGCGATGGCGAAACCGTCCTCCGTCCGGACCAAGACCTCGAGCCGCCCGTGGCGCTCCGGTTCGGCGATCAGGAAGCAGTGCGAGCCCCTGGATCCGCGTCCCACGCGCCCCCGCAGTTGATGGAGTTGGGCGAGGCCAAAGCGGTCCGCGCCCTCGACCACCATCACCGCAGCTTCGGGCACATCGACTCCGACTTCCAGCACCGTCGTTCCCACGAGGAGCCGCGCTTCGCCGCAGCGAAAACGCGCGAGCGCCGCCTGGCGCGCGGAGCTTTCGCGCCGTCCGTGCACGATCTCGACACCGTGCGCGGCGAGGCTCGAAGCCGCGAAAGCCGCAAACACATCCTCGGCTCCGGGGCCATCGTCGTTCGCTTCGATGCGCGGCAGCACCCAAAAGACGCGATCCTGCGCCGCGATGCGCCCCGCGAGCCAGCGCACGAGGTCGGGGCGCTGGTGTGGTGCGAGCACACGCGTCACGATCGGCGAACGCCCGGGCGGTTTCTCGCGCAGGGCGCTGACTTCCAAATCACCATAGAGTGTCAGCGCGAGGGTGCGCGGGATCGGTGTCGCGGTCATCAGGAGCGCGTGTGCGGCCGCGCCCTTCTCCAAAAGGCGTCGGCGCTGGGCAACGCCAAAACGGTGCTGCTCGTCGATGATCGCAAGGGCGAGCGCGGCAAAACGCACGCCGCCGGAAAACAGCGCGTGGGTGCCAAACAGCAGGTCGATCTCGCCGGTGGCAAGGCGCTCGAGCACGTCGCGCTTGCGCGCCGCACGCTGGGACCCGACCAGCAGATCGGCGCGCAGGCCCGTGCCCAAAAGCAGCGGTTCGGCGGCCGCGAGGTGCTGCTCTGCGAGCAACTCGGTCGGTGCAAGGAACGCGCTTTGTCCGCCCGCGCGCTTCACGCCGGCCGCGGCGACAAGGGCCACCGCGGTTTTGCCGGCCCCCACGTCACCCTGCAGCAGCCGGCGCATGGGAGCCGCCCGCGCGAGGTCGCGGGAGATCTCGTCCACGATCCGGCGCTGCCCATCGGTCGGCTCGAACGGCAACGCGGCGAACAGTCCCTGCCACACCTTTGCGGAATGCCGCACCCGCAGCGCACCCGTGTCCACCCCGCGTCCGCGGCGCGCGAGCCGTTCGACGAGCCGCGCCTGCAACACGAGAAGCCCGTCCAGCGCCAGCCGCCGCCGCGCCCCCTCGAACCGCTCGCGCGACGTGGGGGCGGCAAGTTCCGCGAGCGCCGCGGGATAATCGAGCAACGCCAACGCGGCCAGTCGCTCGCGCGGCAGTTCCTCGGGCAGCAGGCCCTCGAGCAACCCGAGCGCACGCCGCACGAGGCCCGCGAGCACGCTGTTCGAGATGCCTTCGATCCGTCCGTACGCAGGTGCCAGGGTTCCAGGCGCGAGCGCCTGGGGTGCGATTCGCGGCCCCACGAGCACTGCGGCACGCGTGCCCCCGATGCGTCCCTCGAGTTCGAGCTCTGCCCCGATCACCAGCCGCTTTTTGAGCCAGGGCTGATTGACGAACAGCGCGTCGAGGCGGGTTGTGCCGTCGGCGAGGGTCGCGCGCAACGCCGAGGCACCGCGCGGGCCCAGGCGAGTCCACGCGAGCGCCGTCAGCTTTCCGCGCACACGCACGGGTGTGCCCCGGGTGCGCGCCGCCGCGGCGAGGTCAAGGGGCGCGCTGGGCTCGATCAAACCGCGGGGTGGCAACGTCGCGAGGTCCCGCAGCGTGTGCAACCCGGCGCGGCCAAGCAGCGCGGCTTTTGCGGGCCCCACTCCCGCGAGCGCGGTCAACGGGTCCGCGGGACCGGGGTTGGCCGGCTTGAGCGCCGCGGTTTTCGCGCGTGCGCTCACGGCCGTTCGAACAGGGTCGGCAGGTGGCGTTGGGCGGGCCGCCCGTCCACGGCGAAGTCGCGGGCGCTCGTCGCGCGTTGGTCGGCGCGCCAGGTCCAGAACACGACGCCAAAAAGTGCGCTCGAGCGGCGCGCGGCGGCGCTCCACGCGGTGGCGAGGGCGCGGTAGAAAAGCTCTTGGGCGAGCGCGTCCGTCGCGCCAGCGCGCACCCACGGGTTCGGCCATGCCGCGGCAGTGGCGGGGTATCCCACGCCGAGCACGAGCGCCGGTTTTCCCGCGCGCGCTGCGACGGCTCCGATCTGCCCAAACTGCGCAGCCAGCGCACCCACGAGCTCGCCGTGGGTGGGTGTCTCCGAACGCGCGAAGGGCGGAACGAGGGGCGAAAACGCCATCAGCCCCACATAGTCGAGTAGCTCCCAGAACTCGACCCAATCGGGCTCGTCGCCCGAGCCGGCCGCATACGTGAGCGCTGCGCCGGTCGCACCGCGTACCCGCGCGATCAACTGATTCCACGCGGCGCGCCGCAGTTCGGGCACACCCTCGCGCAAGCGCGGATCGGGCGCGTTGCGTGTTGCCTTGGGCAGCTCGATACCCAGCACGAAGACATCCGCGCCGGCGAGCTCCGCCAAAAGGGCGTAATGCACCGCGAAGTGTCCCAAGCGCTCGAATGCACGCTGCCATTCGTGGACGGACGTGCGGATGGTGTCGGCCATCAGGTGGCCGTGCTCGGTCTCGAGCAGTTCGGGCGCAAGGATCGCGGCCAAACCCGCGCGGCGCGCTGCGCCGACGGCCGCGAGGATCTCGAGGTCCCCGCGCATGGCGATCGGGCCCTGGGCGGTGCCGGGCAGCGCGGCTGCGGGGTCCGGCGGCCACGCGACGACACCCACCATCGCGCTCGAGGCCCCCATTGCAGCGAGTGTCGCGAGCCCCTCCTCCGCCGCGGCGCCGAACCAACGGGCATCGTCGGCGATCTCGCAGCGCGCGCCGGAAAGACTGCCGCGCGCCTTCAACTGCACCGCGCGTCGCTCGCGCAGTGCGAGGAAATCGTCGCGGTGCGGATCGAGCAGCCCGTCAAGGAAAAGACTCCATTCGCGCTCAAAATTCGCATCAGGGTCGATGTGCCGATTCCCGCGCCACAGTGCTACAAAATCAGCGGTCCCGCCGCGCGCGAGCGCGAACTCAAGCAAGAGTGCGCGCAGGGGCTCGATACACAGCGGGGATTGGAGCGGATCCGCCACGCCGTCCAGCAGTTCAGCTGCGGTCGTGCCGAGGCCTGCCTGGACCAGCCAAGCGCCCCACACACGCAGCGGTCGACCCCAGAACGCCCGGGCCGCCATCGTCCCCGTCGCGCGCGCAATCCACGGATGCCCGGGCGGCCCGAGGATCTGTTCGAGCTCGGCTGCGACGAGCGCCGCTCCCCCATCGTCGGGCAACTGCGGATCAACTAGAACGTGCACGAGGGTCGCCTGGGGATTTGCGAACGCGAGCTGCGCGCGGCCGGTGAGGTCGCCCATGCGGCCCGCGTCGGCGTGCAAGTAACCGACGATCGATGTGCGCGGCGCGCCGTCCTCGGCCACGTCCGCGCGGTCGCCCGCGAGCGCGCGACCGCGTCCGAGCGCGACCCCGGCCCGATCGACGAAGCCCATGGCGCGCTCGATCGAAATCGCCCGGGGAACACTGAACGTCAGGCCACGGCGCACGAGCACGCTGCGCGCCGCGGATTCCTGCGCCCAGGCGTCAATGAGGTCCGTTTCGACCCGGCCCGTATACGCGGTGCCCGCGCCGTCTTCCCGTGCGACGAGCCGTCCGCGCCGCTCGAGTTCACCCGCGCGGTAACACTCAAAACCTGGGAACCACCCCAGTTCGAAGGCGCGCGCGGCGCGTGCGAGCCGCTCCTCGTCGTTGCCGATCGAGAGCACGAGCGGCAAACCCGGTCGATCGGGGTCGGGAATGACAAACCGCGCCCAATCGTCGGGGCGCGGGTAATCGCGACCGAGGTAGCTGAATCCCGCCGCGCTCGCCGCTCCCAAAACTGCGGAATCGGGCGCCGCACGCCCGCCCGCGGGGCGCTCGAGCCGCTCCACCCCCAGATCCCCCAAAAAAACCGTCACGCGCGAATCGTCCACTCTGAAAACCAAGACGCGCGCCGCGTCGATCGGTTGCAGCCCCGCGGGATCCGCCGAGCTGACGGCGATCTTGAGCCCAAGCTGTTCCAGCCGACGCGCAGCCCGCGATCCAGCGTCGCCAAGGGGTCCCTCGGGTGTTCCGATCACGACGTCGCCCCCGTCCATCAACGCGCGGAACAGGCCGTGGGGGCGCTCGCTCGGGGCGCGGCCGCACGCGGCGAGCAACATGCACAGCCCCGCCAACGCTGCCACCGCCGCGCGGGCGCGAGGGCGCGCGCGCGACGACGGGCGCAACGCGGGCCGGGACTGCGGGGGGACCATGGCAGCCGCGCAGTCTAGCGGCGGGAACCGTTCGGCTTTGCTCGATCCCCTCCATGGCGCGCGCGCGAGACCCAGCGCGCAGCGGACCCGCGTCGACGCCTCCTCGGCGGCCACACGCGCATGGATCACGGCGGAGTAGCGCGGCGGTCGGGTTCTTCGTACGTCGCGATAATGGCGCAGGAACGCATGCGCAGCGGGCTCAAGCGCGCAGGATAACGCCCGCGCTCAGGACTTTGCAGGGCGCACGGGCTTCGGCAGGGTGCACGGGCTCCAGCAGGGCGCACGGGCTTCCTTAGGGCGCACAGGCCCGCGGGGGCGCGATCGGGACCGGCCCTGGGTCGCATGCCCCGTGCGGCCGCAGCGCGCGCGCTTTTTTTGGACCCGCCCAAGCAACGCAGCCGTGGCCTACGATAGGGATGAAGAGAACGGCGTGGCGCCAACCGCCCCGGTGCAGCACCGGGCGGAGTCCTTTTGTCCACGCGCTCTGACGCGAACCGAACACGATGCTCCTAGGGATCCTTGCACTCCTGACCTTCGCTGCGTTCCTCACACCCTGGGGACCCGGGACGCACCTTGAGTACTCCGATCGCCTATGGCGCCGCCGCCGCGAGGTCTTGCCCCACGACAAAGCCCAGCTCATCGGGGAGGAGCGCCAGTCCTTCGCTTACGGCAGCCTGGCGGCCGACCTGATCAACTTCAAGACGTTTGGCGGGCACTACAACCACTGCCACCGTTGGACGATCGTCGACGACATGCTGGAGCTCGCGGAGTCGCCGGCGGAAGAGGCGTTTGCTTTCGGCTACCTGTCGCACCTCGCCGCCGACACGATCGCCCACAACCACTACGTCCCCTACCACCTCGCGCGGTACGGGCGCGGCGCGAAGGGCCTCGGGCATCTTTATTGGGAGGTCACGGCCGACCGCTTCGTGCCGGAAGCCCGCTGGAACCAGATGGGCGAGTTGAAGGGCGACAAGCGCCTCGACCGTTTGGACGAGCTCGTCCACCGCACGGTGGCGCGCCGCGTTCTGCCCAACCGCGCGAACAAGGTGCTGTTCCAGCACGTGCTGCTCTCTAGCGAGCGCGACACCTGGCGCCGCCACATGGCCCGGCTGCAACCGCTGGAGCGCGTTAAGCTCGACGAGTCCTTTCTCGACCGCTTCCGCGACGCCGCGACGGACCGCGCGGTACTCGCGCTCACACCCGGGGGCGTCGATCGGCTGGCCCACGTCGACACCAACGGCCTGGAGGCCCAGGGTGCTGCCATGGAGCTCGTCAAACGCTCGCGGCGCGGTTTCCTGGGCCTGGGCGAAAGCGTCGAGGACGTGGAGCTTGAGAGCAACGCCGCCCGCTTCCTCACCGGCATGGAGACCCCGCCGGATAGCCCCGGTGTGCCGCTGTGGCCGACCCGCGGCCGCACGACGCTGGAACTGCCGCAGGCGGACTGAAAAGCGCGGGACGGCCTGCGCACTTTCGACGGGGCGTGCCCCGGCGCAGATGCCGTTGTAACCCTCAACGGCTTTCGTGGGTGGGAGCGCGGACGGCTTGCCCGAGGAACTAGCGACCGGACTTTGAACCAGGGCGCGGGCCCGCCGGAACTACCGGCGGACCCGCGCACGAGGAAACCCGAACGCCCGTCAGAGGGTCGTGTAGGAAAGGCCGTTGGAGGCCGAAAGCAGGTTCCCGCCGACGCCGTCGAAGCCGAAGATCTGCCAGTGCAACGTGATGCCGGCAGGCACGGTCGGGCCGAGCTCCAGGTCATGGCGCACGGTGCCGTCCACGGCGGTCACTTTGGGCAGTTGCAACAACACATTGCCGGCCACGTTGATCGTCGCGAGGCCGAACAGGGGCAACGGCAGCGGCAAGGAAGTGTCCGCCCCGATCAGCAAGGTCGGGAAACCGGGGGTCAGGTTCGACCCCACGAGTGCCAGGTCGGTGAAGCCGAGCAGGCTGATCTGCTCGGCCGACAGCACGGGTGTACCGCTCAAGCCCGCGTTGCCCACGCCGAAAGCCTCGCCCGCGGGAGCTGCCACCGGGGGCAGGAGGCGCAAGCCGCGGAAGACCGTGTTGGAGCCGGGGCTCGCGAGGGAGGTGAAGCTGCTGCCCGCGCCCTCATCCGACACGCGGTAGAGCTGGCTGTTGGTGGCCGATCCGAACAGGAAGACCTTGCCACCGCGCACCAGGCCCGACAGCCCGCGAAAGCCCACGTTGGAGGCCGGCGCGAGTGTGTATTCCCGTGTCCACACGGAGCCGTCGAACGTCCACCTCTCGATGCCGCCCGAGCCGTTGGTGCGGTCGTCCGCCGTGTACAGCGTGTTCGCGTCGGCGAAGAAGTAGTCGTAGGTGGAGGGACCCGAGCTGGTCGGGAAACCGCTCAGCAGGGTGACCGTCTGATCGAACGCGGTGGGCAGTCCGGTTCCCACGGCGCTGACGCCGCGGAAGGCCCCGGTGGCGCTGGAGACGTAAAGCTGACCGTCATAGATCGATACAAAACGGTTGTTGAACGGACCGGCGCTGTTGAGTCCCAGGGACGAGGACGCTCCCAGGTCCACAAACCGGACGCCGCCGTTGGCACCCGCGGCCCAAAAACGGCTGCCGTCGTCCGTCGTGGCGCTGCGGATGTTGTTGCCCGAGAAGGCGTCGGTGATCGCGGTGGTGGTGTCGATGCTGCCGTCCAGACCGATCCGGGCAATCACACGCGGCACGACGTCGGACGCCGTCGAGACCACACTCCCAAGGCCCGGCGTCGTCCCGTAGCCCACCGAGACCAGGTACTGCCCGTCGGCGGACAGGTTGATCAGACCCTCCGAGGTAGCGGAGCCCGAGACGGTCACCGGAAAGTTGAGGCCGTCAACAGCCGTAGGCAACGCAAGGCTTTGGACAAACGCGCCTTCGACGGTGAATTCATCGAGGAATACGGCCTGGGACGCGTTGGAGAGGGCGGCACTGCCGTTGCCTACACGCAGGACCACCAGGTTGCCGGAAGAGAACTGCGCCGCCGCCAAAGGCGAGGCGCACAGGAAGGCAGGCAGAAGGGCCCGCAGAAGCAGCTGTCGTTTCATGGGAGTCGCGCAGAACAGGTTGGGGTGAGGCCCGTCGCCCGGGCCTTCGCGGGCGGATGTTAGGCACCCGCCGTGAAGCAACCGCGAAGCGGATGTGGGCCTTCGACCAACCTGATTTTCCCCTCACTGTCGCGACGCTCCACCTGCGACCGTTTGCGCCCGTCTGCGGGCTTGTTGTGCATCGCGCCGTCACGCGGCCCGGCCTTCGATGCCTTCGCACTCGCGTGCGTGCCTGTTCTTCAGCGAACACCGGCGCCCCAACGTGGCTCGCTAGATGAGCGCGGTTGTAGAGGACGTTGGAACCTCGAGCGAAGGACGACTTCTTCGCCCGTCAGTGCCCGCGTGGGCGGAAGGAGGGTGGCACGCGGTGCACAAGGGCCAGGCGTGTGAAGCCTTCCTCGAGCCAGCGTTTGGGCTCGAGTTCGAGCCACTGCTCCAGGTCGCAGCGCAGGACCTCGCGCAACTCGCGCCCATCGGGGGCGCTCCAGATCAACTCCAGTTCAAAGCGCGTCGCCCAGGTGTTTTGCGCCAAGCGCGTCACCCAACTGGGTCCCAGCGCGATGCGCTCGGTGCGCAACAACTCTTCGCGCCCCTCGCCGTCGGAACGCCCCAAGTGCGGTGGCAGCGGATAGAGCGCGGGCTGGTCGCCAAGGTCCATCCCGACGGCACCCAAAAGGCGCAACTGCTCGCGCTCCATCGGTTTGCCGCGCGTGTCCATGTAGAAACGCGTCGGGCCGCGGGCAATCTCAAAAACGTCGCCCTGCGCTTCGATCAGCCCGGTTTCGAGGTCCGCGAAGCGCACCAAACGCCCCCACGGCGCGATCGTGCGCTTGCGCCCGGGTAGCGGCTCGATAGCGAGCGGCTGCGGGGTCAAGTTCGCCCATACGGCGGCGCCGTCGCTCCACTCCACGTGCACAGCCGTTTCGCCGCGCATGAGCGAAAGGCCCTGGCCGAGCGCACCATCGAGGGATACCCAACGGCCGTTGGCATCGCGGTAGCGCACGGCCGTTGCACGGCGCGCAGGATCCGCGAGGCGCGCGGCATGGTCCGCCGTCGCCCACCAATCGCGCACCGCATCCCCGACGCGCGTGCGCTCATACCACCAGGTGTAACCGGCGCTGGCGTAAAGCGCGGCGAGGGAGTGGATCTCGTCGCGCCACTCGGGCTCGTAAACCGGGCCCTTCCAGTCGCGCGCGGGATAGACGAAACGCGGCGGATCGCCCAAGCCCGCGCGCGCGGTCAAAGGGTGCAGCGCGGCGAGCACGTAGTCGGGTGCGATCGGCACGTTGCGGCCGACGGCCACGGGATCGGCGCTCTGCGTTGCGTAACCGGGATACCCGTGGACGATGTCGAACTCACCCGCCCAAAGGAGATTGCCAAAGCCCAAGGATCCCTCGCCCGCAATCGGGCCCGGATGCACGCGCCGCAGTGTGTCGAGCACCGCCGCCCAATCCCCAAGCACTGTGCGCAAAAGCCCCCAACCGGCTTCGTTCGCATCGAGGTCAACGGGCGGCAAAATGGCGCTGATCGAGTCGGAATAGGAGCCGGTGGTGTCGAAACGCTGGTGGAAATCGGCTTCGAGCGCGGGTGCCAACTCGCGCGCCACACGGCTCTTCAAGAACCGACCCCCGTCGGGGACGGTCCGCGGCGCGCCGTGGTTGTCGAGCACGTCCCACCCCGCGCGTCCCTCGCCGTTGAACACCCAGTTGTGGTGCAGCGCGAACCCGTACCCGGCGGCCTCCGCCGCCGCGCGCACCGCGCGCAGACCCTCCTCGCCCCCCCACTCCGCGCGGGGTGGCAGCACCGCCGTCGGGTAACCGACGTCGTAACCGCCCTGCTGCCAATGGCGCATCCACACTTGCACGTCGCGGACACCGTGCGCGTCCAGCAGCGCAAGGTCGCGCGCGGCATCGGCGAACGGTGTGTGGTTGTAGTCCAAATGGTAGAGCGCCCCCGCGGCCTGCCGTTGGGGCGCCGGTGGGCGCGCTTGGCTCGGCAACACATCGAGGATGTCATCGGACCAGGTCAGCCAGATGCGCTCGCGCAGCGGTCGCACTTCGCCGTTGGTGTTCGGCAGGTAGAACGCACGCTGCCACGCGCCCTTCGCACCGTCTTCGAGCGCACGCCCCGGATCGGCGATGTCGATGCGCGACGCGTTGGACACTGTCGGATCGAACCACGCGCTGAGGTAGCGCACCGTTCCATCGCGGTACACCACGACGGCCACGGCGCCCTGGTCGGCGAACGGAACCTGCAACACGCGCAGATCCGCGGCGGGCGAGCGCACGGGCAGCCCGCCAAGGTGCAGTTCGCGCGCCACATCGCCGGGGCCCTCAAGATCGATGCACAGGCTGCGGCCCCGCGCTTCGTAGCGCGCGTGGCTGCCGTCGCCGAAAGAAAGCTCCAGAGCGTTGCCGGAGCGCGTCGCTTCGACGAGCGCAGGCAGCTCGCCCGCAGTGCCGCTGAACGCCCCGTGCATCGCGGGATGGATCAGGCCCTGGTCGATGACCTCGACGATGTCGAGCGCGCCGCGCGGCCCCGGGCGCAGTCGCCAGCGGAACGGGGCGCGCTCGGACTCGACCATCAGGTCGAGGTCGCGCCCCGATCCGCGGGCCGCAACGGGGATGCGCTCGAGCGCGCCGCGCGGCGTGCTCGCGGCCGCGAGGCGCGCGAGGTACTTGCCCGCACCACCGCCGGCCGCGGGGGCCCTTTCAGCCGCGGGGGCCCGTTCAGCCGCAGGTGCCCTTTCAGCCGCGGGGGCCCGTTCAGCCGCAGGTGCC
>JBBRWC010000104.1:0-14479 GCA_038246255.1 Planctomycetota bacterium
GCAGCGGCTCACGTGCAAGCGGTGCGCGCCGCGGCGGCTCACAGTGCGGCGGCTCACAGTGCAGCGGCTCGCGACGCGGCGGCTCGCCACAATGCAGTTGCGCGTCGCTCCAGGGCGGGCTCTGCCCGATGGGTGCGCGGACCTCCGGCCCGCCTTGGAGCGTGTCCGCATATCCCTGAAACCTCTGCGCTGCTCTTCTACGGGACATCCTGGGGTCCGTCGCCCCGACACATCGTTGTCCGTGGGTTAGGCTTCTGCGATGCCCCCCATTGGACAAAACGCGGGCGGGGTCCGGCAGCCCGGTGGCGCATCGCCAGCGCCTAAAACCCCGATTCCCAGGTTGTGGGTGCTCGCGCGTCGACCGGCGATCGCCTGCGTGCTCGCACTGGGTCTCGTCTTTCAGCTTTGGGCGGCGTCGCGCATCGAGGGCTATGGCCTCGCCGACGCGGTGGAGCACGTCGACCTCGCCGACGAGTTTTACTGCGGCGAAGGCATCGATCCCCTCAGCCTGCGTTCCTTCGGGCTTCCCGCGCTCCTGTTGCCGTGGCTCGCGACCGTTGATGTCCTCGGCCTGCACGATCCCCGACTGCCGTACATCGGCGGCCAGGTCCTTTGCGCTCTATTCGCGGCTCTGGCGACGTTGCTCGCCGCGCGCACCGCGCTGCGCCTCGGGGGACCGTCGGCCGCGGTCGCCGCGGCGTTTGCGATGGCTGTAAGTCCCATCGTCGCGCGCTACGCGTTCACGCCATTACCCGGCATCGCGGCCATGTTCTTTGTCGCCCTCGCGGTCGACATTCTCGTCGGACCCGCCAGACGCGCGCGGGCGGCGGGTGCGGGAGCAGCGCTTGGGCTCGCGATCGCGATGGCGTACCAAACTCTTCCGCTCGCGCTGGCCTTCGGCGCACTGGGCATGGTGCGCCCCCTGTGGCGCCGTGCTTGGTCCGTGGTAACGTTTGGAACGGCGCTCGCCGCACCGCTGATCGCACAGGCGTTGTTTGACCTTTGGAGCCTTGGAAGGTTCGGCACGACCCTCGCTTCTTATGTTGCGGCCAATGCGGGATCCCTTGGAGCCCGCGCGCTTTACCACTTGGGTTTCGAGGAAACCGCGGCTGCGTTGTACCAACGCCTGTGGGACGTGTCGCCTTCGGCTTCCCTCCCGTCGCTCCTGCCGCCGACGTGGTACTTCGAACAGCTCTTCAACCAGGGAATGGCGCTGGCAGTGGCGCTCGCGCTCGTGCTCGGCACCGTGATTGCCGCGCGGCGGCGGGATGCGCGCACGCTTTGCTTGTTCGCGGTGGCGCTCGGGATGGTGCTGCTGCTGAGCAGCAAGGGGGCAAAATCGTTCCGCCTGTGGCTACCGCTAATGCCCGCCCTCGCAGTGGTTGCCGGCGTCGGCGCAGGAGCGCTCTGGGACGGAGTGGGGCACGCGCGTTGGACACCCTTTCTACGAGTAACGCGTTTTGGCCTCGGGGTCCTCGCGTTCGCCGCGTTGATCCAAGGCGCTCAGATGCTACGCGCGCAGAACCTGACGAAGTTCGGCGCGTACTGGCGCGCGGTGGATGTCCTGACGGCCCAACTTCCGTCGGGTGGGCGTTATGCGGCCGATTACCACTGGTGCGTGCGTTTCCGCGGGTGCCCCGACCGCGAGCTCGTCAAGCTCCCGCACGGGCTCGACCGCTGGTCGCGCATCGACTCTGTGGAGCGGCACGAGCTGCTTGACGCCCTTGTGAATCTGGATGGCTTCATCGCGCACCTGCAGTCCCTGGCACAGGATCCAAAGCTGCTGGAGGCCACCAACAGGCACTTCCAAGTCATCGAGATTTTCGACGAGCGCCCGCAGATGGAAGATCTCGAACCACTGCACGTTTTTGTCCGCCGCAGCGGTGCTGGGGACGAGCACACGCTCCATCGTCTGTTTGCGGCCGACAGCCCGCAGGCGTCGGATGTCGCTGCCTATGTGGCGAACATTCAGTTCCCCGCGGAGCTCACGTTCCAGGAAACGGTGGCCGATGGCCGCACGCTCGGTCTTGAGTTCCTGGGTTTCGACGTGGAAGCGCCCTTCGAAGGGACGCCGCAAGCCTGGGTCACGTTGCACTGGCGTGCGGTCACCGACTTGGACGGCACCGACCTCGTGCTGTGGGACCGCTGGGTCGATAGTGAGGGCACGGGGTGGGACAACGACCATCGCGGCGCACGCGGGGCGCACCCCACGGGCCTATGGCGCGCGGGCGAGATCGTGCGCGAAAGTTTTGCGACGCGCTGGCAATTGGAGTCTGGGTTTGGAGGTCCGGGTCCGATGAGAGCGCTCGAGCTTGCCATCGCGATCGCCGATCCCGCGCTGTCGCACGCCAAGGTCCATCACTGGCGCGTGCGCAGTCGCGAGATCCGCGACCCGCGGCGCCGGGAAGCGATGCGCACCGTTCCGCTGCACTGGCGCGGCGACGGCACGCTGATCGTCGGTGCCGTGCCCTGGCAGCTTCCGCGCTGATCGCGCCCACGAAACTTTGAGCGTGCCTGATCGCAACTTTGCGCGATCTGCACAACCTCGCTGTGCGAGCCAAAATGCGCCGCATTGCGCGCGCGAGTCCCGCGTGTGGCTTCATCGGAAGCTGAACTGAGCCGCATTCGCGCTTGAAGCGCGCTGCCTATCGTCCCGCCGTCGCGCTGTGTATCGCACTCTTCGCGCAGGTGGGTTTCGCTTCCGGACCAGCGCGAGTTACCCACCTCGCTCATCCTTCCGCTCCACACGAGGTCATCTCCCGTGAATCGCACCCTTCTTACTTCGAGCATCGCGACGCGCGTCGCAGCCGGACTCGCGGTTGCCTTCGGATCGCTGGGCGTCGCCCACGCGCAGCTCGCCGGCGGCGTTTCGACGGTCGCCGCCCCTCTGGCGGGACCGGGCCAATCGGCAGCCCAGGCACCGGTCGTGCCCGCTGACTCCCCCTTGCCGTCCACTGTGGCCGTCAACATGCGGGCCCAGACCGGCCCCGCGATCCCCGACTACGTCCGTGGTCTCATTGCCCAGTACGACGCAGGCACGTTGGGCGGAATCCAGTTCCCGCTCGCCAACGAGCTCTACGACGACGTCCGTGCGATCCGCGGCCTGCAACCGCAAGTGCTGCTCAAGTGGCTCGACGCGCTGACGCTCGACCCGAACCCCGAAGCGCCGCACTTCGGCGCGAACGCGGACTACACGGCGTACTTCGGCGATGGTTGGGACTCCGACTGGCAGGGCGACGTGGTCGGCTCGGCGCCCCAGTTCCGCGGCTCGGGCAGCGCGGGCTGGCTGTGGATCAACCACGAGTACATCTCCAACAACGACGCGGCGCTGACCAGCGCTCCCACCGGCCAGCACCTCACGCTCGCCAAGTGGCTCAAGAGCGCGGCCCTGCTGGCGGGTGATCCGACCGCGAACCTGTGGTCCCAAGCGGACCTCAACACGCAGGTGCTCTTCCACAAGAAGAACATCGGCGGCTCGTGGGTGCGCATCGAGAAGGGCACCAACGGCAAGTGGCAACTCGTCAAAACGGCCCTCAACCGCCGCTACGACGCAACCAGCGACACGGTCACGCGCCTCACCGGCACCAGCCTCAGCTCCCTGAGCAGCGGCACCGACCACCTGGACGGCACCGGCAAGGACCTCTCCAGCGGCCTGCTTTCCGGTATCGCTGGTGACTGCTCCGGCGGCCAGACGCCCTGGGGAACGGTGGTCACCGCCGAAGAGAACGTCCAAGGTTACTACGGCGACCTGGAGGCCTGCTGGACCAGCCAGAACGCCTTCGTTCTGAACCGCGGTTTCGACGCGGGCAGCAACGTGGCCCCGACGGTCGCACCCACCAAGTCGGGCGACTTCGGCCGCGTGGATCAGATCCAAGACCGCCACAACCGCGACGTCTACGGCTACCTCGTTGAAATCGACGTCGGTCTGCCCGGAGACCAATACTACCAGCCCGTGGCGGGCGGCGGCGATGGCCGCGGCCACCGCAAGCTCGGTGCCTTCGGTCGCGCGCGCTGGGAAAACGTCACCTTCGTGACGGGTGCCGACTGGAAGCTGGTCGACGGCCAGCCGATCGTGGCCTACGCCGCCGACGACCGCCGCAGCGGCCGCATCTTCAAGTTCGTCAGCAGCGCGCCCTACATCACCGGCATGACCCGCGGCGAAGTGCGCGGTCTTATGGACTCCGGCCGGCTGTACGTCTCGCACTTCGCGGGACTCGACAACTTGACCGGCAAGACCCTGCTCGGCGGCGGTGTGCCGACCGAAGCCCAACCCGGCATCGGCCAGTGGCTCGAAGTGTCGGTGACCAGCACCGACGTGGCCCCCAACGCAACGGCTCTGGGCGCCCCGGGCACCACCGTGGGTGAGGCCCTCTTGGACAGCGAGTGGAACTCGATCGGCGGCTTCCCGACGAACGACGACGTGCTGCGCTCCCTGTTCACGGTTAGCGCGAAGCTCGGCGTGATGGAACTGAACCGCCCGGAAGACCTCGAGTGGAACCCCCTCGATCCGAGCGGCTCGCCCAAGCTCTACGTCGCGTTCACCAACAACAACGGTCGCAACGCCCTCGATCAGGACGGCGTCCTGTTCGACCCGGCAACCCACGCGACGGTCGCCACGGCGCGCCAGGACCGCACCGGCGGTGTGTGGGCCATGGATGAAGTGGATTCGGCGAACCCCGCCGCATCCATGAGCTTCGCCTACTACGCCGTCTGGGAAGGCACGGGCCTCCTGGCGCAGGGCCTCTTCGATGCCGCCAACCCGGACAACCTCATGCTCGACAGCAACGGTGGCGTGTGGTTCGGCACGGACGGCAACGTCGGCACAAACGGCCGATCCGACGCGCTCTACCTGATCGACCTCGCGAGCGTGCCGAAGAACGACGATGGCAAGCTTACCGCCACCGCACGCGGCTTCCGCGTCGTCGCCGGCCCGTCGGACTCCGAGGCCACCGGCCCCGCGCTGGCTTCCGACGAGCGCACCCTGTTCTTCAACGTCCAGCACCCGGGCGAGAACTTGGTGACCTACCCCACGACCTGGCCCCAGGGCTTCTGATTCCAGTGCGCAGCTTCTGCGCGCAGCCCACCCGGTGAGGGTGGGCGGATTTGGGGCCAGCGAGGGCGAAACACCCTCGCTGGCCCCCAACACTTCCACCGAACCTGACCGAGCAACTCTGCCGAGCGAGCCATGAGAATCCGCAAGCCCTCCGCCCCTACTGTTTTCTTCTGCCTCTTGCTCGCTGCACCAGTCAGTGCGACCTGGATGTCCCCGCTCAAGGAGGGCGACGCGGTGCCCTACGACCCCTTGCACCGCGCGCTGGTGGAGCGGCTCGAGGTCGCCAACTTCGAGGCTTCGGTGCCGGCCCAGTGCTACACGAAGACGGGGCCCGAATCGAATGCGTGCTGGGTCTGCCACACGAGCGGCCGCGGCGAGAACCACCTCGTCGACTACGACTTGCAGGCGGAGTACGCGTTCAGCGACGTGGCGCTCACGAACGCGTGGGAGAACTTGTTTGTCGACCGGACGGAAGCGATCGCGGCGATCTCCGATGAGGAGGTCCTGGGCCACGTACGCGCCGACAACTACACACCGCTACGTCGCGCCCTCGAAGGCCATCCGGAGCACCGCGGTTGGGGCCCCGACCTCGATTTCGACGCGGGTTTCGACGACTTGGGATTCGCACGCGACGGCAGCGGTTGGCGCGCGCTGCGCTATCAGCCATTCCCGGGCACGTTCTGGCCGACCAACGGCAGCACCGACGATGTGTTCCTGCGGCTGCCCGAAGAGTTCCGCAGCCGCGACGGCCAACCGTCGCTCGAAACCTACCGCTTGAACCTCGCGCTGCTCGAAGCATCGATCGCTTCACCGGACCGCCTCTCCATGGAGCGGGTGGTCGAACCTGTTGACGAGGGTCTGTGCGGCTTCGACCTCGACGGCGACGGCACGATCGGCGGCACGATCACGACCATTCGGCATCTCCCTCCGCACTTCGCCGGTGACGCAAAGTCCCACGAGCTGCTGCGCTGGCTGCACCCCCAAGGTGTCGAATACCTGCACACCGTGCGCTACCTGGATCCCGACGCCCCCGGGATGATGGCGCGCCGCATGAAGGAGGTGCGGTACTCCAAGAAGGTCCAACTGATGGACCTGTGGGGCGTGGTGTACCGCTATGAGCGCGAGTTCAAGGAGAAGGAAGAAGGCAACATCCCCATGTGGCGCGGCGGTCCCGATGTCGGTCTGCAAAACGACTTTGGTTGGCTGCTCAAGGGCTACATCGAGGACGAAGTCGGTCGACTGCGTTTGCAGACCACCGAGGAGCAGATGGCGTGCATGGGTTGCCACAGCGCCGTCGGTGTCACTGTCGATCAGACCTTCACGCTCGCGCGCAAGCTTCCCGGGTCCGCGGGATGGGCTCACCAAAACCTCGCGGGCCTGCGCGACCGTCCGCAACACGGCCACGGCCAGCCGGAAGTGTTGACGTACTTGGAGCGGGCGCGCGGCGGCGATGAGTTCCGCGCAAACACGGAGATGATCGAACGATGGTTCGACGCCGACGGGCGCCTGCGGACCGAGGAAGTCCTGCGGGCGGCGCCGGGTGGCGACCGCGACCTCCTGTGGTTGGTGGGACCGAGCCGCGAGCGGGCGCTCGCACTCAACAAGGCCTACTTGGCGCTCGTTCGGGAACAGCGCTTCGAGCTGGGCCGCGACACGCTCCTCGGCCCGATCGAAAACGTGCACCGGAGCCTGACCAACGACACCAGCGATCTTGGCGCCGCCGACAACATCTACACGGACGGGGTGCTCTGGATGGACTGGAACTGGTCGCGCGCGGACGACTGATCGCGATCAGCGCGATCCCGCGCCCAGCGGTTTCCCGTCGATCCCGACCGGCAGCGCTTCGCCGGTGTCGGGATCGATGGCCGCGAGACCGAGGCGTTCGACCAACTGCGCCGCGCGCAGGTCGCCAAACGTGTCGCGCAGTTCCGCCAACTGGCGCGTCAGCGCCTGGTTGTAGACGTCGGCGCGCTGGCGCGGATCGCCGTAGCTGCCGAGCACTGCCGCACGCTCGGACGATCCACGATCCAGCCAGCGCCCGAGCCGCGTGGCGTCCTCGGGGTCTTGGCGCCAACCCAGGGACTGCACCGTCGCGTGCGCGATCACGTCGTGGTGCTCGCGCGGCGCGCAGGGCGCTTGATCCTTGTGGGGAATGGGGTCGGCACCGCGGCGGTGTGCCCCCGCGCGCTCGTTCGGCGGTGGACCAGTCGCTTCGCTCGCGCGGCGGCGAGTTGTGCTCGCGAGCGCGGGTTCGCGCGCGCTGGGCTCGTTTGCGGTCCGCGCTGCTGACGCGGCCGCGAACTTGAGGTCCTGCATGCCATCGGGGGCGTCCGCCGCAACGGGAAGTGCGTGCGCATCGAAAACCGCGGACGGGCTGCGCGGGAAAGCCACGGTTATTACGCCGGCGAGCGCCCCGAGCATGGCGATCCCGAGCCACGTCTGCTCCCTGGTCATGCGCCCAGTAGAGCGATTGCGCGAGCGGCGTGCTTCAAGCGCCGATCAAGAGCCGGCTCGCTCGGGCTTTCAGCGCGCGTGCTTGAAAAGCAATTCTAGCAGTTCGGCTCGCATGGCTTCCGCAGCGGGACCCCCTTGGCCCAAGGCGTGCGCCGCGCAATGCTCGAGGTGGTTGCGAAGCAGCGCCTCCTTCACGGCTCCGAGGGCCGCCTGGACGGCCGACACCTGCACGAGGATGTCGGCGCAGTAGCGCTCGTCCGCAACCATTTTTTGTAAGCCGCGCACCTGGCCCTCGATGCGGCGCAAGCGCCTGAGGTTGCGGTCGCGCACTTGCGGATCGACCGCCATAGCCTTGCGCGGTTCAGGAGGGTTGGGCATCGGGTGCACCTCGATCGAGAGTGATCCGCGCGAGGCGCAGGCTGTTGGCGACCACGAGGACGGAGCTGCACGCCATCGCGGCGCCCGCCAGGATCGGACTCAAGGTAATGCCGAACGCTGGATACAACGCCCCGGCGGCGATGGGGATGCCGAGCGAGTTGAACAGCAGCGCCCACATCAGGTTTTGCACCATGATGCGGCGGGTCGCGCGGGACAGCCATATCGCACGTCCGACACCACGCAGCTCGCCACCCAAAAGGCTGATGTCCGCGGCCTCGATCGCGACGTCGCTCCCGGTGCCGAGGGCGATGCCGACGTCGGCTTGGGCCAGTGCGGGGCCGTCGTTGACACCGTCGCCAACCATGGCGACCACTTCGCCGTCGCGCTGCATGGCGGCGATCGCATCGACCTTGCCCTCCGGCCGGACGCCGCCAATGGCGCGCGCCAAACCGAGTTCGCGAGCGACCGCCTCCGCAGTCGCCGGCGCGTCGCCGCTCAACAACACCGTTTTGAGTCCCAGCGCCTCGAGGCGGCGCAGTTCCTGCGCAGCGCCCCGGCGTGGTGCGTCGACCACTGCGATCAACCCGGCCGGTTGGCCGTCGACCGCGACGTGGATCACGGTGCGCCCGCGGGCCCGCAACTGAGCGGCGGCGGCGCTTTCGGCACGGGCGTCTTCGGCACTGGCGCTTGTGACACCGCCTTCGCTGCCGCGCGTGAAGAGGAAGTTCCCGACCCTGACCCCGCGCCCTTCCACGCGGCCAAACGCGCCGCGACCCGGTTCCGAACCAAACTCCGACACCGTTGGCAGCGCCAAACCACGCGCTTCGCTCCCGCGCAGCAACGCACCCGCAAGCGGATGCTCGGACCGTGTTTCGACCGCCGCGGCCAGTCGGAGAAGTTCGTCGGCGCCCAATCCCATGTCGCGAGCGGGATACACACCTTCGAGCTCCGGTCGACCCTCCGTCAGCGTGCCGGTTTTGTCGAAAACGACCGTCGTCAAGGCGCCCGCGCGCTCCAGCGCTTGACCGCCCTTCACCAGGATGCCCGCGCGCGCTCCGCGGCCGCTCGCGACGACGATCGCCGTCGGCACCGCGAGCCCCATCGCGCACGGACAGGCGATGATCAACACGGACACCGCCGCCGCGAATCCCCGCCCGAGTGCCGCATCGTCGGCAAACGCCCACCACAACCCGAATGTCGCGAGTGCGATGCCGAGCACGATGGGGACAAACACCGCGCTGATGCGGTCCGCGAGGGATTGCATGGGCGCGGCGCTGCTTTGCGCACGGCGCATCGCTTCGACGATGCGCGCGAGGACGCTAGCGGCGCCCAAGGACGTCGCTTTGAACACAAGGCTTCCCGTCGTGTTCGACGTGCCCCCGATGACCGCGTCGCCCACTCCTTTAGCCACGGGGATCGATTCGCCGGTGAGCATCGACTCGTCGACGGCGCTTGCACCTTCCACCACCGTCCCGTCGACCGCCACGCGCTCGCCGGGACGCAGGATCACCTCATCTCCGGCGCGCAGTTCGCCGACATCCACGTCGAGTTCGCGAATCCCACGCCGCACACGCGCGCTGGGCGGCGTCAGCTCCAGCAGCGCGCGCAGGGCGGCACCGGTGCGGCGTTTTGCGCGCGCTTCGAGCGCCCCGCCCAGCAACACAAAACCGAGAATCATCAGCACGGCTTCGAAGTACACATCGGGAGCGATGCCGCGGGCGCGGAACCAACCGGGCGCAAAAACGGCCGCGCTCGACCACAGGAACGCAGCACCCGTTCCAAGGGCGACGAGGGTGTTCATCGTCGCGCTGCCCCGCCGCACGGCCGCGGCTCCGCTCTGGAAGATGTGTCCGGCGCCCCACGCCATGGCCAGGGCGGTCGCGATCAACAGCCCGATGGCGAGGGGTTGTGTGGGCAACCGATAGAGCCACGGAAGCGCGCCGCGCACCGCGGGGTGAAGAGTCCCCATCGCCCAGGCGAGCAAGGGATCCGTCGCCGCGCCGTGGCCGCCGTGGTCCATGAGCGGCATGGAAGCGACGAGCGCCACCGCACCGAGGGCCAACACGGCAAACGCGCGGCGCAGAAGGCCACGTTCTTCGTCGGCGAGCTTTGCCGCCTGCTCCGTCGCCTGCGCCCCGACGTCCGGCCGGGGGCCCTCGACGCGGGCCTCGTAACCGGCCCCGCGCACGGCGGCCGCAAGGCGCTCCGCAATCGCGGGATCCGATGTGTGCTCGATACGCGCCCTCCCGCCCAAAAGGTCG
The DNA here is from genome assembly GCA_038246255.1 of Planctomycetota bacterium. Classification (GTDB taxonomy): domain Bacteria; phylum Planctomycetota; class UBA1135; order UBA1135; genus RI-242. The sequence goes on from JBBRWC010000104.1 coordinate 10,147, forward strand.
ACCTCCGCGCGCTCGACACCCGCCACACCCTCAAGGCTCTTGCGCACGTGGCCTTGGCAGGAGGCGCAGGTCATGCCACCCACGGCGAGTTCGGTGACGGTCGTTGTCGGGGTCATGTTCGAAGCCGCAGAGAGAGTTGAGCGCTAGCCGAAATATACCCGGTAGGGGTATACAACGATCGTGGCACCGACCACCCGGCGAATCAAGGCCCGGCCTGGCGCGCTTCAAAAGTCGCGAAGACTTGCACGACCGCCGCAACCGGCCTAGGGTCTGCAGCGTGTCGGGTCGCGTCCTCCTGGTCCTGTGTTGGCTGCTGCTGCTCGTTCCAACGGGCTTTGCGCTTCCGCTGTGCCTGTGCCCTGCGAGCTGCGGGCCGCCGGTTGAGCGCTGTTGCGACGGTTCGCCGTTGGGGGCACACGAGTCGGAACAAGCCGTGCCCACCGAAGCCCCCGGCTGCTGCGCGGGGGCGTGCACGCTCGAACTCGCCGACAACTCCGAACCGCTGCTGAACCCCACGCAGCCGCGCACCGACGAACTCGCGGCCATGTTGCCCATCGCGCTTGCCGGGATCATTCCGCCGAGCCGCGCGCGCAGGTCCCTCACACTGCGCCGACCGGTCCCGCGCCCGCCGCCCCGATCGCGACGCTCGCGCGTGATGCTCCTTTGAGATCGAGGGGGAGAGCTTTGCCCGCAAAGCTCGGCCCCCGCCTACTCGCGCTGGCCGACCGGCGCTCGCACTGGCACGGATTCCATCCGTTCGACCCCAACCTCTAGGAGCTCTCCAATGTCCCTGCGCACTCAACTGCTGACACCGTTCCTGATCGCGCTGCTGCTCGGCGTTTTGCCCCTGACCGCCGCCTCGACCGGCCGCGTTGACGACACACCCAAAGAACCGGTCGTCGAAGTCCCGATCCACCCCAACACGACCTGCCCGATCATGGGCAAGGCGATCTCGACGCGGCTCTTCGTCGATACGGACAAAGGCCGCTTCTGGGTGTGCTGCAAGGCCTGTTACGAGGAGATCCTGGCTGAGCTGGACCTCGCCCACCAGACCGCGTACCCGGAGGTCGAGAAGCTCGAGCTCAAGACGTGCCCGGTGACCGGGGAACCGTTGCCGGAAAAGCCCCATCGCATCGTGGTGCAGGGATTTGACGTGCCCCTGTGCTGCGAACCTTGCGCGCCGAAGTTCCTTGCCGACTCGCAGATCCACCTGGCGTTGCTCGCGAATCCCAAGCTTGTGGACCTGCGCAATCCGCGCTGTCCGATCACGGACGAGCCTGTGACCGCGAACAGCTACTGCACCATCGACGGTGTGCTGGTGCGGCTCTCGAGCCCCCGGATGGTCGACGATGTGAAGAAGGACGCCGCCGCGGCCCTCGCCGCGGCCAAGGTGTCGGTGGAAAAGCACGGCGCGCTCCCGCACCCGCGCTGCCCGATCCGCGAGAAAGAGGAAAAGGAAGCGGCAGAGTCGACCGGCAATGGCCTCTGAGTCTCGCGGTTTCCATCGCGCGGGCGCGATTGCATGCGCGCTCGCGCTAACGCTCACCGCCTGCACGCCCCTCGATCAGCCCCGGCAACAGGCCGAGCAGCGGGCCCGCGAGCAGATCCAAGAGCGCCTGGGGCTCGCCTATCCGCCCCCTTGGCCTGAGGCCGCGGCGGCGGACCTCAGCGAAGAAGCCGCGCGGCTCGTGGATGGGGGCCTGGATGAAGACAGCGCCGTTCGTGTGGCCTTGCTCGAAAATCGCAGGCTGCGTGCGGACTTCGAGCATTTGGGCGTCGCCGCCTACGACCGCGTGCGCGCCGGGTTGCTGGCCAATCCGGTCCTCGGGGCCACGGTGCTGTTCTACAACCCGGGCACGGAGATCGAACTTGGCCTGAGCCAGCCCCTGGTGGACCTGTTCCAGCGCTCGATGCGCCAGGACTTGGCCGAGGCGGCGCTCGAAGAAGCTCGACTTGGGGTTGTCGACGGTTTGGTGCACGTGGTCTACGGCGTGCGCCGCGCGCTTCTAACCCAGGTGGCCCAGGAAGAGCGTCGTCGCCTGGCCGAGGCCGCGCTGGTGGCCGCGCGTGAAGCCGAGGCCCTGTCCACGGAACTGCACAGCGCGGGCAACATCACCGATCTGGAATGGAGTCTGCGGGTGCGCGCGCGGGCCGGGGCCGAACTTGTCGTTTTGGCGGAAGCGCAAGATGCGCTGGAGCAACACGAACACCTGATCGCGCTGCTCGGACTGGCCCAGCCCTTCGAGGGTCCCGTGCGCATCGGCGCCGGCTTCGACGAACTGCCCGGTGCCGCGTCGCAAGACGAGACCGAACGCGCCCTCGCGCGCAACCTCGCCCTGGCGAAGCTCGACACGCGCATCGCTGCCGCCCAGCGCCGCGCCAAACTGCCGCCCTCCGCCGACGTGCTTTCGGGTGCCGAGGTAGGCGCGGCCGCCGCCAAGGATGACGGGGAAAGTTCCTTCGGCCTGGGGCCCTCTGTCTCGCTGCCCCTGCCGATCTTCGACACGGGCCGCGCCGGCTCCGCCGCAGCCCAAGCCCAATGGCGCTCCCTGGTCGCCGAACGGGAAGCAGAGCGGCGCGAACTTGCAGCCGTGCTGCGCAAACTCTCAGCCCGCCGCGCGGCTCTCGTGGCCCAGGCAACCGTCGCCCGCGATGAACTGCTTCGCTCAAGCCGCCGCGTGATGCTGCAAACCCTGCAGCAGTACAACGCCATGCAGATCGGCGCTTTCCATGTGCTCGAACAAAGGGAGGCCGAGATCCACGACGAGCGCAAGGCCCTGGACCTGTGGCAGGCTGCTTGGATTGCCCATTGGGATTGGGAGCAGTGCGTTGCGGGCGCCGCTCCCGCCACCAACCGCCACATGGAGACCCTCGCCCGATGAACCCCACCCGCCGACATCTGATCCTGGGCGCATCCGCTGGCATGGTCGCGGGCACCTTTGTGCGCTCCGCCTCGGCCCTGATTGCGCCCCGCACCCTGCCCCAGGGCGCAGACACGGACTCCCTGCGCCCCGGCGAACCCGGCGCTGACTACAAGCCTGTAGTCACGCCCAACGGCGCCGCCCTGCCCTTTCGCATCGTGGACGGCTACAAGGTCTTCCACCTGATCGCCGAGGAAGTGGAGCACGAGTTTGCGCCCGGGCTTTCCGCCCAGTGTTACGGCTTCAATGGCCGCGTGCACGGGCCGACCATCGAGGCGGTGGAGGGCGACCGGGTGCGCATCTATGTGACGAACCGCCTGTCCGCGCCCACCTCGATCCACTGGCACGGACTGGTGTTGCCCAACGGCATGGACGGTGTGGGTGGCCTGACCCAGCGCCCCATCGGGCCCGGCGAGACGTTTCTCTACCAGTTCCCCCTGCGCCAGCACGGCACCTACATGTACCACTCGCACCACGACGAGATGGCGCAGATGGCCATGGGTTTGATGGGGCTCTTTGTGATCCACCCGCGCGTGCCCGCCGAACCGGCACCTGAGCGCGACTACGCCTTTTTGCTATCGGAGTGGAAGATCGACGTGGGAGCGCGCCGTCCGGATCCCAACGAGATGATGGACTTCAACGTTCTGACGTTGAACGCGCGCACGGCGCCGGGCACCGAGCACATTCTGGCGCGTGTGGGTGAGCGGGTGCGCCTGCGCATCGCGAACCTCTCGGCCATGAGCCACCACCCGATCCACCTGCACGGCCACAGCTTTCACATCACCGCCACCGACGGCGGTGTGGTGCCGCCCAGCGCACGCTGGCCCGAAGTGACCGCCATCGTGCCCACCGGCTCCACACGCGATTTCGAGTTCACCGCGACCGAGCCCGGCGATTGGGCCCTGCACTGCCACATGACCCACCACGTCATGACGCAGATGGGCCATGACCTGCCGATCCTCGAGGGCACCGACCCCAGCCTCTTCGACGAGGCCCTCGAACGCGCCGTCCCTGCCTACGCTGCGATGGGTTCCGGCATGGGCCACGGCACGGGCGCCATGGCCGCCGGCATGGACGCACCCGCGCTCGTGCCGCCCAACCAACTCGCCATGGTCGGCACCCGCGGCCCCTTCGGCTTCATCACGATGGGCGGCATGTTCACCGTCCTCAAAGTCCGCCACACCCTGCCCGAAGGCCGCGACGTGGGCTGGTACGAACACCCCGAAGGCACCGTCGCCTCCCGCGCCCGCGCCCAAGACATCTCCCGCGACGGCATCACCCCCTAACGCGCTCCCACCTAGGAGCGCCTAGATGAAGCACGTCGCGAGCCGAGCTATCGCGAATCTCGCGGCAAGGGCGTGACCAACCCTCGGATCGCAAGTCCTACGGGAGCGCGGGCCTCCAGGCCCGCC
>JBBRWC010000105.1:0-14311 GCA_038246255.1 Planctomycetota bacterium
CGCCCAGGACTACATCCTCGCGTTTGCGGGGTTGCCCGTGGAACTGGCCGAGCGCCTCGCGAGTGGTGTCTGACGAAGGCCCCCGCTAACCGCCCCCGCTTTTAGGATTCCGTGGAAAAACGACTGCCCATCGCTCTGCTCCTGTCCTTCGCCGTGCTGGCGCTTTGGACGTACATGAACCCGCCGCCCGTCGACACGGCGCGGCGCCAAGTGCCTGCGACGCAAACGCGGGCGGCGGACCCGGCGGCAGGAGCCAGCGCCGGCCCGGCGCTCGTGGCGCCGTTCGAGCCGATTCCCGCAGTGGAAGAGCAGCTCGAGTTCGGTGTTCAGGGCCAGCCGGGGCACTTCCTCGCGCGCTTCACGAGCCGCGGCGCGAAGCTGCTCGAGCTGCGCACGGGAACACACCTGCGCCCGCGCCAGCCGGACGATGAGGCGCAAAAAGGGTGGTTCTGGGCGGAGCGGAGCTTCGACGACGCGCAGCGGGCCGATCCGGCCAACTGGGTGCCGCTTTTGATGAGCGTCGAGGCCGCGGACGGCCCCACCGGTTCGCTGGTTCTCAGCGCCAACCCGTCCGCGCGCAAGGATGTGGCGCCGCGGCCCCTTGACACCAGTGTGTGGTCGAGCACGGTGGAGCGCGACGGCAACGGCGCGCCCACGGGCATCGAGTTCCGCATCGACGGGGGTGGCGGGGTCGACTTCATCAAGCGCATCGCGCCCGTACCCGGCACGTGGGAACTCGAGCTGACGTTGGGCCTCGAGCGCCGCGCGGATGCACCCGCAGAACTCGCCGGCGGGGCCCGTGAGTTCCGCCTGCGCCCGACGGGGGTGATGCCCGCGGAACTGCGCGACTCCTTCTATCCCGAGCCGCGCGCGGTCGCCGTCGGTCCGGCGCTGAGCACGAGTCCCGACCTTGCGGCCGCCCTCGTGAAGCCGGGCGCGCGGGACATCGTCGGCGCGCTGGACGCCAAGGCGCCGCTGGCTCTCGTTGGCGCACACAACAAGTATTTCGCGGTGCTCTTGCGCGGCGCCGATGCGGACGCGATGGCGACGCTGACGGGGGCGACCTACCGGCGCGTGACCGACCGCAGCGCGCCCACGGCCACTCCCGAGGGCGGGTTCGGCGCCGAGTTCATCGAACCCGAAGCCCTGGTCCAACTGATCGTTCCCGAATCGCCGGGTGTGCGCACCTGGACTTACCGCCTGTATGCGGGGCCGAAGGACCACGAACACTTTCACCAGGCCAGCCCCGCCAACGCGGCGATCGTCGACGCGGACCTTTCGTGGTTTTCGTCGATCGGCAGCCTGCTGCTCGACATCCTTGCGATGTTCGAACGCGTGACCGGCAACTGGGGTGTCGCGATCATTCTGCTGACCGTGCTGGTGCGCACGCTGCTTTTCCCTCTCAACCGCCGCTCGCAAACCGCGATGGCGCGTTACGCGGCAAAGATGAAGCGGTTGCAGCCGCGCATCGAAGCGCTCAAGAAAACGCACGAAGGCGATCCGCGCAAGTTGCAGCAGGAGCAAGCGAAGCTGATGCAGGAAGAGGGGGCGTTCCCGCCCCTCGGCGGCTGCCTGCCGATTTTCCTCCAACTGCCGATTTTCTTCGGCCTGTTCAGCGCGTTGCGCACGAGCTTCGACCTGCGTCAGGCGCCGTTCGCGGGGTGGATCGTCGACCTGTCACGGCCCGACAACCTGTTCTACCTGGGTTGGAACGTGCCGTTCATCGATCTCACGTGGTTCAACCTGTTGCCGATCCTGATGGTGATCCTGTGGGTCTGGCAGCAAAAAACCATGCCGACCCCGACGGACGAACAGGCGCGCCGCATGCAGCGCATCATGCTGTTCATGCCCGTCGTGATGGGCGTGTTCCTCTACAACTACGCCGCGGGCCTGTCGCTCTACATGATGACCCAATCCGCGCTGGGTATCTTCGAGCAGAAGGTCATCAAGAAGTTCTGGCCGCTCGACGAGCGCGAGTTGCCCAAAAAGCCCGGTGGCGGATGTTCGCCGCTCGCGAAGGCGATGGAAAAGGGCGCCGAGCGCCAGAAAGAGATGGAACGCCAGCGTAAGAACACGAAGCAGGCGCCGCGCAAGAAGGGTCGGTGAACGCGGCCAGCGTAGAGCCGGGCGGGGGCGCTGCCTCCGCTCGGGCTTCGGAGCTCGATACGATCGCCGCGATAGCGACCCCGCCCGGTCCCGGGCGACGCGCTGCACTGCGCCTTTCCGGGCCGCGTGCCCACGCCATCGCGGCGGCGGCTTTCGAGCCCGCGCCACCGCTCGCACGCGGCTGTACGGCGGGATCGTTCCGCGATGGTCATGGGCGGCTGCCCGCGCTGTGTGTGGTGATGCCGGGTCCGCGCTCCTACACGGGCGAGGACGTTGTCGAAATCCACGTGCCCGGCGCGCCGGCCCTCGTCGCGCAGGCTCTTTTGCAGCTCGTTGAACTTGGGGCTCGCCCCGCGCAGCCCGGTGAGTTCACCCGGCGCGCGTTCCTGGCGGGGCGCATGGACCTTGCGCGCGCGGAAGCGGTCGCGGCGCTCGTCGGTGCGACCCATGCGGCGGCGCACCGCGCGGCCGTGCGGCTGTTCGCGGGCGGCCTCGGCAAGCGTGCGCAGGATGCGGCCGAAAGGATCCTCGAGGCCCGGGTGCTCGTGGAGGCCAGCCTCGACTTCGACGAGAGCGATACGGGCGCCGTGCCCAGGGCGGAACTCGCGCAGTTGCTCGAGCGAGCCGCGGAACAGATCGGGGCGGCGCAGGACGAACTCATCGCCGCGGGGGGCGCGAGCGGCCTGCCGCGGGTCGCCCTCGCGGGCGCGCCCAACGCGGGCAAAAGCTCGTTGTTCAACGCGCTCGTGGGCGCCGCCGCTCTGGTCGACGCAACCGCGGGCACGACCCGCGATGTGCTGTCGGCGCGGTGGAGCGCGGCGGGGGTCGAGGTCGAGCTCCTCGACCTGCCTGGGTTTGATGCACAGGCGCGGGGCGTGGACAAAAAGGCCCAGGACAATGCGCGGGAAGCCCTGCGCGGCGCGGACGTCGTGCTCGTGCTCGCGAGCGCGCGCGCGGCAATGCGCGAGGCCGAGCAAGCAGCGGGCTTCGACACGGCGCTGGCGGCGCTTCCCGCAGGACCGACGCGGATCTTCGTGTGGAGCCAAATTGACGCCGCAGGTGCGCGCCGAGCGCCCGTCGCGGGGCCGCCCGAGCCGCCTGAGTTCCCTGGGCCGGGTCGGGTCGTTCCAGTGATGCCCGTGTCGGCGCGCACGGGAGCCGGGCTCGTGGAACTCGCAGCGGCCGTGCGGAACGCCCTGGGACGGGGAGTGGGCGAGTCTGGCCCTGGCGGAAACCCGCCCGCGCTGTCCGAATCGGCGCTGTCCGAATCCGCAGGCGGACTCGCGCGGGAACTTCACGCGCGCCACCGCGCGGCGCTGGATGGGGCGAACGGGGAGTTTTTGGCCGCGCGCGCCGCGCTCGCGTCCGAGGGGCCCATGGACCTCGTCGCGGCGCATCTTGCGGCGGCGGCGGAGCACCTGAGCGACCTGAGCGGGCGCACGACCTCTGAGGACGTGCTGGACCGCATTTTTGCGCGTTTTTGCCTCGGCAAGTAGGGCCCGGCGCCGGGCGGAGACCACAACCCCTTGTGTAGAAGTGTGGCCGGGGCGCCTTGACGCACGAGATGTCGTGTGGTCTCCTCCGCGCCTGCCCATGAAGTGTCCCCGCTGTGGCGCCAATGACGACCGCGTCGTCGACTCCCGCGAGTCGGGCGATGGGCGCGTCGTGCGCCGGCGGCGGGAGTGTGTTTCCTGCGGGCTGCGGTTCACGACGTACGAGCGCTCCGAGGAGACCCCCCTGCGGGTCGTGAAGAAGGACGGCGAGCGTGTTGCGTTCGACCGCGGCCGCATCCTCGGCGGGATGCTGCGCGCCTGTGAAAAGCTGGACGTTCCGATCGGATCGCTCGAGGCGGCGACGGCGCGGATCGAACAGCGCTGCCAGGAAGAGTTCGACCGGGAAGTGCCGAGCGCGATCATCGGCAACCTGGTGATGGAGGAGCTGCGCAAGCTCAACCGCGTCGCCTACGTGCGCTTCGCCAGCGTTTACCGCGAGTTCAGCGACGTGTCCCAGTTCCTCGACGAGGTTCGCCCAATGCTGGGCGCTGGCTTTGCCGACGCTCCGCTCGATCCCGTGGACGAGCGCACGGGTGAGCGCACGGGTGAGCGCACGGGTGAGCGCACGGGTGAGCGCGGTCCGGGACCCGCCGTTCCCCCAGGCCCGCCGCGCCGCGGCGGATACGAGGGTTGAGCGGTGGGATCTAACGATGCGCAGATGGGCGATCCGCTCCGCGGCGGCAGCCGCGGCGGTGGCAGCCGTAGCGGAGGATCCACCGGGGGCGGCGAGCGCCGCGCCGGTCTGACGCTCGGCCCGCGCCCGCGATTTGTGCGCAAACGCGACGGGCGCGAAGTGCCGTTCGATCCCGCCAAGATCGCCGCCGCGGTCGCCCGCGCGCAAGCGGCGCTCGGCGAGCGCGATCCGGACTTCGCGGCCGACGTCGCCGCGGTCGTGGAGTTGTCCCTGCGCCGGCGCGCCGTGGAGGGTGGTGCAGGCGATGAGGCGTCTGTCCCCGAGATCGAAGTGCTCCAGGACCTGGTCGAGGAAGCGCTGGTCGAGCTCGGCCGCGCCAAACTCGCCAAGGCGTACATCCTCTACCGCGACCGTCGCGCCCGCGCGCGCGAGGCGCTGGCCGTGCGCGGATCGCCGCCGGGCGGAACCGAGTTGCCGCCGGGTGGCGTGCGCGTCCGCGAGTCGGAGCGCACCTCGCCCTGGTCGAAAGCGCGCATCGCGGCCGCGCTCGTCGCGGAGGCGGATTTGCCGCGCGCGCTGGCCGACGACGTTGCAACGCGGGTCGAGGGTCGCGTTTTTGCTGCGGGTGTCGCCACCCTCTCGACCGGGCTGATCCGCGCGCTTGTCGACAACGAACTCGTGGAGCTTGGTCAAACACGCGCACTCGCGCGGCACGCACCGCTCAGCCTTGCGCGCCACGACGTGCGCCGCGCGTTGGCGGGCGAAGGCACCGCCGTGTTCGAGCCCTGGGGCCAGGGCAACGACCCGTTGCGCCGCGTTGCCGGACAGGTCGCCCCGACGGGTTTAGGGCACGCCCTCGGCGGTGAATTGCTGCGCCGCTTTGCGCTTGACGAGGTGCTCGATCCGCGCAGCGCACAGCTCCACCTGGAAGGCGACCTGTCGGTCGAAGACCTGGGTTCAGCGCACCTTTACTTGACGCTGGGAGTGCCCCTGGAGCTCGCCCTCGGCGGACTTGCACCGGAGGGGGGCGCATTTGCGCTGCTCGAGGGTTTGGGAGGCCTCCTGGGCACGGTTTCGCGCGGTTTGGTGCTCGAGGACTGCGGTCCGCTTTTGTCCGAACTCGCGCGCGCGACCCGACCGCGCTCGCCGCTCGGCCTCGCGGGGTGGCTCAGCGGCCTGGGTGGCCTCGCGGCGGCGAGCGGCAAACGCATCGACATCGCCAGCCCCGGCCCGCGCCATGCCGCGGCCCGCGGACGGCTGCTCGAGGAACTGGCGCGCGAGGACGGCACCCCGTTCGCGCCACGGTTGCTCGTCGACGAGGAGGAGTTCGACGCGATCGCCGCGGAGTCCGAGGACAACGGCGCGGCGCTCGAGCGCCTCGCGGCGCGTGGAGGCCTGATCGTCACGTGGAGTCGCGGTGAAGGGCAGTCTTGCGCGTTGGGTGCGGAGCGCCGCCCGGGCGAGCGGGGCCTCGTCGCGTGTGGCGGTGCCGTCGCGCTCAACCTCGTCCGCCTGGTGCGCCGCGCAGGGCCCTGGCGCGAGGAACGCCTGTTCGAAGAACTCGCCGGCCTGATCAATGTCGCGCTCGAGGCCTGCCGCTCCCTCGCCGCTTACCAGCAGGCCACTGTGGCGACCCGCCCCGGACCGCTCCGCCCGCGTGTCGGTTATGCGCTGGTGCCGATCGGGCTGCGCGAAGCCCTGCGCATATTCGGCGATGGCGAACCCGATCCCGCGCTCGGCGCGCGCCTCCTGGGCCTGATGGGGGAGGCGGCACGCCGTTTCCCTGCGCCGGGGGCCCAGGAGGTGCGTTTGGCGCCGTTTTTCGGTGAGCGCGCCGCGCGCCGGCTCGCTTGGCTCGACGCGGGCGCGCCAGGGGTGGACGGCCAGGGCCAAGGCGTGCTCTTCCGCGGCGCCGATGGCGTGCGTTCGAAGGTGTATTCGAGCGGTTTCCTGATCTCGCCCCTGGGAGGTTGGCGCGACGGTGAACCCGAGGCCCAACTCGCGCGCACCGTGCCGCTCGGCGCTTTGTACCCTGCGTTCGACACCCCTGTTTCGCGCCCGCATGCGGCAACGGAGGCTCTCGCGCGGTTCCGCGCCGCCCGCCGGGCACGCGCATTCGCCCGGGAAGCATGGTTGCCGCTTGAGCCCAACGATCAGCGCTTGGGGGCGGCGTCGGATCTCGACGCGCCGCTCGCCGCTCTTGGAACCGCGGGCTCCACGATCTTTGGTGCCACGGCGCCACTCGGCGAGTTTGCGCCGCACGGCACCGTACCGGCCCCCCGCACGCGCGCCCGCGACGTGCGTTCCCCGTCCGACACCTTCCCGCCTGACCCCTGATCGACTCGGCCGCATGCGCCTCAAACGCCTCGAACTGTTCGGTTTCAAGTCGTTCGCCGACCGCACCGTCCTCGATTTCCCGCGGGAACTGACGGGCATCGTCGGTCCCAACGGATGTGGCAAGAGCAACGTCGTCGACGCGGTGCGTTGGGTGTTAGGCGAAACCCGCCCGACGTCGATGCGCGGCGGCGAGATGAGCGACGTGATCTTCAAGGGATCGACGTCGCGGCCGGCGCTGGGTGTTGCCGAGGTCACGCTCGTGCTCGACAACGGCGGGGGTGCGATCCCGACCCACGGCGCTGAGGTGGCGGTCACACGGCGGGTGTTCCGCTCCGGCGACGGCGAATACGAAATCGACGGCGCGCGGGTGCGCCTCAAGGACGTCAAAGACCTCCTGTTTGACACGGGCCTTGGCAGCCGCGGTTACTCGGTGCTGGAGCAGGGTCGGATCGACGCCGTGCTTTCCGCCAACCCCAAGGACCGGCGCGCGATTTTCGAAGAAGCCGCGGGTGTCAGCCGCTTCCGGCAGCGGCGCAAGGAGACCGAAAACCGACTCGCGCGCGCCGACCAGGACGTGGAGCGGCTCGTGGATGTCATCAAGGAGCTCGAGTCGCGCGTGCGCTCGCTCAAGATCCAGGCGGGCAAGGCGGAACGCTACGTCGAGCTGCAAGGGATGTGGCAGGAGCGCGCCACACGCCACGCGCGCCACCAGCTCGTCAACCTCGAAACGCAGCTTGAGACCCTGCGCGCAACACGCGCGGGCCTGCTCGCGGAGCTCGCCGACCTGCGCGCTGCGCGCGAGGCGGGCGAGGCCGAGACGCGTGTGCGCGGCGCAGAGCAGGCGGCCCTTGCGTCCGAGCTCGAGCGCACCGGGTCGCGCGCGAGCCACGTCGCCGGCGAGTTGCGTGCGGTCGACGAACGCCGCCACCAGTTGGGCCAGCGTGTCGAGGGCTGGCGCGCGGCCGCGAGCAACGAAGCGCGGCGTTCGGAGGAACTCGACCGGCGCCGTGCCGAGCGCGAGAGCGAGCTCGAAACTGCGTCCCGCGAAGCTGTCGCCGCGGGCGCCGAACTCGAGCGCGCCGAGGCGGAAGTCGAGGAACGCGCGGCGCGCACCCGCGAGCTTGAGCGCGGCCGCCGCGACGCGCGCGAAGGCAGCGAATCCCAGCAGCGCAAGGTCCTTGAGTGGCAGCACAAGCGCAGCGAGGCCGAGCACCTTGCGCGCCACCTCGCCGCAGCGCTGGCGCCCCTGTCGGAGCGCGCCGAACGCGCGGGTGGGTTGTGTTCGGAACGTGCGGCGCGGGTCGATGCGGCACGCACCGAGGTCGACGCCGCGGAAGCCGCCCACCTCGCCGCCGAAACACGCCGCACTGAAGCCGCTGCCGCGCGCGCCGCGATCGAAGGCGAACTCGAGGGCCTGGGCGAGCGCGCCATCGCGGCCGCCGAGGCGCGCAAAACGAGCGAACTTGAGCGTGCGCGTCTTGCGGCGCGCATCGACGGCCTGCTCGACTTCGAAGGGGAGCGCGCTGGGCTCGAAGCCGGTGCGCGGGCGCTGCTCGGCGAGGACGCCGGTTTTGCGGTCAGCCTGGACGGTCTGCTTGCGGACCATTTGCACGTTCCCGCGCGCCTTGCCCGGGCGCTCGACGTTGTCCTTGGCGACGCGGCGCAGGCGCTGGTTCTAAGCGCGCCCGACCGCGCGCTCGAACTCGCCGAATGGCTGCGCGAGGGTCGCCGCGGCCAGGCGCGCTTTGCGCTACCTTCCCTGTGGGGCGCCATGGCCGAGGATCGGCCGTTGCTGCCGGCGGGGCTCGAAGGGCAAGCCGAGCCGCTGGTTGCGCGTGTCGACGCGGACGCGGGATTTGCGCCGCTTCTGCGTTGGTTGCTTGCCGAGTGTGTGCTCGTCGAAAGCCTCGCGCAGGCACTCGAGCTGGCGCCGCGTTACCCCGGGTGGCGTTTTGTCACGCCCGAGGGCGACCTCGTCGACGCGGGCGGTCTTGTCGCCGGTTGGCGCGAAGTTGCCCACGGTGCGATCGGCCGGCGTGCGGAAGCCGCCGAACTCGAAGCGCAGGCGGAGCGTGTCGAGGCCGAACTCGCGCAGCGTGTGGAAGAGCAATTGCAGCTCGCTGGCCAGCGCGAGGAATCCGCGCGCGCCCTGCGCGAGTCGGGTGCGGTGCTCGAGCGCCGCCGTTCAGAAGTGTCCGATGCGCACGGGCGCCGCCAGAGCGCGCGGGTGCGCTTGACCGAGGCGGAGCGCTCCCTTGCGGAGGCGCGGGTGGAGGAAAGCCGCGTGGCGGTTGAACTCGAGCGCTGCGAAAAGGAACTCGACGCGGCGCGCGAGCGGCGCACTGAATCCGAGGCCCATTTTGCGCGCGAAAACGGCCTGCTGCAGGAGCGCGAGAGCGCGCGCCAGGCACTCGAGCAGGAGCGTGAATCCGCCCAGCGCGAGGAACAACGCGCGCGCATCGAACTGACACGACTGCGCGAGCGCCACCAGGGACTCGCGGAGCGCATCGCCGTCCTCGAGCGCGGTTGCCGCGAGCTAGCGTCGGAAATCGAGCGTTCGCGGCGCGCGGCCGGCGAGGCCGCAGGCAGCGCGGAACTGGGTGCCGCACAGGCCGAGCGACTGGGCGCGGAGCGGGTCGGGTTGCTCGAGGAGCGCGGCAGGCTCGACGAAGTGCTCGGCGAGTTGCGCGAGCGCGAGCGCGATGCACGCGCCGCGATCGAAGGACTGCGCCGTGGCCTCGACGCGCTGACGGCGCGGCTCGAGCAGCAGCTCGCGGCCGAAGCACAGCTCGAACTGGAATTGCAGCGCACGCAGCTCGCCGCAGAGGAGCTGCTGCGGCGTGTCGAGGAGGACCTCGCCACGACACGCGCGGGGCTGCTTGAGAACTTCGAGTGCGACCCTGCGCTCGTCGAGCGGGGTGCGCTCGACGCCCTGGGCCAGGAAGCCCAGGAGCTGCGTCGCCAGCTCGACCGACTGGGGCCGGTGAACCTGGAAGCGGTCGCGGAACTCACCGAAGTCTCCGGACGGCTGCAGTTCCTGACCGCGCAGCGCAAGGACCTCGCCGAAAGCCGCGCGGAGCTCGTGCAGAGCCTCGCCCTGATCAACAGCGAATCGGAGCGGCTTTTCACCGAGACCTTCGAGGACATCCGCGAGAACTTCCGCGGGATCTTCCGCCAGCTCTTTGGTGGCGGCACCGCGGACATCGCATTGATCGAGGGCGAAGGGGTGCTCGAGGCGGGCATCGAAATCAGCGCACAACCCCCGGGCCGTCAGAAGTTGCCCATCGGATTGCTTTCGGGCGGACAGCGCACGATGACGGCGCTCGCGCTGCTGTTTGCCGTGTTCCAAGCGCGCCCCAGCCCGTTCTGCGTGCTGGATGAAGTCGACGCGGCGCTCGACGACGCCAACGTCGGGCGCTTCCTCGGCATGCTCGAGGGGTTCCTCGCCAACACCCAGTTCATTGTCGTCACGCACAACAAGGGCACGATGGTTGCGTGCGAAATGCTGTACGGCATCACGATGGAGACGAAGGGTGTCTCGCGCCGTGTCAGCGTCGAGCTCGACGAGGTCGACGGCTTTGTGCCCCAGGCTACGGGCCGCATGGCGCGTGGTGCGCGCGCGGGTGCGCGCACCGCAGTGGTTGCAGGCAGCACCGAAGACAGAGCGACCGAAGCGGCGGGCGCAACACCCGGGGACGAGCCCACCTACGTCCTCGAGGCCGCGCCGCGACGGACGTCCGAGCGTGGTGAGGACGACGAAACAACCGATTCGCGCTCCGATTCCGAATCCCAAACCGAGTCCGTCACGTCCCGCCAATAGGGGCGGGTTTCGCTCCCAGGAGCGCGGGTCTTTAGTCCCGCCTTGGAGCGTGCTCTGCGGGACGCGAGCCGGGGTAGCCGCCTGCGCTCCCCGTGCCGCAGGATCTGCGGATTGGGATGCGGTGGTTGGCGCCGTGTGCGGCTTCCGGGGCGTTCCTAGGATCGGCCTGCGCGCCGTTCAGGGATTGTTGCTGAGCGCGTAAGCCGTGTGATCAAAATCGTTTGCGCCCGGGGTTGCGATGCGACGTGACCGTCCGGCGAGCTTTTTCGCGTCGCTTGGCATTCGGTTTGCCGCAATCTGCCGCTGTGAGAAGCGTCCGCGCCAGCGTGCGGGGGCTGCGGGGCCAGAGGGCCCTGCCAAAGACCCGGACGGCGCGCCTTCGCGGCGCGGGGGCGTCCGGAAGGGTGCGCGCACGAGGGGACGGCTTCCAGACGCCAGCACCGCCGGATCCGCCCGAGTGCCGTCGGAATCCAGAAACGACGGCCCATCAAGTTCCCGGAGCCGCCGGACGACGGAATAGGTGCGGGCTCCCTTTTCCATCGGGTCCGCTCCACCCCCGGACCGGCCGCGGCGTGCGGCCGCCTCCGCGGGTGCAACGGGTCCCCACACCCCCGCCACCCCCGATGAACGCACCCGACGCTTCCCTGCTCGACCTCGCCAAGCAGAGCTTCGACCGCAAACGGCACGAAGCCCTCGCTTGGACCGGATCGTTCGCCGATTACCTCGCGATCGTCGAGCGCCGCCCCGAAGTCGCGCGCAACGCGTGGCAGCGCCTGCTCGACATGATCGAGTTCCACGGGAGCACCGAGCCCGCGCGGCGCGGACGCCCGCGACGGTTCCATCTGTTCGCGGACCCCTTCGACGGTGGGCGCGACGCGGTTTTCGGACTCGACGAGCCCATCGCGCGGCTCGTCGACGTGATTCGCGCGGGTGCGATGGGGCTCGGACCCGAAAAGCGGGTGCTTTTGCTGCACGGACCGGTGGGGTCCGCGAAGAGCACGATCGCGCGGCTCTTGAAGCGCGGACTCGAGCACTACAGCAAAGAGGAGCAAGGGGCGCTCTACACGTTTTCGTGGCGCATCGACGGTGCGGTGACCCCGTCGCCCATGAACCAGGAACCGCTCTTGCTCCTGCCCGAGGAAACACGCCCCGCGATCGAAACACGGCTCAATGCGGGCCTGAAGCGGTCGTATTCGCTCAGCCTGCGCGGCGAGCTGGACCCCGTTAGCCGCTACTGGCATCGCGAGCTGATGGCGCGCTATGGCGGTGATCTTGAGCGTGTGCTGGAGCATGTCCAGGTGCGTCGTTTGACCCTGAGCGAAAAAGACCGCATCGGGATCGGCACCTTCCAGCCCAAGGACGAGAAGAACCAGGACTCGACCGAGCTCACCGGCGATGTCAACTACCGCCTGATCGCCGAATACGGCAGCGACTCGGACCCGCGCGCGTTCAACTTCGACGGCGAGTTCAACATCGCCAACCGCGGGATGCTCGAGTTTGTCGAGGTTCTCAAGCTCGACGTTGCGTTCCTCTACGACCTTTTGGGTGCGAGCCAGGAACACACGATCAAACCCAAGAAGTTCGCGCAGACGAGCATCGACGAGGTCATTCTCGGGCACACCAACGAACCCGAGTACAAGAAGTTGCAGAGCAACGAGCTGATGGAGGCATTCCGCGACCGCACCATCAAGATCGATGTGCCCTACAATCTTTCCTACCAGGACGAGGTCCACATCTACCAGCGCCAGTTCGAGCGCGCCGCCATCCCGGGCAAGTCGATCGCACCGCACACGCTCGAAATCGCCGCGCTGTGGTCGGTCATGACGCGGCTCGAGGAGCCCACCCATCCGAACCTGACGCTTTTGCAGAAGGCGAAGATTTACGCGGGCGACGACGTGCAGGGATTTGGTCCCGATCACGTGCGCGAGATGCGCAACCAGGCGGCGCGCGAGGGCATGCTCGGCATCAGCCCACGTTATGTGCAGGACCGGGTCGCCGCGGCGCTGGTGCAGGACGGCACCGATGTCGGTCCATTGGATGTGCTCGAAACCCTCGCCGACGGCCTTTCGCACCACAGTCTGATCTCGAATGAGGAGATCCGCAAGCGCTACATCAACCTGATCAGTGTGGCGCGTGACGAGTACGAGGAAGTCATCAAGCGCGAGGTGCAACTTGCGGTCTCCGGTGACCGCGATGCGAGCGACCGCTTGTGCTCGAAGTACATCGACAACGTCAAGGCGTACACCACGCGCGAGCGGGTCATCGACGAGCACGGGCGCGACCACGATCCGGACGAGCGATTGATGCGCTCGATCGAAAAGAAGGTCGACATCCCCGAGGCGCGCAAGGACGACTTCCGCCACGAGCTGATGAACTACATCGCGGCGCTGCACATCGAGGGCAAAACCTTCGACTACCGCCAGAACGCCCGATTGCGGCGCGCGCTCGAGCTCAAGCTGTTCGAGGACCAGCGCGACATGATCCAGTTGACCAGCATCGTGTCGAGTGTCGTCGACCCGCACACCCGCGGGAAAATCCACGCGATCCGCGACCGCCTGGTCGAGCGTTTTGGCTACACACCCTCCGCGGCCGAGCGCGTTTTGCACTACGTTGCGGACCTGATCGCCCGCGGGGAGAACCGTGACAGCAAGGGTTCGCCCAAGGACGTCGCCTGAAGCCACCATGGGCGCTCCGCTTTACCGCATCGACAGTGACACGAGCCGCTTCCGCGAGATCGTGAAGGGGCGCATCCGCAAGGACCTGGCGCGTTACCTGACGAGTTCCGAGTTGATCGGCCGCGCGGGTCCACACACGGTTTCGATCCCGCTGCCCCAGATCGAGCTGCCACGACTGCGCTTTGGCGACAACCCGCGTGGCAAGGGCGAGCGCGGCGCAGGTGGGGAATCGGGCCAGGGGGAAAAGGGCGAGCGCGCCGAAGGGCAGGGCGCGGCCGGGGAGCAGCCCGGCCAGCACATCCTCGAAGTCGAAGTCGACTTGGCCGACCTCGCCGACATGCTGGGGGAGGAGTTGGGTCTGCCGCGCATCGAACCGCGCGGTGTGCGCGATCTTGAAACCGAAGGCGGTCGCTACAACGGCGTGCGCACTGCGGGGCCCGATTCCCTGCGCCATTTCCGCCGCAGCTTCAAGAATGCGCTTTTGCGCACGATCGCTAGCGGCCAGTGGGACCCCGCGCGGCCCCACGTCGTACCCGTGCGCGAGGATTTCCGCTACCGCTCGAACAAGAGCGCGCCGAAACCCGACTCGAGCGCCGTCGTCTTCCACATGATGGACGTCTCGGGCTCGATGGGGCGCGAGCAGAAGGATGTGGTGCGCATCCAGGCGTTCTGGATCGACACGTGGCTGCGGCGCCAGTACAAAAACCTCGACGTCGTCTACATCGTGCACGACGCGGCGGCGCGGATCGTCGACCAGCACACGTTTTTCCACCTGCGCGAGTCGGGCGGCACAAAGATCAGCTCGGCTTATGAGCTGTGCCTTGCGCAAGTGCTCGAGCGCTACCGCCCCGCGGATTGGAACATTTACCCGTTCCACTACTCCGACGGCGACAACTGGTCCGCGCGCGACACCGAGACCTGCGTCCATCTCCTGCGCGATGAGATCCTTCCGCGTGTCAACCAGTTCTGCTACTCGCAGGTGAAGAGCGCCCACGGCTCCGGACAGTTCAAGAAGGACCTGGATGGAGCCTTCAGCGGCGTCGATGCGCTGGTGACGGCCAGCCTCGCGGACCGCGGCGACGTGCCGCGCAGCATCCGCGCGTACCTCGGACGGGGGCGCTGATAGCGTGCGCATCAAATCCAGCCTGCCCAGCGCTCTCAAGTACCAGGCGGTGGTGATCGAAAG
>JBBRWC010000106.1:0-13991 GCA_038246255.1 Planctomycetota bacterium
GCGGCGGCGCTGATCGCGCGCCTTTATCAGGTGCAGGTGGTGGAGCACGCCACCTGGGCCGAGGAGGCGCGCAAGCTCGTGCGCAGTGGCGCGCTGTTGCCGTACGAACGCGGCGCGCTCGCGGACGCAACCGGGCAGGTCCTCGTTGCCGACACGGTGCGCTACCAGGTGGAGCTCGAATACCGTGAGTTTCGCCGCGGGCATCCTTTGGGGCAGATCGCCCACGGGCGCGCCGCGCTCGAAATGCGCGATGTGGGGCTGTTGGAAGCGCGCGGCGCGCTTTTGCCCTGGGGACGCGCGCTGGTGGCGCTCGGTCCGCACGCACTTTTGGCCTTTGCGCGCGGCGGCGCCCTGGTTGCGGGCGATGTGCGGATTGCCGCCACGGACGATCCCGAGGCCGAGCGCCGCGCGAGCCGCGCGAGCGACCTGCGTTTTTATGCACAGCGGCTGCTCGACCTTTCGCGCGCCGAAACACGCGCGCTGCGTGCGGTCGAAACCGAGCGGGGCTTCCGCGCGAGTTACCTGGAATGGGCGGCGGCGGCGCGCGGGCGCACGCCGGCGGAGGAGCTTGCGCGGCTTGAGCGACGCTGGCTGATGAGTGTGGAGCACCTTGAGTTCCTCGGGTTGCGGCTTGCGTCCGAGGCCGGTGTGGCCGGTGTGGCCGGTGTGGCCGGTACGGCCGGTGTGCTCGGGCTCGACCGTTTGATCGACGAGATCGAGGGCTGGCGCATCGCCGTCGACAATGCGGCCGCGGGTCGGTTGTTTCGCGAGGTCGCGGGTTTCCGCGCCGGACGGCTCGAACCCGCTGTGCTCCTGGGATGGCTCGACCTTGAATGGTTGGCGCGCGAGATGCGCTGGGACGCGCCGCGGCTCGCGGAATTCGCCGCGCAGGAGCGCGCGGGCTGGCTGCTTTCCTGGCGCGACGGATTTGCGCTGCCGCGGCTGCTCGCGGAGCTGCGCCTCGACCGCGACGGCGGTCTTGACGCCGACCGTGCCCTCGCGACACTCGCCGCGGTGTACGGCAGCGCGGCGGCGTTCCAGGACGCGCTCGACGGGGCGCCCCGCGACTGGCGCGAGGCCGCGCCGGTGCCGGTGATCGACGACCTCGCGCGGGTGCTCGAACTCGACGCCCCGCGCGGATTCGAGCCCGCGCCGCTCGCGCCGCCCTGGCGCGCGGCTGGACTGCAAAGTGCCGCGCAAACGCGGGTCGGCGACGCGCGCTGGGAGCTTCTTGAGCACGCCACGGGCGCGGGCGCGGCGGACGTGGAGGCAGCGCTGGTTCTCGAACTTGGTGTCGACGGATTCGAGCGTAACTTCGGCGGTGACCTCGCGGGGTTGTGGCGCACGGCCCTCGGCGGCAGCGTGCGCCACCGCGCCGCGAACCGCGCACGCATCGATCGCGCCGCGCGTGCGCTGCTCGACGCGTGGGAGGTCGAGTTCCAGCGCCTCGTCGAAGCGCGGCTCCTCGAACTCTCGACGCTGCCCGCGCCCGCGCGCCGCCGCGACGCGCGCATGCGCTTCGGCCCGGACCGTTTGGACCGGTTGGGAGAGCGCGCCCGGCACCTCGTCAAGGACTACGGCAGCCGGCGCGCGGTCATCGGCGATCGGCCGTCCTACGAGGTTGTGTATCTCCTCACGCGTGAACCCGAGCGTTATCCGGGTTTCTTGGTGCATCCCGCGCGCGACCGCTCCGCGCGTCTCGATGGGGACGAAACGCACTTGCCGGGCGCCGAGCTGATCGGCCTCGTTGCGGGTGTCGACGCGGAGCGCCTCCAGCGCCAGCGCCAGGATGCGGCGCGCTTTCGCGAACTGCGCGCAAAGGCGAGCCGCAGCGCGGAGGAAACCCGCCACCTGCGCGCACTGATGGGGGAGCTTTTGTTCGTGGACGAACGCCGCGGCGTCAGCGGTATCGAGGGTTACGCGGATGCCCAGTTGCGCGGGCGCAACGGTTACCGCGAGCGGCTGGGACTCGAGGACGTGTTTGGACGCGGCGCGCACGCGATCCAACTGGCGCCGGTGGAGGACGGCCGCGATGTTCGGCTGTCCCTGCGGCGCGACCTGCAGGCGGCCGCGGAGCGCGCGATCAATCACCCGCTGGTGCCCCCGGCGGGAGTCCCCGCCGACCCGGACTGGCTGCGCGCGCCGGTCGGCGCGATCGTGCTACTTTCGAAGTCGGGCGACGTGCTTGCGGCAGCTTCGGCGCCCAACGCGGCAGCCCTTGGCGCACGCGACCCCGACCGTCCCGGTGCCCGCGCGATCGAGCGCACCCTCAGCCAACCCGGTTTCCAACCGATTGGCTCGGTCTTCAAGCCGTTTGTCGCGCTGCACGCACTCGAGCACCACCGCGCGCTACTCTTGGGACCCGCTTTTGCCCACGTTTGCGCCGTGCCCGAGGGGCTTGACCACGCGGAGTGGGGAGGCGTCCGTTGCCACAGCCGCTGGGGGCACGGGCCGGTCGACCTCGCGCGCGCCCTCGAGGTGTCCTGCAACACGTACTTCGCGCATGTTGCGGACCTTCTGGCGCCCGAGGACCTCGCCGCGCTCGCGCACGCGGTGGGATTTGGGGAAGCGACCGGCGTCGAGGACCTGGGCCCCGGCAGTGCGCGGATCGAAACCGTGCCGAAGATCCTCGTCTACGAGCCGCGCATGGACCTGCGCCGTCAGATGCGACGCGGGACCAACGGGTTGCAGGTGCTCGATGGCACGCCGATGCAGGTCGCGCGGGCGTTTTGGGCGCTGGCGTACGGGGCGCTCCCCGACCTACGGCTCGTTCAGTCGGTGGGAGGGGTGGAGCTCGAGCGTCCTCCCGCGGTGCGGTTGCCCTATTCGGAAGCGGTGCTCGGCGCGGTGCGGCGTTATTTGGTGCGTGTTGCCGCGGGGGTCGAGGGGTCGGCGCGGGTCGCGCTCGATCCGCTCGAGCTGGGCTGGATCGTCGCCGCAAAAACCGGCAGCGCGGACCTCGCTTCGCGCCGCAGCGCGACGGACGAACTTGGCCCCGACGGCGACCCGCGCCAACCCAAACACACCTGGATCGCGGGTTGGTTGCCGGCGGACGATCCGCAACTCGTGTTTTGTGTTTTTGTGAACGACACCCTGGCGACCGCGAGCCATTCGGCGGCGTGGATCGCGCGCGGGCTGCTGCTCGAGCCCGAAGTCGTTGCTTATCTCGCCGCGTGCGGCGCGCCGCGCGACGCGGACGTCCTCGCGCGCGTGCCCACGACGTCGAGCCACAACCCTTGGAAGGCGCCGGATCCGTCGGAACGGCCCGCAGCGCCCGTTGGCCGCGCGGATGTGGGGGGAGTGCGATGAGCGGTTCAGCCGTTGGACGTGCGCCGCGCGGTCCGCGGCTCGTCGCGCCGGGCCTCGTGTGGCGGCGCTACGAATGGCATGTGCTGCTCATCGGCCTCGTCCTCTTGGGTGTCGGCCTGGTGCTCGTGCATTCCATGTCCGCGCGCGACGACCTTTTTGACCGCGACGACATCCGCTTCGAAGGGCATATCCAAAAGGTCCTCCTGACGCTGCCGTTCCTCGCCTCCGGCCTCTTCGTGCGAGCGCGCTGGCTGCGCCGACGGGCGTTCCTCGTTTACGGTCTCACCCTCGCGGGTCTCGTGCTCGTCGAGTTGATCGGCGAGGAGCGCAACAACGCGCGTCGCTGGATCCCGACGCCGATCGGCTTTGATTTGCAGCCGTCGGAGTTCGCGAAGATCGGCTTGATCGTCGTGCTCGCGCGTGTCCTCGGCCAACGCCGGCCTACGAGCCTGGGCGACTACCTCAAGCCGGCGCTCCTGACGTTGATTCCGATGGCCCTCGTCGTGAAACAACCCGACCTCGGAACCGCCCTCACCTTCGTGCCGGTGGCGCTCGGCCTCATGTACCTCGCCGGCGCTAACGGCCGCGCGATGGCGGTGATCTGCGCCCTGGGTCTGTTGCTTGGGGCCGCCGCGTGGAACTGGCGTTGGGTCGAGGATTACCAGTTGCGCCGCATCGACACGTGGGCCGCGTCCTACACACCCGAAGACTTGATCGCTGGGCAAAACGGGCCCGCGTTCCACGTTTACCACGCGCGCGTGGCGATCGGAAACGGCGGTTGGGACGGCACCGGGCTCGGGGGCGGAGTCGCTTCGACCGCCGGTCACCTGCCCGAGCGCGAGAGCGACTCGATCTTCTGCGTGATCGCGGAGGAGGCGGGCTTCGTCGGGGGTAGCGCGTTCCTCGTCCTCTATGCGTTGATGATCGCGCTGCTGCTTGGTGCTGCGGCGCGTGTGCGCGAGCGCTACACACGCCTGTTTGTCGGAGGTGTTGGCCTCTACTTCGCGTCGCACTTTGCCGTCAACGTCGGCGTGAACCTTGGCCTGTTGCCGATGACCGGACTCACCCTTCCGCTGCTGTCCACGGGGGGCTCGTCGATGCTGACCAGCTTCTGCGCCCTGGGCCTTGCCCTTGGTCTCGCGGCCCAGGAAGCGCCGTCCCTGGACGAGGGCGCCTTCCGCGACTGAAAAAGGGTGCCGCCTGAACGACTGCAGCGGGAATGGATGAGCTTCAGATCCCCGCCGTACCCCGCTGAGACTCTCGACGTGACGGCCGCGCCAGCGCTCGGTTAGGCTTCACAGGTGCAGTGGCTCAAGCGGTTGTTGGCGTTCGGGCTGGGGCTGGTTCTGTTCGAGGCGGCGCTCCAAGTCGCGGCGCTGTTTGTCGAGGGTTCGCGCGCCGGTTCCGCGGGTTCAGGTGGATCCGCGGCTGGCGGCGCCACTGTGCTGTGCCTGGGCGATAGCCACACCTTCGGGCTCAACGTGCGCGCCGAGGACACCTGGCCCGCGCGTCTTGAGGCCCGCATGGCCCGCCACGATCCGGGCGCGCGTGCGATCAACCGCGGTCAGATCGGCAAACACACAGGGCACGTGTTGGCGGAACTCGAGCGCGACCTCGTGCGCTACGAGCCCGCGGCGGTGCTGGTGCTCGCCGGGGTGAACAATGCCTGGTCGCGCGGCGCCATGCGCGGCGAGGGCGGCGGCGAGCCCGCGTACATGGCGCTGCGCACGGTCAA
Organism: Planctomycetota bacterium; assembly: GCA_038246255.1. Taxonomy (GTDB): domain Bacteria; phylum Planctomycetota; class UBA1135; order UBA1135; genus RI-242. The sequence continues at coordinate 5,045 of JBBRWC010000106.1, forward strand.
GCTGGCGTTGATCCTCGCGCAGCGTTTCGGGCTGGACGCAAGCGCACAGAGCGCAACCCACGGTGCTGCGAATGGCGCCAGCGCACCGCGGTACGTTGAGGATCCTGCGCTGCTTGCAAATCCGCCGCGCCCCGGTGAAGTGCGGCGCGAGGAACTTGGCGACGGCCGAACGCGGGTCCTCACGCTGGACCGCGACGGGCGGCTCGTCGAGTTCGAAATCGGGGGCGGAGTGATTGAACCGGGCGAAGAATCTCTGGCCGCGACGTGGATCGAAGGCGACCTTGCGCGGATCGCCGCTCGGGTGCGGGCCGGTAGGGCGGAACCGGTTTTTTTGACCTATGCCATCGAAGAGGGACCCGTCCTGCCCGTCGTCAACGCTGCGATCCGGCGCGCCGCCGAGGCGAACGGTGTGTTGTTGGTCGACCAAGCGGCGCTCGCTCGCGGATGGATCGCCGAGTTCGGCCGCGACCGACTCTTTTTCAACGACGCCCACCCCAGGCGCGAGGGCTACGAACTGCTCGCCGCGGCGATCCACGACGCGCTCCTTGCGGCCGGTCGGATCGGAGGTGAGCCAGCGGGCGACGCGGCCGCGGTGCTGCGGGCCCGCAGTGCGCCCGCGCCGGTTCTCGAAGCCCGCGCCGCAGGGGACGGCATCGCGCTCGCGCTGCGCTACGAACCGGGCCTTGAGTTCACGGTCTGGCTGGCGCGCTCCGCCGACACGGGTTTTGTCCTCGGGGGCACCCGGATCCCGCTCGACAGGGACACCCTGTTCGAGGTGTCGCGCGAGTGGCCCGAGCTGTCGGGCGCATTCGATGGGGACGGGCGGGCGGAGGTTTTGCTCGGGCCTGGGGCCGTGGAGGCGATTGGGGCCGGCGGGGCGCTCGCCCTCCTGCTTGTGCGGACCCCGGACTGGAGCATCATCGCGCGCACGGAACCGGTGGCGATCCGGCCTTGATCGTCCCGCGCTACACTTTGGCCTCCGGGGGAGCCCTCGCCGCTCCTTCCAACCCGCATCCTAAGAGGACGAAGAGCTTTGCAGCAGCGCGCGCTGGGAATGATTGAGACCAAGGGCCTGATCGGCGCCATCGAGGCGGCCGATGCGATGCTCAAGGCCGCCAAGGTCGACCTCTTCGGGAAGGAAAAAGCGACGGCGGGGCTCGTGACCATGTACGTCGCGGGCGAAGTGGGCGCCGTGAAGGCCGCCACCGAAGCGGGTGCGGCCGCCGCGCGCAGGGTGGGGGAGCTCGTCAGCGTGCACGTGATCCCGCGCCCCCACGAACAGCTCATGCGCATCCTGCCCCCGATGAGCCCGCCCTCGGGCAATGCGCAAAAGGGCGCGGCGAAGGGCGGCGGTTCGGCCGACTGAACGCTCCGCTCGCGCGTGAACGCGCGGGTGGGTGAACGCCGTTGGAACGCTTCGATCCCGATCTGCGCGCGCTTCAGGAGGTGCGCGACCACACACGCCGCGCCGTTGCCGCCCAGGCCGAGGCCGCGCAGTGGACGCAGGAGCGCACCGACCTCGTGTGCCGTGCGCTCGTCACCGCAGTGGCGCGTGCGGCAGCGGACCTCGCGCGGCTCGCGGTCGAGGAAACCGGCATGGGCCGTGTCGCGGACAAGGTGTTGAAGAACCTCCACGCGTCGGAGGGCGTCTGGGCGTCGATCGAACGCGAGCGCACGGTCGGCGTGGTCGCTCGGGATGAAGCGCGCGGTGTGATCGAGGTTGCGTCGCCGATTGGGGTCGTGGCGGGCATTGTGCCGACGACAAACCCCACCTCGACGGCGATCGGCAAAGCGCTGATTGCTCTCAAGGCCCGCAACGCGATCGTCATCAGCCCCCATCCGCGCGCAAAACGCTGCATCCGCGAGACGGTGGAGGTCATGCGCCGCGCGCTCGAGCGCGTCGGTGCGCCGGCCGACCTGATCCAATCGCTGGGTGACCCGACGGTCGAATCGACCCAGGCGTTGATGCGCCATCCGGACGTGAAGCTGATCCTCGCCACGGGCGGGGCCGGGCTCGTCCAGGCGGCTTACAGCTCGGGCAAACCCGCGTACGGCGTTGGCCCGGGCAACGTGCCGGTTTACGTGGACCGCGGCGCGGACCTCGCGCGTGCGGCGCGCTGGATCGTCGCGAGCCAAAGCTTTGACAACGCGACGCTGTGCTGCTCCGAGCAGGCGCTCGTGCTGGATCGGCCGATCGCCGAAAAACTGCTCGATGCGCTGGCGCGGCGCGGTGCGCACCTGTGCAGTCCCGACGAGACCGCGAAGCTCGAGCGGTGTGCCAACGTCGACGGGCACATGAACCCGAAGGTCGTCGGCCAGGACCCGTGGCGTGTCGCCGAGCTCGCCGGGTTCAACGTGCCGCGCTCCACCAGCGTGCTGCTTGCGCACCAAAAAGGTGTCGGACCCGCGTTCCCGCTGTCGATCGAGATCCTCTGCCCGCTCCTTTCCGTCCACGTCGTCGACGGGTGGGAGGAAGGCTGCAAGCTATCGAAGGCCATCTTGCACCACGGCGGCCTCGGCCACACGATCGGCGTGTGGGCGCGCGACGCGGCCGTGCTTGAGGCGTGGTACGCGCAAAAGCCCGCGAGCCGCATCGTCGTCAACGGTCCGACCAGCCAGGGGGCGGTGGGGTACTCGACCGGACTGGCGCCTTCGATGAGCCTTGGGTGTGGGCCGCTCGCCGGCAACATCACTTCGGACAACATCACCGCGCGCCACCTCGTCAACATCAAGCGTGTCGGTTTGCCGCGACCCGACTGGGAAACGCGTTACGAGCGCGACGTGCTGCGTGTGCAGTCGATGCTCGGACAGGCCGCAGTTCCGCGGGGCAGCGGCCTCGCGGGGGATCCCGCGCTCGAGCACGGCGCCGGTGCCCCTTTCCAGCGGGCCGCGCCACCCCTCGAAGTGCCCGCGGGTGTCGCCTTGGCGCCGAAACCCACGCCGCGGCCCCCGTCGCAAACCCCGTCGGGGGCACCGTCGGGGGCACCGTCGGGGGCGGCGCGGGACGCCCTCCTCGCCCCCCTCCTGGCGATTCCGCTCTTTGCACCCGCCCTGGCCGACGCCAGCTGCCCCCTGGGGCCCTGCCGCGGCTGCCCCCATCTGAACACACGTACCGGCGCGTGCACGGCCTGACGTATCCTCATTGACCCCACGCGCGGATCCGGTCCCCGGTCCGGCCCGCCAGCCTCCCCACCCACGAAGCATCCATGGATTCCCTGATCGCCCTGGGCCTGATCGAGACGAAGGGCATGGTCGGCGCCATCGAAGCCGCCGATGCCATGTGCAAGGCGGCCAAGGTCACTTTGATCGGCAAAGAGAACTCCGGCGGCGCACTCGTCACGGTGATGGTGCGTGGCGAGGTCGGAGCGGTGAAGGCCGCGACCGAAGCCGGCGCCGCCGCCGCGCGCCGCGTCGGTGAGCTCATCGGCGTGCACGTGATCGCCCGCCCGGCGGACGAACTCGAGCGCTTCCTGCCGAAGGCCCCCGAAGGTTCTTGAGCCCCGCGGTGCCTGCCATGAGCGAGACCAACGGCGCACCTGCGCGCAGCGACTGGAACCCGCCCCTGCGGGACGACGTGGAAATGCAGCCCTGCATTGGGTTGCTCGAATGCTGCTCCGTCGCGCGTGGTGTCGCGGTTGCGGACGCGGTGCTGTGGCAAGCGCAGGTCGAGATGCTGTTTGCTTCGCCCGTCCATCCGGGCAAGTACGTGCTTTTGTTCACCGGGTCGGTCGAAGACGTGCGCCAGGGTCTTGAGCGGGGCGCGGCCGTGGCGGAAGGCGACCTGGTCGACCGCCTCTTCATCCCTCAGGTCCACCCCCAGGTCCCGTTGGGCCTGCGCCGGCGGGGTGGCCAGATCCAGGGCCGCCTCGATGCGATCGGCGTCGTGGAAACGACGACGGTGGCGAGCGCGATCAGCGCCGCGGACCTCGCCCTCAAAACGGCCACCGTCGACCTGCTCGACCTGCGCATCGCCAACGGTCTGGGTGGCAAGTCGTTTTTCACGATCACCGGCGGTGTGGCCGACGTGCGCGCCTGCGTCACCGCCGCGGCGCGTCAATGCACGGACGCCGGAACACTCGCACGCGACGTGGTCATCGCGCAACCGCACCCCGACCTCGTTCGGCACCTGTGATGGGTGCGCGGGTCTCCGCCCACTGAATCTGCTTCCCGCTCGTCTAAGGGCCGGAAGCCCGCCTTGGAGCGCGCGGAGAGCTTTTTGACCCCGCGCGTCGCCTGGGTCCCCGCTCGGTCAAAGCGTGGCCCTTACTCCTGGCGCAGGGTGAGGCTGCCCAGTGCGGGCACCGTGTGCGATGGCGCGGTGGCGATGTCGACGTGGATGCGGTCGAACGGGCCCGTTCCGGGCGCAATGGACAGCGTGTGCGACACCATGCCAAACGCCAAACGCACGTCGGTGGCGTCGACGACGAAGGTCGCGCGAGTGGCATCGCCCTCAAGGAGCGTGAAGTGGTAGACCATGAACGCTCCCGGGTTCACTTGGATGTCCATCGCGGACGCGGTTTGCGCGCGTTCGAGCTCGACCGACAGGCCGCCGCCGTAAACCACCTTGGATTGGGGCTCGTCGAACCACTGGGGGCCCGGGCCCAGGGGATGCGGCGGAAGCGGTGTCGCGATCTTCGCGTAGGGGATCGCGACGCGGCGCATGTGGTGGTACTCGTCGCGGATGAAATCCTCCAGTCCCGCGTCGAGGGCACCACTCCAAAGGGCGATCAGCGCATCGAAGCGCTCGCGCGCAAACAACGGGCCGCGGATGGCGATCCGCAGCGCGTCGTAGTAGCGCGCGAGCCCCGGATGGCGGATGTGGTTGCCACCATGCGCCAGTGTCTCGAAGTACCCCGTGGGCACATGGCGCACGAAGTGCCCGGGACGCCAGCCCTTGGGGCGACTGATCGGCAAGCGCATCAGCAAGGGATCGAGCAGCCACGGATCGATCACGTGCTGGAGGTCGCCCCCTTCGAACGCAAACGCGCCGACCATCCCGTACGCGACAAACAGCGGCGTTTCCCTGCCCGCCGCGCGGACGCCGTCGCTCAATGCCCCGGGGATCGGCGTGCGCCGTGTCGGGCTCGTCAAACCGAACTGCGGGTAATAAAACGCGCGCTCGTCCATGATGCCCTTGAACTCGTCGTGGGGAAAAACGACGGTGTCGAAGGACCGCGTCCAGTTCGCGCGCCCCGGTGCGACAAAAAGAACGAGCGCCACCGCGACCAGCGCAAGGTTGCGCGCGGGCGCTATCCCGTGCGCTGAACGCGCGACGAGCGCGACCGCGACAATGAAAGGCGGCGTGAAAAAGCGCGTGCCCATGAAGTCGCCGCCGACCTTCACGATGTACGCGAGGTAGAGGACGCAACCGAGGGCGAGCGCGGTCGGGGCGAGCTGGCGGCGCGCAAATCCGAGCGTGATACCCGCCGCGATCGCAACCAGGGTGAGCGGGTCCCGCGTCACGCCGTATCCCAGGTAATAGAGCCCCTGCTGCGCGAGGTCCGCCGCGGCGACACCGGTGTCGAACGCCTTGGCGTGGGCGGTGATCGGAAACGGCGAGCCGTAATAAAATGCCGAGAACAGCAGCCACAGGCCAAATGGCGCAAGCCCGATGGTCATGCGCGTGACCCACACCGGGACCGAACAGCCGCGCAGGCTCGCCGCGAGGACGGGCGCGCACAGGAGGACGAGGTCCATGCGGGTCAGCGCGATGAGGCTGGCCCAGAACGCCAACTCGAGCGCGCGGCGCGCGGGATCGGCACGGCCGTCTCCTGCGGGACCTTGGCGGCCCGCGCGGAAAAGGTGCAGCGCTCGGCCGGCGAAGAGCGTCAGCAACGCGAAGCCCAGCGGGTTTTCGAGTCCCGACACCGCGTAGTCGATGAATCCCCGCGAGGTGAGGAGCAGCACCCCGACTGCCACGGCGGCGGGTGCGCTGCGCGCTTCGCGTGCGAGCAGCAGGGCCGTAAGCAGCGCGAAGACGAGCGCGAGCGCGATCGTCGTGAAGTACGCTTCGCCGCTCACCCAGCGCCCGGCGCTGAGGATCATCATCCACAACGGGTGGGTGTACGCCTGCACCCGCTCACCCGCGTTCCACACGGGGCCGAGTCCATTCACCCAGTTTTCGACGACCCGCAGTGTGATGAACGTGTCGTCGCCGACCCACGCGGCACGCACGAGTGCGGTGGCGAGCGCGGCGAACACGAGGGCCGCCGCAACCTTCCAGGCGGGATGGGGGGGGCGCTGGGGCATGGTTCGCCCGCAGAGTAGCAGGCCGCGGCGGGCCCGCTCTGGCTCCAGGCGCTCGAGCCTGCAACACTGGCTGGCCCCATGGAGCGCTGGCAGAGGACGTACCGGGCGGTGTTCGCCGCGAACCTGGTGGCGGCGCTCGGGATGATGAGTTTCCTGCCGTTTTTCCCGAGCCTCCTCGAGGGAATGGGGGTGACGGAAAGGGGCCCGCTCGAGTTTTGGTCGGGGTTGTGTTTTGGAGCGGCGCCTCTGATGGCCGCGTTGATGGGGCCGTTGTGGGGTGCCCTGGGCGACCGTTTCGGGCGCAAGCTGATGGTGCTGCGCTCGCTGCTCGCTCTGACCCTGTTTGTCGGACTGATGGGGTTCGCGCGCCGGCCCGAGGAGCTGCTTGTCCTGCGCCTCGCCCAGGGCGCGTTCTCCGGTTTCATCGCACCCAGCATCACTCTCGTGTCCATGGGCGCCGCCGCAGGCCGCCAAGGCCGCGTCGCGGGGGGCCTGCAGATGGCGACGGCCATCGGCGCGATCGTCGGCCCGCTGCTGGGAGCCTTTGTGGCGGAATATTTTGGCCTCGATGCGGTGTTCGCGCTGGTCGCCGTCACGACCGCCATCGGAGCGCTCGTGGTTGCCCTTTTTGCCGAGGACACGGGCGATCCGGTGGAAAAGGCCCTTGAGGCAGCCGGCGGGCGCGCACCGTTGCGGGGGCGTGCGAGCCCGCTTGCCATCCTTCAGTCCTCGACGCGCGAAATCGCCGAACTCGTTCGCAATCCGCGGCTGCGCACGGCGCTGCTCGTCCTCTTCGCGACGCAGTTTGGCCTGGGAGCGACCACTCCACTGCTCGAACTGTTTGTGCGCGACCTCGGCGACCAACCGTTCGGATTGGCGAGCGCGAAGTTGACGGGAGCGCTGTTCAGCGCCGCGGCCGTGTTCAACGTCATCGTGATGCCCTGGTGGGGGCGCCACGGCGACCGCGGCGGCCATGCCCGCGCGCTCTACCAATCGGCGGCGGGGTCGGCGGTGGCGCTCATCCTGTGCGGCCTCGCTCCGGCGTACCTCGTGCTGCTCGCGGCGCGGGCGCTGCAGGGCGCGGCATCCGGGGGACTCAGCCCCAATGCGTATGGCGTTGCCGCGGAGGAAACCGGTGCTGCGCGGCGCGGTGCGGCGTTTGGATCGGTGTTCTCGGCGGGCGCCATGGCGATGGCGGTTGCCGCGGTGGCGGGCGGGAGCCTTGCCGCGGTGCTCGGTGTGCGCGGTGTGTTCTTCACCGCCGGCGCGATCCCGATTGTGGTGTTGCTGTGGACTCGATTGCGCCGCCCGCCGCCCGCGCCGGTCCCCAAGCAGCACCCTCTGCCGACCTTGGCCAAAAGCCATTGACCGCTCGGTTCCTGGCCGAGCTTTCGCGCGTTCAGCGGGCGTCGGGGATCGCCGCGCGCACCGCGGCCGCGGGAAGAGCGCTCGCTCCGAGGCTCGTGTTGTGCTCGGCGAACATGTCGAGTTTGGCCGCTCCGAACCACAGTTCCGGCGACGGGGATGCTGACGGCTGGTGACGCCATCCGAGCGCAGCCTGCGCGGGTTCGGCGCGCGCGAGCGTGTTTGCCATGACGGCGAGGTCGAAGCGCGGACCGGGGCGCGGCTCGTTCGGATCGTCCGGCAGGTCGAACCACGAGCGTGTTCCGATGACGAGGCGGTGGGCTGTACCGCCGATCAGCGGCGCGCTAATGAGGACGCGGTCGCTGCGTGCGCGGCCAAAGAGCGCGTGTCGACCGGGTGACGCAGGCGCCCGCGCGACGAAGTGGACGAGGTCGCGCGTCGAATCTTCGAAGCGCTCCGCGCGGTCGAGCTCGACGAGGTCGGCGCGCAGGCGATCGAGGGCCGGTGTGACACATGCGCGCACTCCGCGCCAGGCCGGTCCATCGAGGGGCTCCGCGAGCCAACCGTCCACATGCTCGAGCCCGTAGTCGAGCGCCAACTGGCGGCGTTCGAGGTCGCTCGTGCCAATCAATCGGTCCGCGATGGGGGAGCGTGTCGGGTCCGGCAGCAGCCCGATCAGATGGTCCAGGGCAAACGCGTGCTCGGAGGGCAGCGCAAAAAAATCGCCCGTGGCGGCCGTGTCCAAAAGCGGCCGCTCGAGCTCCAGCGCGCGCTCGGGGTTGAGGACGGCAAAGGCGGCCAGCAACCCGTCGGTGTCGTAGTGGTTGTTAGCGACGAAAGCGAGGCCCTTTGTCAGCGCCGCACGTTCGGTCGCACCTAAGCGCGCGAACGCCAGCGCGGAGCCCGTCGAGAGCGCGTGGCGCAGGTGTTCGGGTGTGCGATGGCCGGGCCAGTGGGAAAGGTTGAGGCCGGGCGCATCGAGGGCACCGTCCACGGACAGAACGGCGTCCCCGATAGCCCCTTCCACCAACCGCGCCCGCCGCTCCATGCTCAACCGGCTCCGCCGCCTGCGCGCTCTTTGCGTTCGGCTTCGATCTTGGCCGCGAGGGCGCGGCGGTTGTTTTTCGAATCCCGCAGCGCGAGCTCGTAGATCGGCTTCAACTCAGGATCCAAGGATTTGTCCGCAAGCAGCGCTTGCGCGTTCTCAGCCGCGGCCGCATACATCTTGAGGGCGCGGTCGTAATCGCGTTCCAAGTTGTAGTGCAGGATGACCGCCGCGTCATTCAGGTACGCGGGATTGTCCGGTTCGATCTCGAGGGCGCTGCTGTACGCC
>JBBRWC010000107.1:0-13912 GCA_038246255.1 Planctomycetota bacterium
GTGATGACGTGCGCCGCGACGTGCACGGGATCGATGCCACGGTGCGGCATGGCCGCGTGTCCGCCAACACCCTCGATCTCGATGTCGAGGAAGTCGCTGGCGGCCATGATGGGTCCTGAGCGCACGGCGATCTTGCCCGCGGGCAGTTCGGGCCAGTTGTGCAGGCCGTACACCTCTTGGCAGGGGAACCGCTCGAACAGCCCCTCTTCCACCATCACGCGGCCACCCGCGAGGCTCTCCTCGGCGGGTTGGAAGATCAGGTGAACGGTGCCCGCAAAGTCGCGCCGAGCGGCGAGCAAACGCGCGGCTCCCAACAGGATCGCCGTGTGGCCATCGTGCCCGCAGCCGTGGAACACACCCGGGTTCGTGGAGCGGTGGGGGACGTCACCCTCCTCCTCCATCGGCAACGCATCCATGTCCGCGCGCAGGCCGATGGCGGGCCCGTCGCGCTTGCCGCGCAGCGTGCCGACGACGCCGGTGCGCGCGAGCCCGCGATGCACTTCGAAACCGAAGGATTCGAGGCGCTTGGCGACGAGCGCGCAGGTGCGGTGCTCTTCGAAACCCTTTTCAGGGTGCGCATGGAAGTCCCGCCGCCACTCGATCAGTTCACTCGCAACTTCGCGCGCGCGAGCCAGGGGAGTCATCACGGGATTCATGCCTCAAAACCTATCCGAGATGCCGTTGGGGGGGAATCGCAAGGTCACGCAAGGTGCCCCATGCGGCCCTGTCGAAAATCGTCGATCGCGGCCGCAATTGCGCGCGCTGTGTTCATCACGAAGGGGCCGTGTCCGACGATCGGTTCATCGATCGGTTCGCCGCCGAGCAGCAACACCCGTGCGCCCCGTGCGCCCTCGATGCGGATGTGGTCGCCGTCGCGCTCCATCAACGCCGCTTCGGACGCGCCCACATCCTCGTTTCCGTTGACACGCAGTGTGCCCTTGAGCACCACGACGATCGCCGTCCAGCCGTGGGGAGACGGAAGCTCGAGCGCCCCATCCCCGTCCAGTTCCAGATCCACGACGTGCAGCGGCGTGAACGTGTGCGCGGGGCCCTTTGCGCCGAAGTACTCGCCGGCGATGACTCGCGCGCGGCCCACCGCGTCCGAACCCTGGGAGCCCACGTTTACCGCCGGGATCTGTGCATCCGCGATCGCTTGGTAGCGGGGAGCGCCACGTTTGTCGCGCGCGGGCAGGTTGACCCACAGCTGCGCCATTTCGAAGCGCCCACCCTCGCGCGCAAACCGCGCGCCGTGGAACTCCTCGTGCACGAGCCCCGATGCCGCCGTCATCCACTGCACGTCGCCGGGTCCGATGCTGCCACCGCCACCCGCGGAGTCGCGGTGCTCCACCTCGCCGTCGTAGACGATCGTGACCGTCTCGAAACCGCGGTGCGGGTGCGCGCCGACACCCCGGCGCTCGGTGGTCGGCGCAAAGTCCACCGGACCCGCGTGGTCGAGCAGCAGGAAAGGCGTCGTGAGCGCGCCGAGGTCGGAGTAGGCAAACAACGTGCGCACGGGAAAACCGTCGCCGACCCAATGCCTCGCGATCGCGTGACGCACGCTGTGCACACGCTTGGGTTGGCTTGGGCCGGTTTGACTCGCTTTGGGATCCGCCATCCCGCCCAAGCTAACCGCTCGGGCTCGCAATATCGTCCGCAGCGCCGCGCGCACTCTTGCAGGTCAGGCCGAGCGGCGCAGGCTGAGGCCCGCGAGGTCGAAACCCGGCGCGCCGAGAACCGCGGCCGTTTCCTGTCCCTCGCCGTCCGGATGGCCCGGTGTGTGCCCGAGCCAAAGGTCCAACGCGCGCGCGGCGCACCAGCGCCGCCAGAACTCGCGTGTGACCCCGATGGGGTGCTCGCGTCCGATGGTCGTTACGCGATCCTTCGTGAAAGGATCGACGCTGGGTGTGATGTGGAGGCTGAGCGCGGGCTGGAGGAGCGCGCGCCATCCGTCGAGTATGTCGGCCAGGTGCGGAATGTGCTCGAGGACGTGTGAGCTGAACAGGAGTCCGCCCCGGCGACCTGCGTTCGAGGCTTCGTCGGCATCCGCGTAGAGCTCAAGACCAAACGCCGTGCGGCCGTGCTCGCGCCGCGCTTCGCCCGGTTCGATGCCCCACACCGGCACACTCAGCGACTGGAACGCCAGCAGTTCGTAACCCCAGGAAGCACCCAACACACCGACGGACCGCTCAGCAGGCGCGAGGCGCTCGAGCAGTTGCGCAACGATCGGCGCGCGGTCCTTGCCCGCCCGCCGGGCGCGCGCGAGCGCTTCGGCCGGGTCCGCGACGGGGGCGGTCGTGAATGCCGGGTCGTCGCCGTAGGCAAACGAGTAGTACCAGCGCGTGATGGCCTCGCCGGTGAGGCCCGTGGGCCGAAAGAGCAGCGCGCAGGTGTCGCAGCGGTAGACCGATCCCAATCCGCCGTGCTTGCGCGCGACTCGCGGCGCGTCTACGCCGCCGCAGTTGGGGCAACGGTTGCCCATGAGGTGGCCTGCGAACAGGTCCGCGGCGTGGAAGAGCCGAGCGCGGGTGAGGGTCGCCAAGGGGGAGGTGCGGGGAGGAGGACTGCACCCGCCCTTTTGCCTTTCGAGCATCTGCCCGCCGGGCTTGATGGGCGCGTCGACGCCGCTCCCGTTCCGGAACCGGACGGGAAGCCCTGGATCTCACCGCCGGACACACCCCGCCGTTCCAGCCCTGACACGGCGGGCGCCCCGGGTCCAGGCGACAACGACCCCGACACTGGGTGCAGGCGAGTCCGATGGGTCAGTCCACATTTTCAGTCGGGTTTTCGAAGCCGAAGCGCTCCCCGGCTTTCCATGCCTTGCGGTCATTGCCCGTGTTCGGGAGCCCACCCGCGCCCTTCAGCATCCGTGCGATGTGCATGCAATTCCATGTCATGATCGTTGTGTTGCGTTGGGTGAAGTCGTTGTCAAACCCGACACGTCCGCCGCCTTCGATCTTGTCACCGTAGGAGGGTCCAGGACCGGCCTCGCCAATCCATCCACAATCGGCCTGGGGCGGAATGGTGTAGCCCAAGTGGTTGAGTGCAAATGCGAGGGTCATCGCCGTGTGCTTGAGACCATCTTCGTTGCCGGTGATGACGCAGCCTCCGACTTTGCCGTAATAAATCGACTGCCCCTTGCCGTTGAGCAACGCTGACATTGCGTAGAGCCGTTCGATCAGGACGCGGCACAACGAGCTTTCCTCCCCCAGCCAAAGGGGCGTGCCCACGATGAGGATCTCAGCCGCTTTAACTTTCTCCCACAGCGCGGGCCACTCGTCTTTGGCCCAACCGTGCTCGGTCATATCGGGATAGACGCCGGGCGGAACGTCGTGCGCAGCCAAATGCAGGTGCTCGACACCGACGCCATTTTTCCTCATGATTTGTGCGGATGCATTGAGCAGTAACCGCGTATGGCTCGCGCCCGCCTGCCGCTTAAGTGAGGTGTTGATGAAAAGCGCACGCAGGTCGGTAAAATCATTCATGGAGTGCTCGGGGTCGCGTTGTTTGCGGTGAACTTGTGGGCACTGTAACGCAGGTTCGCTCGGACTGCGTAGGGGCCTGGGGAGTGTGACGCGGACCGGGGTAACGTGGGGACCGTCGCCCGTTCCCCGGAATCCCGCTCTTGGCAGGCCCGCTCCGCCCATTGGGCCGCGAACTCGGGCGTTATTCGTCCCAGCGCTCGGACGAGTGCCGCGATTGGAATCGAGTTGGGAAAACATGGAGCTAGCTGCTTGTCGGATCCGCGCAACAGGTAGACGCTGGAAAACGTCGAGCCCAACACCGACGGCGCAGGTGAGGGCGGACCCCGCAGCTTCCGGGCGCGGGCGGCCGGTGGCCGCCGTGACGCTTCGCGGGACCTCGCGTTCACCCCCGATCGGGAGTCCTTTTCCATGTCACGTTTTGCACGGCGTCGCGGCATCGCTGCGGCCCTCCTTGGATTGGTGTTCCTGACGGCGCCGCGCGCCATCGCCCAGGATTTTGAGCTCGACGATGCCCTACCGGTGCCCGTGCACGAGCGCATCGACCCGCTGCTCCAGCGCGGCATGGACCAGCTCACAGAGCTCGGCTTCGTGCGCGAGGGCGATGGCGTCCGCCAGGACCTGCGCGTGGTCATCGAGCTTTTGCGCGCGCCCACGGACCCGCTGTTCGAAACCTCCACCGCGCGCGATCCGGCGCTGGTGGTGCGCGCGGGGGTGGCACGCCGTCAGAGCCAGTTCTTCGACGCGTTCCTGGCGGAGGCGTCCCCCCTCGTGCGTTCGGCAGTCACATTCATCGACACGCTCGAATACCAGTACATGGTCGTCGCGCTGATCACCGATCCCGCCGCGGTCGTGGAAATCGCGAACCGCAGTGACGTCAAGTTCATCTGGAACGACAACCTCAACAAGCTCACGACGATCCAAGGCCGCCAGGTCACGGGATCGACGGCCGCGGCCACCGCAGGCCACACGGGCGCGGGCGTCGGTGTTGCCGTCATCGACAGCAACTTCGACCTGTTGCACCCGGAGCTCGGCAGCTCGACGTCGTTGCCGAACTCGATCGTGAAGGGCGGCTACAACTACAGCACGCCCGGCGCGGCCATCCACAGCCAGAACTTCAACAACTGCTACCACGGCACCGGCACGGCGTCGATCGTGCGGCGGTATGCACCCGGCGTGCATCTTTATACGCTTGTCGTGTTCCCTAACGCGTACGACTCGGTGATCGCCAACGCGATCAACTGGTGCGTGACGAACAAAAACGGCACGGGTGGGGGCAGCCCGATTCGCGTTGTCAGCATGTCCCTGGGTGGCGGGCAGTACACGTCCGCGATCACCGGCGGCACGCTGCACAGCGCCTGCGGAACGGCGCTCGCAAACGGCATCATCCCGATCGCTGCGACGGGCAACGACGGTTGGACGAATGCGATCGCGTCGCCGGCGGCGTCGACCAACGCACTTTCCGTGGGGTCCACGTGGGACGCCGCGGGCGCGCCGTACTCGGCTTTCCCGCCGGCGAACTGCAACGATTCCAGCCGGCAGCTCGACGAGCGTGCGTGTTATTCGAACATGACCGCGTTCATGTCGTTCTACGCACCCAGCGAGCAGGTCATCTGCGCGCAATGTGGTGGCGGAACGTTCGCCCTCGGCGGCACGTCGTCGGCCACACCCGCCGCCGCGGGTCTCATCGCACAGTTCCTGCAAGCGCGGCCAAGTTACGTCGGCAACCTGGCGGGCATCCGAACTTTGTTCCACGACACGGGGACCAGCGTCATCGGCCACACCGCGAAGCGGCGCGTCAACTTGATGGCCGCGATCACCGCAGCGGGGGGTGGTGGACCCGGTCCCGGCCCCACGCCCACGCTCGCGAACGGCACGACGTACAACTTCGCGCTCGCGCAAAACGCGGTTACGAACTACACGATCGTCGTTCCCGCGGGCGCCACCAATCTCGTTGTCACGACCACCGGAACGGGCGACGTCGACCTCTACGTCAAGCGCCAGGCCATTGTTTGGCCCGGTGACCAGGGGCAGCACAATCTTGCCGAGTTCAAGGCTCCCTACATCGGAGGTTCCGCGGAGAGCGTGACGTTCCCCGCGCCCGCCGCAGGCACGTGGAACGTGCTGCTGCACGGGTACGCCGCGTCCAGTGGAACCGTGCGGGCGACGTGGAGCACGGGCGGTGGCGGTGGTGCCTGGACCAATGAGAGTTGGGTGCGTGAAACACCGCACAACTACGCCAACAACCAGGTGTACACCTACACGTTCACGAAAGCCGGCGCGACCCAGGTGGGTGTGCACTTTCAGCGTATTTCGACCGAAGCGAACTACGACTTCGTGCGCATCAAAAACGGGGCGGGCACCGTGCTCTGGACGGTGTCGGGCAACGTCATTACGAATGGCGCGGGCAACGCGTTCGGGCGCACCGATGGTTGGTGCTTGATCCCCGGTAACACGATCACGTTGGAGCTCACGACCGACTACTCGGTAACGGCGTGGGGTCTGCGCACGGACACGGCGAGTTCGTTCCAGTAAACGCGCACGCTTCTGCGCTGCGCCGAGCGCAGGACGCGGCCCGCCCACCTGTGGAGGTGGGCGGGCCGCTTGCATAGTGCCTGTCGCCGCCTCTGGCCCGCACTCCCAACTGCATCGCGAAGGCGACGTTTGACACCGCTGTGGATTGGCTGCTCTGCGAACTCGGCGTGATCAAGACGCATGGCCGCTCGCACGTGTCGAACGACAACGCCTTCTCCCTCCCCACCGCCGTCTGGATCAACCCGCCGGCGGACACGAACATGGCTCTGGCTCAGCGATCGCACGTGAAAGCTGTCTCAAACCCGTTGACAACCACCGCTCACATGCCCACGCGAATGCGCATGGCGTTCGTCGTGCCGTACAGCTCGAACCACTTGTGTTTGCTCAATCCCTGCAGCACGATCTCCTTGCCGATCAAGGCCGGATCGGCGGGCACCGCCCAGTCCCACCAGCCGATGCTCGCACCGTAGGTGGGGCCAACGTTCAACACCCAAAAATTCGTGCTGCCGCCTGACAGTCCGCCGGCGAGAAGCCAATGGCCCACACCCGGCAACTCGATGCCGCATCCACTGGGCCCCAGGTCGACGTCCGTGCCCAGGGCGATGGCCACTACGCCCCAGGTGTCCGGCGGGCCGTTGGCGCCAAGGCGTAGGGTCGTGCCCATCACGGCGTGGTCCGAGAAGGTCCGCAGTGTGTAGAGCGAGGGGCTGCAGGTTGGGATCGACTCCCAACTGGGCAGAGTTTGGGCCCCGCCGCCGTAGAACGCCAAGCTGCCCAGGGACTGGCCGTTCGCGACGAGGTTCAGACCAGCGGCAAAAAGTACGGCGGAGCCGCCGAACTCAACCGCTTCCAGCTCGTGCACACCGCTCGGACTGTTTCCCACGCCGACCCAAAGGGGAGCCAGGCCGGTCCCGGCCATGGTCTGCGTCCGCTGTACGAGGGGCGGGACCTCGACGAAGGAATAGGCCTCGTGCGTGAAGTTGCCCGCCACCACGCAGGTCGGACCAAAGGGCCCATCCCACGGCTCGATGGCCCAGGCCGTATGTGTGCTGCCGGAACCGAAGGAGCCCAGGTTGTGGTACTCGGCCTGCCAGCCGTTCGGACCCAGCCGCGCGAGGGCATTGCCCGCCGGGTACTGCATGTTGTGCGGTGGTGCGCCGTACACGGAGGCCATGCCGCCCAGCAGCAGGGTGTGGCCAGCTCCGTCGGGCACACGCTTCAGGGTCAAGGGCTGAAAGAGTGGAGTGGGCATCCGGCTGTGGGCGGTGTCCGACCAACGCTCCACATCGTAGGCGGAGCTCGCGCCGAAGAGCTCCGGACCAGCGCCCGCATCGTGCACCGCCAAGTCCCGAAGGATCTGGGCAAAGGTGTCGATTGCAGTCCAACCTGTGCTGTCGAGCAGCCATAGGGCGCGAGGGGTCGCAGCCGCGAAGGGATCGGGCTCGTGGCCCGCCACCGCGAGGCGCGGACCGAAGGGGCCGTCGAATTGCACAGCCGCCTTAGGAACGATTCCAAGTCCAGGCACAGGTGTGCTCCAGACGTTGCCGTCCCAGAAGGCAATGCCCTCTGCTGCGATTCCGCCGGCCAACGTGAACTCGCCCGAGGCGACCAGCTTCGTGCCACTACCGTCGTCGAATGTGGAGAGGTGGTTCACCTTTGCGTTCAAACCGATTCCCAGCGGCGCCCAGCCAGCACTGCCCAGGCGCGCGATGTTGGTCGTGACGAGGCCCCCTGTGTTTTGGAACTGGCCGCCGACGTAAAGGGCCAGGCCGTCGCCGAGGTCCGTCGCCAAGAGCGCCGAGACCGGCCCTGCGGGTGAGCCGGGCACCGCGTACCACTCAAGAGAGAGCGGTAATGCGCCCTGGGGAGATGCGGGGGGAATCGGGGCAAGTAAAAGGGCAAAGACGGCGTACTTCATCGTGCCCTCCAGCCTCTGCCAATGTGGGGCGATTGGCAAGCTGGCCCAGGGCTTCGCGCCGTTAGCCGCGCTAAATGCAGCGGCCCGCCCAGCTGTGCAGGTGGGCGGGCCGCTTGCACAACGCCCTGCCGTTGCACAGCGCTGCCCGCGGGGAGCGCGGGCCTCCAGGCCCGCCTTTGATCGGTCGAGCGAGGTCGCCGAACGCCACGCACGCTCCAAACGGGGCCTGGAGGCGCGCACACCCGGTGGCGCGGACAAAAGGAAGGCCCGGCGCCCCTGTTGAGGGCGCCGGGCCTGTTCATTGCCGCGCGGGCGGTCGGGATCAGCTCTCGTTCTGCCCCGCCCCGGCCTCGACCGGTTCGGGTTCGCCGGCGTCGGCCTGCGTGAAGGTCAGCGCCTCGGCGGTCGTCTTGTCGCCTTCGATGCTGGCAACCACCGGGCGGCCCTTCTCGAAGGTGGAGCGCAGGAGGTGCTCCGCGAGCGGGTCCTCGATGAAGCGCTCCAGGGCGCGGCGCATCGGGCGTGCGCCGTAATCGTCGTGGAAACCCTTCGTGATGAGGAACTCCATCGCCGAGGGTTCGATGACGAGCTCGAGCCCCGCGAGTGCGATGCGCTTTTGCACTTCCTTGAGCTGCAAGAGCACGATGCGCTCGATGTCGGCCTTCGACAGCGGGTTGAAGAGGACGACCTCGTCGAGCCGGTTCAAGAACTCCGGACGGAAGTGGCGCTCGACCTCGAACATGATGTCCGAGCGCATGCGCTTCGTGCGCTCCTCGGAGGACAGCTCCGCCGAGGTCGTCGCGAACCCCAGGGTCGCGCCGGCCTTCATCAGGTGCGATCCCAGGTTGCTGGTCATGATCAAGATCACGTTGCGGAAGTCGATGTGGCGGCCGAACGAGTCGGTCAGACGCCCTTCCTCCATGATCTGGAGCAGCATGTTGAAGACGTCCGGGTGTGCTTTCTCGATCTCGTCGAGCAGCACGACCGAATACGGCCGGCGGCGCACCTTCTCGGTGAGCTGGCCGCCTTCCTCGTAACCGACGTACCCGGGGGGCGCGCCGACCAGACGGGAAGCGTTGTGCTTCTCCATGTACTCGCTCATGTCCATGGTGATGACGGCGTCTTCGTCGCCGAACATGAACTTCGCGAGCTGCTTGCAGAGGTACGTTTTGCCCACGCCCGAGGGGCCCAGGAAGATGAACGACCCCATCGGGCGGCGCGGGTCCTTAAGACCCGAGCGCGAACGGCGCACGGAGCGCGCGATGGATTTGATCGCCTCGTCCTGGTGGATGACGGAGCGCGCGAGTTCGGCCTCCATCTGGAGCAGGCGCTCGGCTTCGCCCTTCTCGAGGCGTGTCAGCGGAATGCCCGTCATCTTCGAGACGGTTTCGCTGATCACGTCCTCATCGACGATACCCATGGACTCCTTCTGCGCCTGCTCTTGGCGCCAGGTGGTCTGGATTTCCTCGCGCTTCTTGCGCAACTGGTAAGCCTGGTCCCGGAGCTTCGCAGCCTTCTCGAACTCCTGGGCCGCGACGGCCTTCTCCTTCGCGCGGTCGAACTCGTCGATCTGCGCCGACAGCTCGTGCATGTTCGGCGGAGCGACCATGTTCTTGAGACGCACGCGGGCACCGGCTTCGTCCATCACGTCGATGGCCTTGTCCGGCAGGAAGCGGTTGTTGATGTAACGGGTTGCGAGGTCCACGGCGGCGCGCAGGGCCTCGTCCGTGTAGTGCACGCGGTGGTGCGCCTCGTAGCGGTCGCGCAGACCCTTCAGGATCTCGAACGCCTGGTTCGGGTTCGGCGGTTCGACGTTGACCGATTGGAAGCGGCGCTCGAGCGCTCCGTCCTTCTCGATGTGCTTGCGGTACTCGTCCAGGGTCGTGGCGCCGATGCACTGGATCTCGCCACGCGACAGGGCGGGCTTGAGCACATTCGACGCGTCGATCGCACCTTCCGCGCCGCCGGCGCCCACCAGCGTGTGGAGCTCGTCGATGAAAAGCACAACGTCCTTCACGCGGCGCACTTCGGTCATCACCGCCTTGATGCGCTCTTCGAACTGGCCGCGGTACTTCGTACCGGCCACCATCAGGGCGAGGTCGAGTACGACGATGCGCTTGTTGCGCAGGAGGTCGGGCACTTCGTTGGCGATGATCTGTTGGGCGAGGCCCTCGACGATCGCCGTCTTGCCGACACCCGGCTCGCCCAGCAGCACCGGGTTGTTCTTGGTGCGCCGTGAAAGGATCTGGATGACACGTTCGATCTCGTTGGCGCGCCCGATCACGACGTCGAGCTTGCCTTCACGGGCGAGTTCGGTGAGGTCGCGTCCGAAGGCGTCCAGCGCCGGCGTCTTGCTCTTGCCGGCGGGCTGGTTGCCGACCGGGCTCTCGCTGGTTGTTTCCTCTTCTTCCTCGTCGTTGGTTTCCGCCCCGAGGAACTCGAGCACCTCTTCGCGCACGTCCTCGAGCTTGACGCCCAAGTTCGTCAGCACCTTGGCCGCGATGCCCTCGTTTTCCTTGATCAGGCCGAGGAGCAGGTGTTCCGTGCCGATGTAGTTGTGCCCCAGGTTCGAGGCTTCCTCCATCGACAGTTCCAGCACCTTCTTGGCGCGCGGCGTGAACGGAAGCTGCCCCATGGTGACCATGGACGGCCCCGTCTTGACCAGTTTCTCGACCTCGCTGCGGATCTTGTTGAGGTCGATGGTCATCTGCCGCAGCACGTTCGCCGCGACGCCGCTGCCTTCCTGCACCAGGCCGAGCAGGATGTGTTCGGTGCCCAGGTACTCGTGATTGAACCGCTGGGCCTCTTGACGGGCCAGGTTCATCACCTTCTTCGCGCGGTCCGTGAAGCGGTCGAACATGGGTGCAACTCGTGTCGGGGAGCGACACTCCGGGGTTCCGGAGGGTCTCGAGATCGAAAGGGGACGGCGGCCGCAAAGGGCGGCGCCGCAGGATTGTCGACCCGTGGGCGGGGTCGGGCTGAAGCCGAGTGCCAAAGTCGGGGACGAACTCGGACTCGCGAGCTGGACCGCCGGTCGTGGCGTCCTGGGAGCCCCAGGGTGCCCTCCCCGCGGTCCGGGTGAGTGTCCGGGACCGTTCCCGACGTCGGGCGAATCCAGCCGCCGGGACTCCTATCTAGGGCGCGTTGGAACCCGAAGCAAGCGACGGGGCGCGGCATTCGCACCCGCTCGCCGTCAACTGCTCGGGTGGACGTCCTTCTCGAGCGATTGGAGCCGATCGCGCAGCTCCGCCGCGCGTTCGTATTCTTCGGATTGAATGGCGTCGGCGAGCTGTTCGCGCAGCTCGCTGCGCTCCGCCTCGGGGTCCGCTTCGGGTTCCTCGCGGCCGGGCACGCGGCCCGTGTGCTCGCGCGCGCCGTGGATGCGCTCCAGGAGGTCGTCGATGTGGGAGCCGAAGACTGCGTAGTCGCGTGGGCAACCTAGGCGACCCTTGCTGCGAAAGTCGGCGAGCGTCCATCCGCAGTCCGGGCACGCCAGCGCTCCCGAGTCGGACTTCGCGACACCGCTCGCGAGCATCTTCCAGACCGCCCCAAGGGGCGTTTTCACCGAGACGTACGGCAGGTCGATCTCCTTCGCGCACGCTTCACAAAGGTGCTGCTCTTCCAACAGCGTCCCGGCGGGTCCGGGGGAAGCGTTGGGGTCCTCGCGCAGTTCGGTGACATGGATCACCGCCATCTGCTGGTCGCAAAGGTCGCATTTCATGGCTCGGGGGCGCTCCACGTGCCGCGGGCGCGAGGGCCCGGGCAGCACCGGCGGGCTGCGCTCAACGTTTATAGCCTCCGCCCGCCACCCGGTCGACGACTCTTCTGGGCGCAGTTCGAGCGGGCGCTCCAATCAGGCGGGCGCAAGCTTCAGGGCGGCGGCGAAAGCGAGCGCGCGCTCCTTGAAGTTCGGATGGGCGTCGAAGCTGGCGCACGCGGGCGAAAACACCACAATTTCGCCTTCCGGGGTGAATTCTAGGGCCATTCGAGCCGCTTCCGCGACGCCGGCGACGACCCGAACCTCCAACCCGGGGCTCGCGAGCCATGCCGCGAGCTGGGGGCCAGAGGCCCCGAAGGCAACCACGCGCCGACAGCGCGCGCGGACGGCCCGCGCCAGCACCCCGTAATCGAGTTGTTTTGCCTGCCCGCCGACGACCAGGGTGCCGATGTGCCCCAGGGCCTCCAGCGCGGCGACCGTCGAGTCCGGGGTCGTCGACACGCCGTTGTCGTACACCCGCCGGCCACGCACGGTTCCCAGGTCGGCCAGGCGGTGGGGGGGCGGCGCGAGGCTCGGGAGCGCGCGCGCGAGGGCTTCGGACGGCGCACCCAGGTGCTGCGCGAGGGCGAGGGCGGCGAGCGCGTTGGGCCGCTGGAAGCGGGGGAGCTGGAGGGCATCGAGGGACGCGATGGGGCGCTCGCCCAACCAAAACGCCGGGCCGTCCGGGCCGTCCCAAATTCCGAGGACACCCGGCCGCGGCGGCCCGTGTGACGGCGTGTGGCGTGGGTCGAGGCGCCAAACGTCGGCGCCGGCGGGCAGCGGCCAGCTCGCCACCATGGCTTCGCCGTCGGGGACCAACGCAAGGCCGTCCGGCGCGAGGAGTTCGAAGATGCGCCCCTTGGCGGCGCCGTACTCCGCGCGGGTGCCGTGGCGCTCGAGGTGGTCCTCAAGGACGTTCAGGACTGCCGCCGCCGCGAGGCCGCGCGCCGCAAGGGGCGGCGACGCGAGGTGTTCCAGTTGATAGGACGAGAGCTCGAGCACGACCGTGTCCGCCGCATGGATGTCCGCGAGGTGGTCGAGCAGCGAACCGCCCAAGTTGCCTCCCGCGTGCACGCGTAAACCCGCGGCTTCGAGGAGCTGCGCCACGAAAGTTGTCGTCGAACTCTTGCCCTGCGTGCCGGTGATGGCGACCGCGCGGCAGGGGAGCTCGGCGAGGAACAGCTCCACTTCGGTCGTGACGCGCGCGCCCGCCGCGCGGGCCCGCTGCAAGAGGGGATGGCGCGCGGAGACCGCCGGGTTGGCGACAACCCACTCGGCCGAATCGAAGTCCGACGGACGGTGCTCCCCCAGCACCCATTCGACGTCCAGGCCGGCGAGGGCCGCGCGGGCTTCGGGCAGTTCCGCGCTGGAACGCAGGTCCGTGGCCAACACGCGCGCGCCGCGCTCGCTGAGGAAACGCGCCGCGGCGGCGCCCCCGCCGAAGCGCCCGAGCCCCATGACCACCGCGCGGACACCGCGCCAATCGCGGGAAGGGCTCAACGGGATCGAGGGGCGGGCGGCGCGCCGTCGGATGGCGGTACGGGCGTGGTGGGAGGGACCGCGGGGGCCCCGGACGCAGGCTCGGGCTCGATCGGCGGAGCGACCTGCGCGGGGTCGCCGACGCGGGTTTCCATGACCGGCGGCGGCGGAAGGTCGCGGGGGCCGTCCGGGCCCGCGCGGCGCAGCGCTTCGGCGCGCTCGAACACGGAGCGCAGCGTCGGTCCGCCAAGGTCGTCCTCGCCCGGCTCCAGCACCACGTGCAGCGCGTGTTGATCGTGCCACCCGACGGGCACGAGGATCTCGGTGAGGATGTCGGCGGGGAAGGTGCCGTACCAGGGCGGCGAGATGTCGGCGAGGATCGTGCGCGTCTGGAATCCGTCCAGGTAGAGCGTGACGCGGCGCACGCCGTAGTGGATGAACGGAAGGACGAGCGGCGTTTGGCCGATGAGCTCGTCGTCGACACGCACACTGGCGCCGACCGGCTCGCTGGTTACGACGAGTTCGCGCTGAGCCCGGCATCCGCTGCCGAGGAGGCCCGCGAGGGTGATGGTTGCGGTCAGCGCCGCGATGCGTACCGCCCGCGCCCGACCGGTCGGCACCGCGGTGTCGCTCCGCACCGCGATTTTGCGCCCCACGGAAGTTCTGCGACCCACGGCGACGAGCGTAGCGCGCCGCAGCCAGCCGACGAAGCTCGCCGCAGCCAACCCGCACGCGCCGCCCAAA
>JBBRWC010000108.1:0-13875 GCA_038246255.1 Planctomycetota bacterium
CACTGCCTTAATTGTCACTGCCTTAATTGTCACTGCTTTAATTGTCACTGCGTCGACATCTCGCGCAGCAGGTCGACGAGTTCGGTGCGGGTCTTCGCGGACAGTGCAAAACGGCGGAAGTCCTCGTGGCGCCCGAGCCGCGCGATCCAGCGCATCATCTCAAGGTGCCGCTCGGGATCGTGCTCGGAACTCGCCTCCGCCGGCCGAAGGACGGTGAAAAACAGGTACACGGGTGCGCCGTCGATCGCGCGCCAATCCAGACCGTCGGGTTGGAGCGAGAAGCTCACCGCCGCCCGGTCGAGCCCAGCGAGCTTGACGTGCGGGATCGCGACCCCCATGCCGACGCCCGTGGATGCCATCCGTTCGCGCTCGAGCAGCGCCTGGAGCGCCGGCGCTTCCAGTTCGCTCGGCAACTGGCCAGACTTCACCAGGTTCGCCACGATCTCCTCGAAGATCCCATCCCGCTCGGCGCCCTTGAGGCGGATGCTGCACGCGGCGGGTCGGAACAACTTCCAAAAGGCGTGGATATCGATTTTCATCTGGCTTCGGCGCGGACCGACCAAAGTCTAGCAGATCGGATCTCGCGAATACGGTCGCGGACGCCCACGAACCGCGTGCATGCCGCGGAACACGCCGCATGTAGGCAGGCAACCGCACCGCGCGGCGACCACGAACCGCAAAGCGGTAGACGCGCAGCTCTGGGGCTGCGTGGCTTCTATCCAGCCTATCCGGCGAGCGGAGACCGGGGCGTAGATCAGGTCCGCTCGCGGCGGCGCACCGATTTGGCGAGCTTCTGCTTGTGGCGGGCGAGAACGTTCGACATGCGGTCGACGGACTCATCCAGGGCCTTCGACAGCGAATCGGCGCGGGAATCGACCACCAGCACGACACCCGGCCGGGCGCTCGCAACGAGTTCGACCCGGTGGATGTGTTGTTGCTGTTCGAGCAGCGCGCGAATCGACTCGGTTCGGTCGAAGTAGCGCGCGAGCCGCTGGAGCTTCTCCTCCACTTGACCACGCACCTCGGCGGGGTAGTCGTCGTGCGGAATGGAGACTTCGATCTTCATGCGTATGGATCCCCTCGGGCCGCCCGTTGGGCGTCCTCAGTCGGCCTCGCGGTGCGCCGCGTTCGCGGCGCCACCCCACTGTCTTCAGCATGGAGCGCTAAGGGGGCCGGGTCAAGACCCGCGCAAGCGCCCGTCGGACATCGGCATTGGCGGTGCGAAAAATCCACGCGGATGCCGCGGAATCCAAAGCTCTGGCACCGCGGTCGCGCCCGGCGGACGACCGACGACCGTCCACGGGCCGCAGCGTGCCGTTTCCCGTCAATCAATCCCGCGCGGGCGCGGAGCGCGCCGCGAAACAGGGCTCGGCGTAGCGCACCGACAAAAGATACAGGCCAGCGGCGGGCGCGGTCGGGCCCGCACGCGATCGGTCCAAGGCGGCCAGTGCCGCCGCGAACTCGTCCACGGAGGTGCGCCCGCGGCCCACGTCGACCAATGAGCCGGCGATGGTGCGGACCATGTTGTAGAGAAAGCCGTTGCCCTGCACGACGAGCGCAAGTCGGTTGCGCCGCCGCACGATCCGCAGGGATGTGATCGTGCGCACGTTGGAACGGCGTGGCGAACCCGAACTCGCGAGCGACGTGAAATCGTGTTCGCCGACGAGGTGCGCTGCCGCGCGGCGTATCGCATCCACATCGAGCACTCCGCGCACCGCCCAGGCCCGCCCGCGAACGAAGGGCGAAGGCTCGGCGTCGGTCCAGATGAGGTAGAGGTAGCGCTTGCCCCGCGCGTGGAAGCGCGAATGAAACTCTGCGGGGCACGTTTCGAGGGCGCGCACCACCACCTCCGGGGGCAGGTGCGCGTTGAGCGCGCGCCGCAGCCGGTTGTCGTCCAGCGGAGTGTCAACGTGGAAGTGCGCCACTTGTCCAAGCGCGTGGACTCCCGTATCGGTCCGCCCAGCGCCGTGCACGACCACCGGCCGGTGGAGGAAAGCCTCAAGCCCCTCCTCGATCGTCTCCTGAACGGATTCGAAGCCGTCCTGGCGCTGCCATCCAAAAAAACGCGCGCCGTCGTAGGCGACGAGGATCCGGACGTTGCGCATGGCGCCCGGGAGGATAGCGAGTTGCGGCCGCGGGCGGGCGAGGGCGGCGTTAGGCGGCAAACCGGCGGCGGCGGTAAGAACTCGGCAGACCAAGTTCCGCACGCATCTTCGCAACCGTGCGGCGCGCGACGTCGAACCCCTCGCGGGCAAGGCGCTCCGCGAGCTCGTCGTCCGCAAGCGGCGCCGCGGGGTCCTCGGCGGTGACCAACTCCGCGAGTCGGGTGCGCAGCGCCCCCGCCGTGTGCCCCCCGCCGGGGGCCGCGGCCTGGAAGAACGCCTTCAGCGCAAGGACGCCGTGCGGCGTTTCGATGCTTTTGCCCGCAATCGCGCGGCTGACCGTGCTCGGGTGCAAGCCGAGCTCCTCGGCCACATCGGCCTGCTGGAGCGGAACGAGCTGCGCGGGACCGCGCTCGAGGAACGCGCTTTGGTGGCGCAGCAGGCATTCGGCGACACGCCGCAGGGTCTGGGCGCGTTGTTCGACGGCGCTGAGCAGCGCCCGCGCGCGGGCCACGCCGTCGCGCAAGCGTTGGCGCACGTCGGCCGGTTGCGAGCGGTCGCGCGCGAGCACGAGCACGGTCGAGTCGAGGCTCATCACGGGCAGCGTCTCACCCACGCTCGAGAGCTCGAACCCCGAACCGGTCCAACGCACCGCGAGTTCGGGGCGCAACGGTTCGGCCGGCTCCTCCTGGAGCGCCCGCGCGGGCCGCAGTTCGAGCCGCCCGAGGCGCTCCCGCAGCCGCTCGACCGCGGCGACGCCAACTCCCATCAGACGCGCGATGCGCGGTGTGCGGTTGCGCGCGAGTTCGTCGAGGTGTTCCTCGATGAGCGTACACAAAAGCGTGTATTCCGGTTCGGTGCGCTCGAGCTGCAACAGCAGCACTTCACACAGGTCGCGGCCCCCCAAACCCTTGGGCTCGAGGTTTTGCAGAGCGCCGATGGCGCGGCCAAGAGCGGCTTGTGTGGCCTCCAAACTCCGGCGCGCGGCCTCGGCGAGCAGCGTGCCATCGCTCGTGCGCAGCCAACCGTCGTCGTCGAGGAACTCCACCACGAGGTTGAACCAACCGCGGTCCACATCCGCCGGGGCCTGCTCGCCCAGGCGTTCGCGCCAGCCGGCCTGCGCCGCGGGGAGGCTCGCCAACCATTGCGCGTGTTCGTTCCCCCCCGCCACCCGGTGGGACTCGCGCCGCGCAGGAAGCGCCGGGGCAGGGCGCTCTTCGATGCGCAGGGCTTCGTTGCTCTCGTAGGCCTCCCGCAGGTGGACCGCGAGTTCGGCCGCGGGCAATGCGAGCACTTCCAGGGACGCGAGCAGCCGTGTTTCGAGGCGCTGCTCCTGCCGCTGGCCGGCACCCATGCTCTGGCCGAGCCGTTTGTAAGGTCCTTCGTTCACCACGCCGGGCCTATCGTCGCCCCTACCGCACAACCTGAGCGGGCAGGGCGCGGGTCCGGCCACGCGCGAACGAGAGGTGGGAAGAGCGCCGCGCCCTCCCCCCCCCCGAGGAGGACGGTCCGGCGCGGTGAGGATCACCCTTTTGGAGCGCCGCCCGGGTCCGCCGCGGGTGGGGTCGCCCCGGGCCCCGAACGGGACCGGCGCAGGGCCACCCGACCCTCGAGCGCATCTTCGAGCACACCCCGGTGCAGGTATTCGATCGCGCTGCCCGCGGGAAGCCCCCGCGCGAGGCGCGTCACGCGCACCCCGAGGCGCGCGGTTTCGATCGCGTTGAGAACGAGCAACGCCGTGGCCTCACCCTCCTGGTCGGGATCGGTTCCAAGGATCACTTCTTCGATACCGCCGCGACCGAGCCGCTCGACGAGCTTGCCCAGCGACAAATGACGGGTGTCGACACCTTCCGCGGGATTGAGCGCTCCCATCAACACGTGGTAGCGGCCCTTAAAAACCCCCGCACGCTCGAGCGCTTCGACGTCCCGCGGCTCCTCGACGACGAGCACAACGCGCGTGTCGCGGCGCGGGTCTGCACAGACCGCGCAGGGGTCCGCATCGGCGGCGTTGCCACATTCGCCGCAGCGCACGAGGTTCAGCGCGGCGTGGTCGATGGCGCGCGCGAGTTCCCGCGCCGACGGGTCGCGAAGGACGTGGAAGGCGAGCCGTTCGGCGCTTCGGCGCCCAATGCCGGGGAACCGCTCGAAAGCCTGGACCAGTTGTTCGAGCGGCTCGGGGTAGGCCATGGCGGGCGGTGCAAAAGGACGGCGATGCCCTACAGGCCGCCCGGCAGCGGCAATCCGCCGGTCAGCTTCGAAAACGTCTCTTCGGAAAGGCGCTGCGCACGGCCCAAGCCGTCGCGCACCGCCGCAGTGACGAGTTCTTCGATCAGGACGCGGTCGGCTTTTGCCGCGACCTCGTCGGTGACCTCTACCTTGAGGAGCTTCGCGTCGCCGCTGAACTCGACGCGCACGGCACCACCCCCGGCGGAACCGTGCACGACCGCGGCGGCGAGCTGCTCACGCGCCCGCTCGAGCTGGCGTTGCATCTCTTGGGCCTGCTTCAGCAGGTTGCCCATTTCTCCAAAGGATCCAGCCATGTGAATCAGAGCTCCTCGATGCGCCCGCCGAACAGATCGGCGACTCCGCGGGTGAAGGTGTCCTCGGCGGCGGCGGCCCGCGGGGGCGGCTGGCCGATTGTCAGTTCGAGCGCAACCTCGCGCCCCACGGCCTCCGAGAGGGCGCGCTCGATCGCGCGTTGATTGCGCCGGTCCTCGACCAGCCTGCGATCGGCTTCCCCGAGATCGCGCAGCGCAAGCCGCACGCGGCCCGCGTCGATCCCGTCGATGCGACCCCGTTTGGAGAGCACGTCGGCGAGCGCGGGATGGCGCTCGCGCAGGTTGGCGGCCGCGCGCGCAAGCGGGTCGCCATCCCCGGCGCGTTCCGCGGACCCGGCCGGCGCCGCAGCAGCCGCAGTCGCAGCCGCAGTCGCAGCCGCAGTCGGCATCGACGCCGAGGGTGTCGACCCGGGAGCGGACGCCGTTTTGGCCGCAGTCCGACGGGGAGCCGCACGCGGCTCGGCGGGCTTGGCGGGCTCGGAACGCTCGGCGGGTGCGGCCGACGCGGTGTCCGCCGCGCGCGCGGCCGCACCCCGCGGGGCAGGGGCTGATGCAGGGGCTGATGCAGGGGCAGGTGCAGGGGCTGGTGCAGGTGCAGGTGCAGGTGCAGGCACGGGCGCCGCGCGGGCGGCAGACACAGGGCTCGACGCTCCCCCAGCACCCTGGAGCCGTGCTTCGAGCGCCTCGAGCCGCACGACGAGTTCGCCGATCGGAAGAGTGGATTCGGGGCGCGCGAGGTCGAGCAACAGCGATTCGAGGACGAGGCGCTCCTGGCCGGGGAACCAGCGCAGCCGTTCGCGCGCTCGCAGCAGCTCTGCGATCCACACTTCGGTGCGCTCGACTCCCAGACCGCGCGCAAACGCCGCGAGACGCGCCGCCGTCTCGGGGCCGCCGTCGACGAGTGGCGAGTTTTCGCCGCACAGGGCCGCGACGAGCCCGCCGCGCAAAACTTCCAGCAGTCCGAAGAGGAGTTCCGCCTCGCGACCGCCGTGGCCGCCGATGCGCTCGAGCACCTCGGCGCGTCGGCCCGCGGCGACCGCTTCAAGAAGCTCTTCGCACTCGCGCTGACCTCCGCCACCCGCGAGCCGCGCGAGGTCTTCGAGCCCCGGCGCGTCGCCCGCGAGCGCCAGCAGTTGGTCCGCGAGGGACAGCGCATCCCGCAGGCCTCCGCGCGCGCGCCGCGCGAGCTCTTCCACCAGCCCTGGCCCGGGTTTGACGTTTTCCGCGCGCAGGACATCCGCGAGGCGCGTCGCGATCTCTTCTTCGCGGATTGGCGCGAGGCGCAGCACCTGACAGCGCGACAAAATCGTGTCGAGGACCTTGTGGAGCTCCGTCGTCGCGAACAGGAACACCACGTGCGGCGGCGGCTCTTCGAGTGTCTTCAAGAGCGCGTTGAACGCCGCCTTTGACAACATGTGGACTTCGTCCACGATGTAGATCTTGAAGCGCGCCTTGATCGGTGCGTAGGCCACCTGATCGCGCAGCTCGCGCACGTCGTTGACGCTCGTGTTCGACGCCGCGTCGATTTCGATGATGTCGAACTCGTTGCCGGCGTCGCTGGCCACGCAGCGGTCGCACACACCGCAGGGGTCGCCCGTGGGCCCGCGCTCGCAGTTGAGCGCCTTCGCAAACAACCGCGCCGTCGTCGTCTTGCCCGTGCCGCGCGGCCCGGAAAAGAGGTACGCGTGGCCGATGCGGCCCTCGGCGATCGCCCCACGCAGGACGCCGGTGACGACCTCCTGCCCCACGACGTCCTCGAAACGGCGCGGGCGGTACTTGCGGGCGAGGACCAGGTAACTCATCGAAGGGGCGCCACGTGGTTCGTTAACGGGCGAGCGGGTCGCGGGGATCCGCGAGCGCCCTAGTGGGCCCGGGCCGGCCGCGCATGGACGCACGACCTTAGGGCTGCTCCGTTCCCGGTCTGACCCGGTTCGGAAGGCTCCCATCGCGGAGGACCGGACCCACGAAGGCGCTCGCGGAGAACTCACCTCGAAAAAAAACACCGCGCCACGCCGCAGCGGCGCGTGGCGGAGAGGGTGGGATTTGAACCCACGGTGCCGGGGATACCGACACACACGCTTTCCAAGCGTGCTCCTTAAGCCACTCGGACACCTCTCCAAAGACGCGTTCCGCCCGCAGCTGCCGTGCTCGCGGAAGCCCGTGCACGCGCAGGCCGCGCCCGAGGCCCGGCGCATGCATACGCACTGCCGGGGGCGGAAATAAGAATGGCGGAGAGGGAGGGATTCGAACCCCCGATGCCCGTGAGGACACTCTGGTTTTCGAAACCAGCCCGTTCAGCCGCTCCGGCACCTCTCCACCGACGCATCCCCGAGGAGGGATGCGTTCTGTTCGTTGTGAAAGCCCACCGGACGACCGCGCGGCCGCCAAGCGGTCGAGCATTCTTGCGTCCGCCGGGCTCCGCGCCAAGGGGGAAAGCTCGGGCGGCTGCGGAATCTTGGCGGCGACACCTCTACGACGCGCGCCCCGGTGAAGCCGTGTCGGTCGCATCACCCGCAGAGGCTGCACGCCGGCTCGAGCGGATGCCGCGGAAAAACGCCTGCAGCAGGTCCCGGGCCTCTTCGGCACCCAGACCCTCCGCCCACAGGGTCCGGTGGTTCAGTCCGGGGTGGTCGAGGACACTTCCGAGCGATGCGCAGGCCCCGAACTTGGGGTCGCGCACCGCCCAGACAACCCGCTCCACCCGCGCGTGCAGCAGCGCGCCCGCGCACATAAAGCAGGGCTCGACGGTGGTGTAAACCATCGCTCCCACGAGGCGGCCGACACGCAGGTGGCTGCAGGCGTCCCGCAGCGCGAGGATCTCGGCGTGGGCGCTGGGGTCGACGTCGACCCGCGTGCGGTTGTGGCCACGCCCGACCACCGCGCCCGCGAGCACCACCACGGCGCCGATCGGGACTTCGTCCGCCGAGCGGGCGCGGCGCGCCTCTTCGAGCGCGGCGTCCATGCCGGCGCGGTCCGCGGCACTCCAGTCGGCCGGGGGCTGCGAGGCGCTCCGCGGGGTGGCTCCGGCGCTCATCGTGCGGGGTCGCGGCAGGGCGCCTGGTTCGGTTCCGTGCCGTGCCGTTCGGCGCTGCGGCGCCGTGCCGTTCGGCGCTGCGGTTGGTACACCCAAGAGGACTCGAACCTCTAACCTTCTGATCCGTAGTCAGATGCTCTATCCAATTGAGCTATGGGTGCCTGAGCCACGTGTTTTAGCCACCCGCGCGCGGGCGTGTCAATCACCCGCGCCGCGAAATTCGCCGGGGCGGCCGGCGCGCCGCCACCGCGTGGACGGCCGGGTCCCGGGCGCTGGCTCCGGTCTGCGACTGCGCCGGGCGCGCGCCTCGTCGGCCACGCTCCGGGCGCTAAGGTAGGCGCATGGCCCACGCGGACAACTCCGGCGAAGGGGTGCGGCACTTCACGCGCCTTGACGACTTCACTCCGGAGCAGGTCAACGACCTGCTCGACCTCGCCCGCCGACTCAAGCAAAAGCCCGCGCGCGGCGACCTCGCATCGCGGTCGGTGGGGATGCTGTTTTTCCGCGGCTCCCTGCGCACACGCAGCTCGTTCGAGTCCGCGATGCACCAACTGGGTGGCCGCACGATCGCACTGGCCGCCGCCAGCGACTTTTGGGACCTGGAGGTCCGCGAAGGCCGCGTGATGGACGGCCGCGCCCCGGAGCACATCCGAGACGCCGCAGCGGTCCTGTCGAGCTACGTCAGCGCCCTCGCCGTGCGCCCGCCGGTGGAAGGGCAGTCCTGGGAGGTCGACCGTCAGGACGCACACATCCGCGCCTGGGCACGCTACGCCCGGGTGCCGGTGATCAACATGGAAAGCGCCCTGTGGCATCCGCTGCAGGGACTCGCCGACCTGATGACACTCAACGAAAAACTGGGGAACCTGCGCGGCAAGCGGCTGACTCTCGCGTGGGTGCACTCGCCCCAACCCGCCAGCGCGGCGGTGGCCCACTCGCTTCTATTCGCGGGAGCGCTCGCCGGCATGCGCCTGTGTGTCGCGCGCCCGCCGGGCTACGAGCTCGACGGCAGCGTGATGGACGAGGTGCGACGTGTGGCCGGCACGACCGGCGCAGAACTCGAGGAGCGCGACGAGCTGGAGACCGCGGTCGAGGGTGCGCATGTGGTGTACGCACGCTCCTGGATGTCCCTTGGCGACTACGACAATCCCACGCTCGCCGCCAGTCGGCGCGCGCGTTTCAAGGATTGGCGTATCGACGAACGGCTGCTTGCGCGCGGTGAC
This sequence comes from Planctomycetota bacterium, assembly GCA_038246255.1. GTDB lineage: Bacteria > Planctomycetota > UBA1135 > UBA1135 > RI-242. The sequence goes on from JBBRWC010000108.1 coordinate 8,915, forward strand.
AACACACGGCTGATGCACGCCATGCCGATTCGGCGCAACGTCGAGGTCACCGATGAGGTCCTCGACGGCCCGCGCAGTCTCGTGTACGCCCAAGCCGAGAACCGCTTGCACTCCGCCAAGGCATTGCTCCTGATGTTGTTGCGGCACGGCTCCTGATCGCGTCTTCTGCGCCCCGCGCGCGCAAGCTCGGCCCCTTCGTCGCCTAACCCGGCGCGCTGGGCGCAGCCGCCCGCCGCGCACTTCCACGCGCTCGCCCCCGCGGCCCCCTTCGCCGCAATCCGGTGGATCGCCAAGCGCTCCCACCCTTCCCCCACGCCGCCCATGACCACACCGGACTTCGCGCACCTGCATGTGCACTCGGAGTACAGCCTGCTCGACGGGGCCAACCGCATTCCGGCGCTCGTCGACGCGTGCGTCAAGGACGGCCAACGCGCGCTTGCGTTGACCGACCACGGCAATATGTTCGGTGCGATCGAGCTTTACAAGACGTGCCGCGCCGCCGACGTCAAACCGATCCTGGGCTGCGAGGTCTACATCGCCCAGCGCTCGCGCAAACTGCCGCACAACCGCGACGACAATCCGTACTCGCACCTCACCCTCTTGGCCCGCGACCTTGACGGTTACCGCAACCTGATCAAGCTCTCCTCGCTGGCCTACACCGAGGGTTTCCACTTCCGCCCGCGTGTGGACAAGGAACTCCTCGCCGTGCATTCCCGCGGCATCACCTGCCTTTCGGGCTGCCTGTCCGGCGAGATGAATCAGCTCTTTCGGCGCGGCAAGGAAGCGCAGGCGGAGCGTGTCGCAAGCGAGCTGCGCGACCTGTTCGGACCCGAGCATTTTTGGCTCGAGCTGCAACGCAACGGCATCAAGATCCAGGACGATTGCAACGTTGCGATGCACCGCTTGCACGAACGGCTCGGCATGCCGCTCGTTGCGACCAACGACATCCACTACCTGCGCCACGAGGACTGCGCAGTGCAGGATGTGCTTCTGTGCATCAACACCGGGGCGAAGCGCACGGATGAAAAGCGCTTCAAGATGGACACCGACTCGCTGTTCTTCCGCACACGCGAGGAGATGGCGTACATGTTCCGCGACCTGCCGGACGCCGTGTCCGCGACCATGGATGTGGCGGAGCAGGTCAGCCTGGAGATCGAGTTCGGGAAATACCACGTGCCGGTGTACGTGCCCGACGATGGGGGCGCTCCGGATGCGCTGTTCGACCGGCTTCTCGAGGCCGGGCTTCTGAAGCACTACGGGCCCGAGCACACCGCCGCCCGCGAGCGGTTGGAGTACGAAAAGCGCGTCATCCGCGAACTGGGCTTCGTGTCCTACTTCCTGATCGTGTGGGACCTCATCCGCTGGGCGCGCGACCACGGCATCCCCGTGGGACCCGGCCGCGGATCTGCCGCCGGCTCGATGGTGGCGTACCTACTCGGCATCACGAAGGTCTGCCCGCTCAAGTACGACCTTTTGTTCGAGCGTTTTCTCAACAGCGCGCGTGTGTCGATGCCCGACATCGACATCGACTTTTGCAAGGAAGGGCGCGAGCGTGTGCTCCAGTACACACGCGACCGCTATGGCGAGGAGTATGTCGCCCAGATCGTCACCTTCGGAACGATGGCATCGCGCACCGTCGTTCGCGACGTTGCGCGCGCCCTCGACATCCCCCTGCGCGACGTCGACCGCGTCGCGAAAAAAATCCCCGCTGGACCGGGAGCGCCTTCCCTGCGCAAGGCCCTGGAGTCCGACGAAGACCTGATGGCCCTGCGCCGCGAGATGCCGGGCCTCGACGAGCTCTTTCAGCTCTCGGTCGAACTCGAAGGCCAGGTGCGGCACATCTCGACCCACGCCGCGGGTGTCGTCATCGCGGACCGGCCGATCACGGACTACGTGCCGCTGTGTGTGCAGGGCACCGACGTGTCAACCCAGTGGCCGGCGGGCCAGCTCGAAGAGCTGGGCCTGCTCAAGATGGACTACCTGGGCCTGCGCACGCTGACGATCCTCGATCGCGCGCTCGCCAACATCGCCAAGCAGGGTGGCAGACCACCCGACCTCGACAACCTGCCCGAAGGTGACCTCGCGACCTACCGCATGCTGATGGCAGGCGACACACTGGGAGTGTTCCAGCTCGAATCCGAAGGCATGCGCAAGTTGCTCGCGCGCCTCAAACCCGACTGTTTTGAGGACTTGATCGCCGTTTTGGCGCTCTATCGGCCAGGTCCGCTCGAGTCGGGTATGGACGAGATGTTCAGCCGGCGCAAGCACAAGCTTGAGCCGATCAGCTACCCGCACCCGAGCCTCGAGCCGATCCTGCGCGACACCTACGGGTGCCTCGTGTACCAAGAGCAGGTGATGCTGATCTCGAACATCCTCGGCGACTTCTCGCTGAACGAAGCGGACAACCTGCGCAAGGCGATGGGGAAGAAGAAACCCGAGATCATGGAGAAGTACTCCGCGCAGTTCATCGCCGGCGCGGCACAGCACGGGTGCAGCTCCGCGGCAGCGCGCGAGGTCTGGGACAACATCGTCAAGTTCGGCGGATACGGTTTCAACAAGTCCCACTCGACCGCCTACGCGATGATCACGTACCAGACCGCGTACCTGAAGGCGAACCATCGGGTGGCCTTCCTCGCCGCGAACATGTCGTGCGAAATGCACGACTCCGACACGATCAAGGCCCTGATCGACGACTGCCGTAAGAGCCGCACGCGGGTTTTGCCCCCCGATTCGCGCCGCTCGACCTGGGAGTTCGAACCGGAAGGCGAGCACATCCGCTTCGGATTTGGCGCGATCAAGGGCACGGGTCAAAAGGCGATCGAAGCGATCCTGCGCGCCCGCGGCGACGACCTTGATACCGCCGACCTGCACGGGTTGTGCAGCCGCGTCGACCCGGCCGAGGTCACCCGCTTGACGTGGGAAGCGCTGGTCAAGGCGGGCAGCTTCGACTGGAGCGGTCACAACCGCGGCGCAGTCCTGGCGGCCCTCGAAACGGCGATGGCCGACGGCGCGCGTGCCGCTTCGGACCGCAAGAGCGGGCAAGCGTCGATGTTCGATGCGTTCCAGGAAGCCGCGCCGCGCACCGCGCTGCCCACTTTCGACGAACGCCAAAGCTGGAGCCCGTCCGAAACCCTGCGGGCCGAGCGCGAAGTGCTGGGTTTGTACCTCTCGGGTCACCCCCTCGAAGAAAACGCTGGCCTGCTCGGACTGCTCTCCTCCACCAGTACGTCGCGCCTTGCAACCCTCGGCGCCGGGGCCGATGTCGCCCTCGCCGGATTGGTGGTTGCGCTGTCGACGACCGTCGTAAAAACCGGCAACTACGCCGGCCAAAAAATGGCGCGCTTCCAGTTGGAGGACCTCGAGGGCTCCGTACACGTCACCGTGTTCCCGCGCGCGTTCGAGCAGGTCAAGGAGCAGCTCGTCGAGGACGCCATCGTCGTGGTCAACGCCACCCTTGAAGACCGCGCAGAGCAACCCGCGCTCATCCTGAAGGAGCTGCTTGCCGTCGAAGCCGCGATCGCGCGGTTCCAGGGTGCGCTCGTCATCGGGCTGGACCAGCGCGACGAAAGTCGCCTCGAGGAACTTGCGCGGCTCGTGCGCACCCGCAAGGGGACGAACCCTTTGTTCCTCGACGTCGAGGGCCACGACGGGCGCCTGCGTCGGGTGCGATGCGGCAAGGACCTCGCGGTGAAGATCGAGCCCGAGCTGCTGCGCGAGGTCGAGAACCTGCTTGGCAGCGGCCGTGTACGGCTCGCGCGGATCTGAACACGGCCTGGAAATGACCGCGGCCCGCTCCCCCAGATTGGGGAAGCGGGCCGTGGTTTTGTGAACCTGGCGAAGGTGCCCAGTTCAGGCTGTTGCGGCCTCGACCTCGACGTCATCTTCGACGTCGCGTGCGCTGCGCTCAACGAATTCGATCAGGGCGCGCTGGCCGTTGTCCCCAAGACGCGGTTTCGCGAGCTTGAGGATGCGGCAGTATCCGCCCGGACGCTCCTTGAAGCGCGGGCCGAGGATTTCGAAGAGCTTCGCCACCGCGGCTTCGTCGCGCAAGCGCGCGAACGCGAGCCGGCGGTGGTGCAAGGACGAGTCCTTCGACAGCGTCACCAGCTTCTCGATGAACGGCTTGAGGTGCTTGGCCTTCTGAACCGTCGTGATGATGCGCTCGTGCTCGATGAGCGACACCGCCATGTTGCGCGTCATCGCGACGCGGTGGCTGGCCGTGCGGCCGAGTTTCTTGCCTGATACTTTGTGTCGCATCGTCGGGTATCCGTCACATGCCGAGCTCGAGACCGAGCTCCGCGAGTTTGTTCTTGATCTCGGTCAAGCTGGTCTTGCCGAGGTTCTTGAGCTTCATCACTTCCGGCTCGCTCAGCGACACCAGTTCCCGCAGGGTGCGGAGGTTGGCGCTATCGAGGCAGTTGCGCGCACGCACCGAGAGTTCGAGGTCCGCGATCGGGCGTTCGAGCAAACCATCCAGGCCCTCGCCTAGGCGGCTGCGCCGAGTGAGCTCCGACTGGCTCGGATCACCCGCCAGGGGGGCGTCCTCGCGCATCGGCTCGAACAGCACGAAGGGATTGAGGTGCTTGCGGTAGATCTTGGCCGCTTCGGTCAGCGCCAGTTCCGGGGAGATGGTTCCGTCGGTCCAGATCTCAAGAACCAGGCGGTCGTAGTTCGTGAACTTGCCGACCCGGGTGGCCTCGACGGCGTAGCGCACGCGGTGCACCGGGGAGTACACCGAGTCGACCGGAATCGTGCCGAGGGGATGGTCCTCGCGGCGGTTCTCCTCGGCCGGGATGTAACCGCGGCCCTTGTCGACCTCGAGCTCGATACGCAGCTCGCGATCGAGGCTCAGGGTGGCGATGTGCAGGTCGAGGTTGATGACCCGCGCGTCGCCCTCACACTGGACGTCGGCGCCGGTCACGGCACCCTTGCCGTTCTTGTGGATCAAACACTGGATCCGG
>JBBRWC010000109.1:0-13644 GCA_038246255.1 Planctomycetota bacterium
CCTTCGCGGCCGCGACCTTCGTCGATTTCGGCTTGTTTCATCCAACGGTGAAGCGGACTCGCCGTCAGATCGAGGTCGCGTGCGACCGTGGCCAGATTGCCGGTTTCGCGGACCAGGCGGACAGCGTCAGCCTACTGTTCATGGGTGTAGGTGCGTCGGGCTCTTCTGGGCATAGCGGACATCCTCGCGCAATCCGCGCAATCTGGGGTGTCCAAGTTGGCTAGGCAAGGGCAACCTTGCCTCTGGCTTCTGTGGCGCGCCAGCCCTAAACCATGGGCCCCGCCGCTGCGGAACCCATGGCGCCTCCACCCCTGCCGCGCTCGCGCCAACCGTTTTTTCCAAGGGTGGAGCGCGCCCGCGCCACCTGGTCGGGTTTCGACCCCGCCGCGCGCCGGTTCCTAGTGGGTTCGGCGTTCATGGGAGCGGCCCACGCGTTCCCCTGGACGCTGCTCAGCCTGTACCTCGATGCGGGAGGTCTTTCGAAACCGCAGATCGGTTTTGTGCTGTCGGGCGAAGCCTGGGGCAAGCTCGCCGCCGCGCTCCCGGCCGCATTGCTCCTCGCGCGCCTCAAGGATGCGACCGTCCTCGCGCGGGCGAGTCTTGCGGCAGCGGTGCTCTACGTCGTCCTGCCGTGGATGCCAACGCGCGGCACGCTATTCGGGCTCAACGCCGTCGCCGGATTTGTCTGGGCGATCCATTACATCGCGATGGCGCCGTTTTTGTTCCGGCGCGCAAAGCCCGCCGAGCGCGCCGTTCTATTCGGTCTTGCGGAAGCCGTGCACACGTTGGCGGCGGTGCTGGGAGCGCTCGCCGCCGGTCGACTTGCCGCGTACCTTGGCGGTGCACTCGGTGACGCACCGCTTGGCATGGCGATCGCGTTGAGCGCTTCGGGCGTGTTGCCTCTCGCGGCCGCATGGGCCTACGCGCGTATCGAACCCGCGCCAGTCTCCGAGCTCGCGCGCACGCCGTTGTGGCCGCGGATGCGCGCGCACAAGGGGCTGCTCGTGCGTTTTGCGGCGCCCCAACTCGTGATCGGCATCGGATCGGGCCTGACCGTGCCGTTCCTCGCGCTTTACCTGTCGGACCGCTTCGGTTTCGGCCCGCGCGGCGTGGGTGACTTGAACGCAGCGTCGCAGGTGCTGATGACCGCCGGGTTCCTCGCTTCGCCGTGGATCGCGCGCCGCCTGGGCCTCGCGCTGGGGGCGAGCGCGGTCCAGTACGCGTCGATTCCCTTTTTCCTCGTGCTCGCGTTCGCAACACATCCGTGGCTTGCGAGCGCCGCGTTCCTGCTGCGCGCGGGCCTGATGAACACCGCGCATCCGATGGTGAAGAACCTGATGATGCAGACCGCGCCCGAGGGTCTGCGCGAGGTGCAAAACGCGATCACGTCGACCGTGTGGGGTGTCGGCTGGGTCGTGGGACCCGTCGCGGGAGGTTGGATCCTGGCGCAGAACGGCAACGATTACTCACATCTGATGCTCGGAACCGTGGGGCTGTACCTGGTGGGAGCGAGTGCGAGCCTGGTGTGGCTGCGCCCGCTGGAGCGCGCGAGCAGCGCTGCACCCGCGCTGCCGCTGCGCAAAGCGGGTTGAAGGGGCGGCGGAGGCTCCAATCCGAACGTTTGCGCGAGCTGCTGTCGCGCTTGCGGGACGCCGCCTTCCAGCGCGTGCGAGAGAGGTAAGATATGAGCGGAGCTCGTGCACGCCGCGGCGCGCACGCAGGGCCACACGGGCTCCTTTCGTCTTCACCGCTCGTCCCGTGCGGAGCGCCGTGCTCCGGAGCCCCCGATGTTGACCCCGTGGATCTATTCGTACTTGGTGTTGGGTCTTTGGCCGCAACTGCCCGCGCAGGTGGGCGGTTCCGACGTTCAGCAACCCGACCGCTCGCCGGGTCTGACCGAGCGCATCGAATGGATCGTCGCTGAGGCGCGCGACACGCTCGGCATGGAATGTCTCGCCATCCACGCGCAGGTCGGTGACGACGTGGTCTTCGAAGGTGGATTCGGCGCAGCGGACGGTGCCGCGGTGAACGCGCAGACGACCTTCGCCGCCGGGCCGGCCGCAGGGGTGCTGTTGACGGTGGCGGTGCTGCGCGCCGCGCGCGCAGGTGAGGTGGACCTCGACACCGAACTCACTGCGCTTTTGCCCGACCACGGCATCCCGTGGAAGGACACGACGCTGCACGGCTTGCTGGCGCACACCGCAGGGTTGCCGATCTTGCCGCCGTCCCTCGCGACAGATGCGAGCGCGCCGCGCGCCAAGAGCGACGAAGGCGATGGCGACGACGCGGCGCAGTCGGAGCCGCAGCCGACGCGCGAGTCCTGGCTCGCTTGGCTGCTCGCGGCTCCGCTCGCGGCTGAACCCGACTCCTGCTTGAACTTCGCCAACTCGAACCTGCTGCTGAGCGAACTTTGGCTCGAGCACGCCACGGGTCGCGGATTCGAAGCGTATCTGGGGTCGGACCTCCTTCCCGCGCTGGGCCTTGCCGCCGACCGGATCGCAGGAGCCCAGCCCGAGGGCTGGGTGCCGATGTCGGTGGAAGTTGGTGCCGCGAGCGTCGAAACCCAGCATGCGCCCGCGACGCTCGCCGGCGCGCGACTCTGGCTTTCCGCCGCGGACCTCGTTCATCTGGCGCGGGCCATCGAAAACCGCGCGCTGGTGGTGGACGAAGATGCGCAGCGCATCCTAGGGGATACGCGCCTTGCATCGGGCGAACTGACGGGGCGCGGCTACGGCATGCACCGCACGTGGCTCGACAAGACCGCCGGCGTGGCGTTCGGAGGTGCTGTGATGCCGGGTGCGGGCGAAGGAAGCGTCGTGCGCGTCGCGTCCTATCCGAGCATGGGGCTGACGATTGCCGTGGTTGGCCGCGGCCGGGCGGAATCGCTCGCGGGGGTGGAACGCAAGCTGTCCCGTGCGATGTTCGACCTGCCGCAACCCGAACTTTCCGACCTGCCGCTCGCCGCCGAGGAAATCGCACCTTTGCTCGGCGACTACAAGGTTGGTTGCAACAGCTTGACGATCCTCGAGGTCGCGGGCCGCATCCATCTGCGCACGGCCACCACGCAGCATGCGTTCGCCTATCAAGGTGGTGGCCGATTTGCCACGTGGGATGGCGCCGAAATCGAACTTGAGTTCACGCTCGACGAAGATGGGAGCGCGTCGCGCTTCCTGCTACGGCGGGACGGCACGCAGGTGATCGCGCGGCGCATGTTCTGATCGCCGATCGCGGCCGCTGCGCGGTTTAGGCGCAGTGCGGCGCGGGCAAGCGCGGGCTCAGGGCGCGAGTCGCTTGAACTGGGCCCCGCGCTCGGGCAGGCTCGTCCGCATCGTGCGTTCGCTCCTGCTCCTTTTTGCTGTTCTCCTCGCCGCAACGGGCCCCGATGCCGTTGCGAGCGCCCAGGATACTACCGCCCGTCCGCGCGTCGCCCTGGTGCTGTCGTCGGGCGGCGCGCGCGCCCTTGCGCAACTGGGTGTGATCGAAGCGCTCGAGGCGCGGCGCATTCCGATCGACCTTGTGGTGGGGAGCGAAGCAGGCGCGCTGATCGGAGGCCTGTATGCCAGCGGCCAAAGTCCGGCCGAAATCCGTGAACTGATCGAGAGCCAGGCCTGGATCAACGCACTCGACGGCCGCGTGCCGCGCCGTGAACTGTCCTGGCGCCAGCGCACGGTCGAGCGCGACTTCTTGGTGGCGTTGCCCGTCGCGCTGGGGCCCGGCCGCGCGGGCGTGCGGGCGGGATTTGCGCGCACCCGATGGCTGAGCTGGTTGCTTTCGAGCGCAACGCTCCAGGTCGCCGGAATTTCGGATTTCGACCGGCTCCCGATTCCGTTCCGCGCGCTCTGCGCCGACCTTCTGACGGGTGGCCGTGTCGTGCTTGCGGAAGGCGATCTTCCGCAGGCGATCCTCGCGAGCTTCGCGACACCGGGGCTTTATGCGCCCGTCGAGTCGCAGGGGCGCGAACTGGCGAGTGGTGCACTGCTTAGCCCGTTGCCCGTCGATGTCGCGTTGGCGGAGGGCGCCGACGTCGTCGTGCTCGTCGACATGGCGGCGACGTTAGGCCAACCCGAGCGCCTTGCATCATTCCTTTCGGCCGACTTCCAAGCGCGGCTCGTTGCGGGTGAAATCCACCGCGCCCGCGGGCTCTCGCGGTTGCGCGACACAGACATTCGCCTCGCTCCCGACGTGGAAGATCTCGACGAAGGGGATTTCCGCGCCGCAGCGCGCTGGATCAAAGCGGGCACCCGGGCGGTTGAGGCGGCGAGCGCGCAGCTCGATCCGCTCGCCCTTGACGAAGCGCGCTGGGAACAGCACCTCGCCGCGCGGCGTGCGCGGACGCTGGCGTTCCCCGTCGTGAGCGGCATCGAGTTCCAGGACGACTCGGGTCTGCGCCGCGCTATCCTGCGTGCGCGCGTCGAAACCCGTCCGGGCGAACGGGTGGACCCCGACATGCTCGCGCGGGACCTCTTGCGGCTTTACGGCCTCGATTACCACGAGCGCATCGACGTGCGTTTCGAGGACGACGGCACCGGCGGCACCGCGCTCGCCTTCGACGCCGAAGTGTCGCGCGACGACCTTTGGGCACCGCGCGCCGGCCTCGCGTTCGAAGGTGTGTTTGGGCAGGACGCGACGTTTGTTGCCGGTGGAGCGTTCACCTACCGCCCGGTCAACTCGAGCGGCGCCGAATGGCGCAACCGACTGGAGTTGGGCAGCCAAATCCTCGTTTCGAGCGAGTTCTGGCAACCGATCGACGACACGGCGACATGGTTTGTCGCGCCCTCCGTAGCGTTTCAAAAGGGCCGCACGAACTTGACCGAGGACGACGACATCCTTGCGAGCTTCGATGTCACCGCGGTCTCGGGGCGCTTGCAGGTCGGGCGCACCCTGCGCCGCGTCGGGGACATCCGCGTCGGCCTGGTGCGCCAGTACGCCGAAGCCGACCTCGCGATCGGTGAGCCGGCGGACTTTTCCGGTGGCAGCAGCGACCAGGGATTTGGCGAAGCGCGCCTTGCGATCGACACCTTGGACTCGCTCGCGCTGCCGCGCACGGGAACCATCGCGCGGATCGTTGGCACGGTGCCGATCGCGTTCCTCGGTTCGGAGGAACAAAGCCTGTTAACCGTCCAGTTCGACAAAGCGGCGACCTCGGGCCGCACGACGGTCGTTCTCGGTGCGGAGTACAACACGGCCCTTGACGACGAGGATTCCCTGGAGTCGTTTTTTCCCTTGGGTGGTTTTTTGCGGTTGTCGGGCCTGGGTCGCGACAGCATCGGCGGCGCGCACGCGGGGCTTGCGCGCATCGTGGGGTGGTACGCGTTGAGCGAGCCGCAGCTCGAGCGCCGATGGGTCGACTGGTATGCGGGAGGTTCCCTGGAGGGCGGGCAAACCTGGTTGCGACGGGACGACATCGCTCTGGACGACCTGCGGCCGTCGGGATCCCTTTTCATCGCGGCCAACACCCTCCTCGGCCCCGTTTTTCTCGGGGTTGGATTCACGGACCCAGGTGAGGTCGCGGGGTTTTTGACCTTCGGAAACCTGTTCGGCAACTGGGATCCGTTCTGATCGTTGCATCGACCGCAATGGGGTGTGGAAGGCCTTCGCGGGCGCGGCGCGGAGAGAAAAGACGGTGGGCGTGGTGAGATGGAGGCCTTCGCACACCCGGCGCGCTTCAAGAACTTTCAAGAGCGACGGTCCGTGCCGTCGACGCTTCTTTCGCTCCCATGCCCATTCGTTCGTTTTATTGCCGCCTGATTGGGTTTGCCTTCGCGCTCGTGCTCACGTGGCTCGCCGCGCCCGCGCAGGCCCGTGCCCAGAACACCACCGTGCTCAACACGCTCGACAAACACCCCGGTGTGGTGCTGTCGCCGGACGCCCTGGGTGCGTCGTTCACCGGGCCCGGCGTGCAGGCGGTGCGTTCGGACATCGCGCTCGCACCCGGTGGGGGCTTCAAGTACTTCGAAGCGCGACGAGTTGTCGGGACCGGGGACTTCGGCGTCGGCGTCGCGACCGCGGCGGTCGGGCTTGACGCCGCGCCAGGTGACACGAACCAGGGCCTGTCGGTCAACACCATTGCCGGCATTTACACCGGGGGCGCGTTCGTCGGCGGATTTCCCGTCGCGGCAAACAGCACCTACGGCATTGCAGTGGACTACCGCGGCGACCATCCGACCGTGCACGTGGTGGCGCGCACTCAAGGGGGCGGGCCGGCGGTTGTCGTCGCGACGCGGACACTTGCTGCGGTGAGTGTACCGCTCCACATCGTGCTGTTTGGGCAACCGGTGGGAGCGGGCGTGCAGATCGAGCTGAATCCGGGCAACGATCTGAGCTCGGAGCCCTTTGAACTCGACGCCGGGGCCGCGCTCGGCGCCGCCGTGTGGCTGGCGGATGCGGGGCTCGTCTTGGGTTGGAACGCACCCCCCACGTTGGTGCTGGCGGGGGGCGACCGGGTTGGCGTCGTGGGAGCACAGCTTGCGCTCTTTGCGTCGGCGGCGAATTTTGACGGTGCGGATCTTGGCGGTGCGATCCAGTGGAGCGTCGATCCCGGTGGTGTGCAGGGCGCGGGGCCCGCGTTTGTCTTCACGCCCCTGGTCCTCGGCCCGCACACGATCAGCGCCCGGGTGGTTGGCACCAACGGCCAACTCGTGTCCGCCGAACTTGCCGTGCATTCAATCAGCTCGGCCGCCATCGATAGCGACGACGACGGGCTCGATTTCGCCGCGGAGGTGGCGGCGGGGACGGATGCCCTACGGCGCGACACCGACGGGGATGGGGTGCGCGATGGCGAGGAAGTGCTGGTCTACGGCACACAGCCGCTCGTGGCGGACACGGACGGCGACGGCATGCCCGACGGGTTCGAGGTGCGCTTCGGTTTTGATCCGACCACACTCGACGCGGCCATCGACGGCGACGGCGACGGTGTTTCGAACGGAGGCGAGTGGGCGGCGGGGACGGACCCCTCGGACCCCGCGGAGTACCCCGGTTCGGGCGCCGTCCCGATCAGTGCAATCGACCGACACCCGTCGACCGTGTTGTCCGCGAACGGTACGGCCGTTGCGTACACCGAAGCGGGGCCGCGGGGCGCGCGCAGCGACATCGCCGCGCTGCCCGGCACGGGCTGGCATTACGCGGAATGCGAACGTCTCGTGCCGTTTGGCGATTTCGGCTTTGGACTCGCCACTGCCTCCGAATCCCTGGTCGTCGCGGGTGGCGAGAGCAACGCAAGTTTCAGCGTGCGTGCGGATGGGTCCGTTCGCTTTGGCGGTGTCACCGTGGCGCAGTTTGCGGACCCCGCGATCGTCCGTTGGTACGGTGTGGCGCTCGACACCGACAGCGTGCCACCCATTGCGCATGTGTTGGTCGGCGGGGACACCGGCGCGCCCGCGATCCTCGGGCCGTTCGCGCTTGCTGGCAGCGCCGAGCCGCTTCACCTGCACGTGTGGGGTGACGCGGCGGGCCTCGGTCCGATTCAGCAGATCAACGGCGACGGCGGGCCACAGGGCAAAGGTTTCCGCTTCCCCGCGGCCTATCACCTCCACTTGAGCGGTGTGCTCGCCGCCGAGTTCCTGGGTTCGGGCTTTGGGCCGAGCCACGCTTACGCGGGGGTTCCCGAACTCGAACAGGTCGGTACGGTGCGACTGGTCAAAGATGCGATCACGAACGCCGGTGCGGTGCTTGCGGTCGACGGACTTGCGGCGAGCTACACGGCCAACCAAAAGAGCGCGCTGCGGGCGAACCAGCCGATGGTCGGCGAGTTCCGCTACTTCGAGACCCGTCGTCACGTTGCGCCGATCAACATCGGGCAAGGGGTCATCAACCCGTTTGCTGCGATCGATCCCTACTGCTGCGTCACCTCGGAGCTGACCGGCGCGCCGCCCTCGATGTCGGTGAACTCGCTCACCGGGGTTTGGCGCAACCTCGTGTTCCAAACGAACTACGACACGTCGAACGACCACTACGGATTTGCCGTCGACTACCGCGGCGCACGGCCGACCGTGCACGTCATCGTCGGCGACACACTCGCGGCGTCGCTGACACTCACCGACTTCATCGCGCCCGCCGTACCGATGCTCTACGGCGACCCGGCCGGCCCGGTCCAGACGAACAGCATCAATTTTGGCGCTCGCCCGTTCCGCTACGACCCGGCCGCGGTGTTGAGCACGGCGGGTGTGGATGCGAGCGGACTGGTGTTGGGTTGGGGCGCGGCCAACACGAAGGGACTGGGCCAGAACCTCCCGTCCAGTGTGGTGATCGCCGGCACCAACGCTCCTATCTTCATCGGTGACACGCTCAGCACGACCGCGACGGCGATCGACGTCAATGGCGCCGACATCAGCACCTTCATCCGCTGGAGCGACAACCGCGGGGGTCCGATCCAGTACGGCGCGCTGTATCAGTTCACGCCGTCGGAGTTTGGCGTTCGAACGCTGACCGCGCAGTCCACGGACAGTTTGGGTGTCGTGCGCACGACGAGTGTCACCGTGGAGGTCCTCGATCTCGACAGTGACAACGACGGCCTCACGGACACGCTCGAGGGTATCCTTGGAACCAACCCGTTCGCCGCGGACACGGACGCGGATGGGATGCCCGACGGCTGGGAGGTGGCGAATGGACTCGATCCGCTCTTCGACGACGCCGCGGGTGACCCCGACCTCGACAGCGCCGCGAACCTGGTTGAGTTCTTTGCGGGCACCGACCCCCAGTCCGATCAAAGTTACCCGGGAGCGCCGTTCGCGACGTTCTTGAGTCCCTTGGACAAGCACCCGGACGTCGTGCTTTCGCCCGACGGCCTCGGGACGGCGCACACCGGCTTCTTGAACACGGGCGTGCGCTCGGACCGCGCACTCGCACCCGGCGAAGGTTTCCGCTACTTCGAAGGCCGTCGACTCGCGGCGCCGGGCGATTTTGGCGTCGGGATCTCGACCGCAGTTGCGCCGCTGCTCGGCAATCCGGGTGAGACCAGTCAGGGCCTGGCCATCAATACGTTGGGCTTCCTGTGGCACAACGGAGGCTTCGCCGGTGGCATTGGCGGCGGAACGCAGGATACGTACGGGATCGCGGTGGACTACCGCGGCAGCTACCCGATCGTCTACGTGGTCACGAGCAACACGGTCGGCGGTCCCGGTGCGCTGGTGCAGGGCATCGGCCTCATGTCGATCACCGATCCTGTCCACATCCACGTGTTCGGCTTCGGCCAGATCCCGGGTGAGCAAGCGCGGATCCAACCGGGCAACGGCTTGGGCGGCGGGTTCGTGTTCAACGCGAAGGCCATTTTGATGGACGCCGGCGTGCCGGGGGCCGCCCAGATCCAGATGGGCTGGAATCCGACCGTTGCGGCTCCGAAGGTGACGATTGGGACACCGAGCGCGAACCTCGACTTTGGCACGAGCCTGGTCGTGAGCGCGACCGCACAGGGCTCCCTCGGCCTTGACCTGACGGCGTCGATCCAGTGGCTCGACGAAACGACGGGAGCGACCGGATCGGGCGGCAGCTTCCTGTTTCTCGCAGACCCTGCGGGGCCGCACGTCGTGCGCGCCGCCGTCGTCGAGCAGGGTGGTGCGATCGCCTTCGCCAAGCTGACGCTCAATGTGGTCGCTCCGGACGCGGACGGCGACGGCATTCCCGACCACCTGGACGGGTGTCCGCTCGATCCGCTCAAGGGTGAACCGCTCATCTGCGGCTGCGGTGTGCCGGAGACCGACAGCGACGGCGACGGGGTGCCCGACTGCGTGGACGGTTGTCCGCAGGATCCGAAAAAGAGCGCTCCCGGCCTGTGCGGTTGTGGCATCGCGGACCTCGACAGCGACGGGGACGGCGTTCCCGATTGCTTGGACGGATGTCCGTTCGATCCCACGAAGCTCGCGCCCGGCGATTGCGGTTGCGGCACCACCGACGTCGATTCCGATGGCGACGGTGTGCCCGATTGTTTTGACGCTTGCCCGCTCGATCCGACCAAAGTCGCTCCGGGCTTGTGCGGCTGCGGCGTTGCAGAGACCGACACCGACGGCGACGGCGTGCCGGATTGTTTCGACGGTTGCCCGCTTGATCCCGCCAAGGTGGTGCCGGGTGCCTGCGGCTGCGGAGTGCTCGACCTCGACTCCGATGGGGACGGTGTTCCGGACTGTTTCGATAGCTGTCCGCTCGACCCACTAAAAATCGATGCCGGTCTGTGCGGCTGCGGGCTTCCCGAAGGTTGCTCGCTGTTGAATGCCAGTCCCAGTTCTATTCCAATCGCAACCGGGGGTGAGCAGGTGCTCGACCTCGTCGCGGGAGCGGCCCACGCGGGCCGGTTGTACTTCGT
Organism: Planctomycetota bacterium; assembly: GCA_038246255.1. Lineage (GTDB taxonomy): Bacteria > Planctomycetota > UBA1135 > UBA1135 > RI-242. Next base: position 10,295 of record JBBRWC010000109.1, read on the forward strand.
CCTGGGCAGCGCCACGGGGACCGTCCCGGGCCTCCCGGTCGACGGGCTCAGCTTGCCGCTCAACTTCGACGTCTACTTCAGTCTCACCCTGTCGCTGCCGAACTCGAGCCTGTTCGTCGCCACGCTCGGGTTTCTGGATGGCGAGGGACGCGCCCAAGCGCGCATCCACATGCCACCAAGCCTTCCGATCGCGGCGGTGGCGCTGCACCTTGACCACGCGTATCTCGTGCTCGATCCCATCGCCGAGCAGGTGGTCCTCACCAGCAACGCGGTGGGTTTGGACCTCGTTCCGTAATCCGATAAGGGCCAAAGAACGCATGGAGCTGCTAAGCGCGCCGCAGTTGCGCGTCGAGGAGCACATGCGCCGCCACGCCGGAATGGCGTGGGAGGACGTGCGAACGAAACGTCCACACCGATCACGTCGGGCCCGCTGCCTGTGTTTTCCATGGCCCGGAGGGCTTGCAACGCCTTCGGATGGTCCGCGCGCGGTCCCTGGCGGGTGTTGACTGCACGCCCCTCGCCCCGCCCCAGCAGCGGTGTGAGGGTGGGCGGTTGGGGCGTGCGCGGGTTAGGGTCCGCAGGGTGGCGCGGCGGGCGGGAGCGGAGCGGTCGGTCGGGAGAGGGTGGTGGTCGGAAGACGACACTGCGCTTCTTGGTCGACGGATCTGCGATCTCGAGCTTGTGATCGAGGGGACCGCGCTCGCGGCGCGGATCGAGCGGCTGAACGGTGAACTGGACGCCGCGGGTGTGCGCTTTCGGCCCTATGTTTGGCTTTCGACCGACGGGTTCACGCCCGACGGTGTGACCGGCTTCGCGGCGCCGTTCTACATGGCGCACCCGCGGCTCGTGCGGCTCGAAAGGCGCCAGATGCTCGAGGTCGAAGGCGCAGGTTTGGCCGGCGCTGCCCGAGCGCGAGTACGTCGATGCGCTCATGGCTCGCATCGGTCCCTCAAAACCGCCCCCGCGTATCCAGCGGCGCGAGCAAACCGTGTCGACGCTGCGCATGACCCGTGCGGATTACTACGGCGGCGGCAACCAACGCCAGGTCGCATTTCCCGTGTGGGAACTCTCGTTCGAGAACCTGCCCGAGCCCGCGGCACCGATCGCCACATCCAAGGTCAAGTGGGACCACGCGTACCAAAAAAAGATCGGCCTGGTCTGCGTGCCCGCCGGAGGACTGGAGCCGGCCGAAAGCGACCGCATCCAGTGCCGCGCCAAGCGCATCTATCGGATCCTGGGCTTGAGCGGGTATGCGCGCATCGACCTGCGCCGCAGCCCCCCGGCGAGATCTACGTGCTCGAAGCGAACCCCAACCCGGAGCCGTGTTTTGGCGAGGACTTCGCGGAGGCGACCGAGGCCGCGCGATTGCGCTACCCCGACTTGTTCCAGCGCATCCTCGATCTCGCTTTCGCGTCGCCGGCGCCCTGGAGAGCTTGATCGCTGGTGCGGCGCCGCGCATTCATGCCTGAGGTCCAAGGGCAGGAGCCCGCTGCTCCCGCGCCCTGGGCCAAACCTGCGGCGACGCGGGACGCGGTCCGCAGCGGCTCGATCAGCGCGGCGTTTCCGCGAGCACCCGGCGCAGGTAGTTGGCGTAGTCGCCTTTGCCGGCCTGGGTGGCCAGGCGCTCGAGCCCGGCGGAGTCGATGAAACCCTGCTCGTAGGCAATTTCTTCGATGCACGCGACCTTCAGTCCCTGGCGGTGTTCGAGCGTCTGCACGAACAGCGAGGACGACACCAGGCTGTCGTAGGTGCCCGTGTCGAGCCACGCGATGCCGCGGCTCATTGTCTGGACGCTCAGGCTGCCGCGTGCGAGGTACTCCCGGTTCACGTCGGTGATCTCGTACTCACCGCGCGCTGACGGCTTCAGCGCCTTCGCGATCTCGACGACTTGCTGGTCGTAAAAGTAGAGGCCGGTCACGGCCCAGTTGGACTTTGGGGCCTGCGGCTTTTCCTCGATGGAGAGCGCCTTGTAGTCCTTGTCGAACTGCACCACGCCGTAGCGCTCGGGATCGATGACCTGATAGGCGAACACACGCGCGCCGCTCGTAAGCTGCGCCGAGTCCTTTAGCATCGTGGTCAAATCGTGCCCGTAAAACACGTTGTCCCCAAGAATCAGGCACACGGGCGAGTCGGCGCAGAACGTGTCGCCGATCACGAACGCCTGCGCAATCCCGTTGGGCTCGGCCTGCTCGCGGTACTCAAAGCGCATCCCCAGTTGACTGCCGTCCTCAAAGAGGTCGCGAATGCGCGGCAGATCGCGGGGGGTTGAGATGATCAGGACTTCGCGGATGCCCGCCAGCATCAACACCGACAGGGGGTAGTAGATCGTCGGTTTGTCGTAGACCGGCAGGAGCTGCTTCGAGATGCACTTGGTCAGCGGGTAGAGGCGCGTGCCGGCGCCTCCTGCGAGGAGGATGCCTTTCATGGACGGGCAAAAGAGGGGGGGGCGGGGCGGCGGGGCCGCTGGAGCGGCGCAGAAGTCTACCGGGCCGCTCGCGGAGCGGGGCCAAGACCCATTGCTGCGAGCGCGGCGTCCACCTGGGGCCCCCAGCCGCGGTTGGCCGCGGGGCTTGCGGGCGAGGGGTGAGGGATCGAGCCCACCGGCGCGTCGAAACCCTGCGCCGCGGCGACCTTTTCGAGGCGTGTGCGCGCGAACGTGCCCACACCGACGAGGTGGTGCGGTGCGAGCGCGCGGATCGCTTCCGCGAGCGCCACGTCGCACACGCGCTCGAGCGCCACACGCTCTGCGGCGGGCAGCTTATCGGGCGTGAGGTTTTTGCCGGTCTCCCCGAGGAACGCGAGCGGACACCAGTTCCACACGAAAAAGCGCTCGAAGAACGCCTGAGCGGTTCCAAAGCGCTGCTCCGCCCAGCCCCACAGCCGCTTACCGCTCACTTCGCTGCGCCGGCAATCGAACCCTTCAATCGGGCGGCGCGGGTGCTCGGCATCCGGTTTGTCGACGCGCCCTTCGATTCCCAAAAACCCACGCACGGCGGCCACTTCCCCGAACGGCACGCCGGTTTGCACCATCCCGAAGGGCCCGGGGTTCATTCCGACGAAGAGCGCACAGATGCCCCGTCGCGCGTAGGTGTCGACGTAACGCTCAAACGGCTCGCGTGCGTACACGAGGGGGTCGTACACGAGGGCCACGGGTGGTGCGAAGCGCAGGCTGCGCAGCGCGGCACTTTGCTCGCGCGCCGTCTGGATGAGTTCCGCGGCTGCCGTCATGGGCCCATCCTAGCCCGGGTTATTGATCAGGTATTCGAGCAGTCGAGCCCAAGTCGTCGCCTGGTGGTGCTTTGAGGCCGCGGAATCCACAGTCGACCTTGAACAGGTCAACGAGGGACGCC
>JBBRWC010000110.1:0-13318 GCA_038246255.1 Planctomycetota bacterium
CTCGCCCGCCTGGGCCTCGGGCACGTGCGCGTCCTGATCGCGAGCCAACACGCGGTGGGTGAGGTGGTGGTCGTTTGAGCGCCGGAGCGACCGACGTCGATCCCGTGCTGGCGCGCATGCTCGCGCACCGCTCGATCCGGACGTTTGCGCCCGAGCCGATTCCGGACGCCGCTATCGAGCGCGCTGTCCGCGCCGCCCAATCCGCCGCGACTTCGCACCTCGTGCAGTCCTACGCGCTGCTGCGCATCCGCTCCGCGGCAACACGCACCGCGCTCGCCACCATCGCCGGCGGGCAGCCGCACGTCGCAACGGCGGGCGCGTTTTTTGTCGTCCTCGGGGACCAACACCGGCACCGCCAGATCCTCGCGGCACGCGGCCTCGCCTATGCTGCGAACCTCGAAACGTTTCTCCTTGCGGCCATCGATGCCGCGCTCTTCGCGCAGAACCTGGCGCTCGCGTTCGAAGCCCTGGGTTATGGCATCTGTTATGTCGGTGGGTTGCGCAACGATCTTGGTGCCGTCGACACCCTGCTCGGCACGCCGCCCGGCGCGCTGCCGCTCTTTGGCCTATGTGTCGGCGTGCCCGCGGAGGATCCGGTACCGATTCCGCGTTTGCCGCTCGAAGCCGTGCTCTTCGAGGAACGCTATCCGGAGGATGCGGCGCTCGAGCACGCCATCGCGCAGTACGACGCCCAGATGGGGCGCTGGCACGCAGAGCAACGCGGCAAAAGTGGTCGCGACTGGAGCGGACAGATCGTGCGCCTGTTCAGCGCGCCCCAGCGCAGTGCGATCGGCGACTTTTACCGCGCAAAGGGCGCGGTCCTACGCTGACGGCCGAGCCTAAATGCTCGCCGTCGCGTCAGATCGCCGCGCTGGCGCTGCCACCGCTTCCCGCGCTTGGATCCCGCTCCGCCGCGGCCGATCCCGAATCGAGTCCGATGCCGGCGTCGACCGCGAGCCGAACGAGTTGGGCCAGTGAACCCACGTCGAGTTTGCGCATGACGTTGGCGCGGTGGACCTCGACAGTTTTCGCGGCGATGCCGAGCTCGGCCGCGATCTGTTTGTTCATCGCGCCGCGCACGACACGCTCAAAAACCTCGCGCTCGCGCGGGCTCAGGCTCGCGACCCGCGCGCAGACACGCCGACGCGTCAGCGCCTCCCCGTGGCGCTGCCGGGCCTGCTCGATCGCAGCCGCGAGAATCGACCCGACCTCGGCCTCCGCGACGGGTTTTTCGAGCAGGTGCAGCGCGCCAAGCCGGAGCAGGCGCACCGCGTTGGTCACATCCGCGGTCCCGGTGACGATCACCACGGACGGAACCGGGTCGAAGGCGAGCACTCGCTTCAGGCACTCGACCCCGTCCATGCCCGGCAGGGAGAGGTCGAGAAAGATGCAGGTAGGACGGCTCTGGTCGTATTCGGCGAGGAATGCTTCGGCGCTGGCGTGGGGTCGGCATTCGATTCCCGAGCGTTCGGCAAGCCGCACTAAGTAAGCCCGGGCTACCGGGTCGTCTTCGATGACGACGACGAGCGGCAGACGCAGTTGGGGCAGCACGGGCTCGTGGAGCATGGAAACAAGAATCGAAAGACGTCTTGAGAGAATTCCCACGGGAAGCGCGCACCGTACAGGACTTGCGCGTTTCGCGCTACCGCGTACGGCCGGGGGGTGCAGAACCACACTTGTTTCGCAAGTCTCCCACGGCACCAAGTCGCGGCGTACCCGGAAAGGTTCTCCATCGACAGCGCGTAGCGCTCCGGGGACCGCGCGCAGTGGCGTGTCCGAACCGCTACCGACCAGCAATCGAACCGCGGCCCCCCCAGGCCGCCGAGGCCCGATCGAAGCGTGCCAAAGTACGGAGCCAGGTTTGCCCGGGCGCCCAAAGCGGGGCAAGAACATCTCGGACGGGCACCGCTTCCGGGGGGAAGCGCCGTCCGGAGACACTATGTCGCATCCGCGCTCGCTGCGTATTTTTTGTGTACTTCCAATCGTCGCTCTGGTCGCCTGCGGAGGCGGCGGCGGCAAAAAGGGGGCTGCAAGCGCGCCGCTCCTCGCGCCGCAATGGGTGGGTTACACCAACGCGGACCCGGTCCTGTTGCTCGCGGATCCCGTCACGCCCAAGGCGCCGCTCCTCGCCGGGGGTGCGGCGACGTACTTCCAGATCGAACCCGCGCTCCCCGCGGGACTCGTGCTCGACGCCGCCACTGGCGTGCTGAGCGGTGCACCCGCCGAGCCCTGGCCCGCGACGACCCACACGGTCACGGCGAGCAACGCCGCGGGGGCCGCGAGCTTCGCGATCACCCTTGAGATCCCCGCACCGTCCATGGCGCTCGCCGCCGACCGGCCGCTCGTACGCTCCGTCGTGCGGAGCGCCAGCGTGTCGCTCCCCATGCACAGCAGCGGATTCGGCACGTTCCTCGTCGGACCGTCGCCCGAATGGACTCCGGCGCCCCTCGTCGGAGCCGCGCCGGCCGCACAGGAGTCGGCCCTTGGCGCGCTTCCGCTTCCGGCGCAGGTCCCGTCCCCCGCGCCCCAGTGGCACAACGCGACGCTGCCATTTACCGCGCAGGTCGAGCTCAGCGCGACGCACCTTCCGACGTCGATCCCGTGGGTTGCGCAGACGGCCGCACCCTATGGCGATGTCGCAGCGGCGCTCGGCGCGTTCCAACTGGCGACGGCGGCGCTGAGCGACGACCTGCAAGACGGTGAACTTGCGGTGGAGCTGATCGACCCCACCGGCACACTTGCGACCTTGCACGCGGAACCGATCGCGACGACCCGACTCGAACTCACCCTGCGCGCGCTCGAGGTCGGCCAATCCGGCGGCGTCGATGGGGACGTCGCGCACATCGGCGGGCACCTTGCGTTCGTGCGCGCGGATGGTTTCGGTCGGCGCAAGCTCTACACCTTCGACCTTGCGAGCGGCGAAGTGCGCCGCGCGCTCGACATGCTGCCCGGCGGCGACGATGCGCCACGACTCGTCGGCAACTACCGCGGGCGGCTGCTGCTCGCAGCGCGCAACAATCCCCTGGACCAGGTCGAGCGCCTCTACACCTTTGACCCCGCGACGGACACGCTGCTTTCCCTGTTCGAAATCTGGCCGCACAATCACCAGGCCATGGACCGAGTGTCGATCGCGGGCGACACGCTCGTCTTCGGCGCGGACATGGACCACGGGACGCGCAAGCTGTTCCGCTACGTGGAAGCGGACGGTGTGAGCCCGCGGATCGAGCTCGCGGCCAACCTCGCCGGGAACACCGGTGACACCGATGGAGCCGACGTTGCCGCGATCGTCGGCGACGATGTGTACTTCGTCGCCGCACCGCTCTACGGCGGCCGCAAGCTGTACCGTCTGCGCGCGGGAGAGGTTCACCAGATCACCGATCTGCGCGGACCGGGCGCGGACGACGCGGTCCAACACGTCACGGCGGTGGACGGCCGCCTTTTCTTTAGCGCGCGCACCTATGCGGGTGGCTCGAAGCTGTTTGCCTTCGACCCGGCGACGGACACGCTCGGCGTCGTCGTCGACCTCATGGGATCGGCAGCGGTCGACGATGCACCGCGCGACCTTTGCACGGACGGTGCGCGCCTCTTTTTCGTCGCCCGGCGCGCCCCAGGACTCAAGAAGATGTTTGCGCTCGACCTTGCAACCGGCCAGGTGGTGGGCCTTGGCGATACGGCCGGCGTCGATGAGGACGACCAACCCCGCACGCCGACCGTCCACGAGGCAGGGCTCTACTTCAGCGCGAAGAACGCCGCCGGCGGTCGCAAACTTTTCCTGTGGAGCGCGGACGGCGGCGCGCTCACAACCGTGCTCGACGCCCGCGCGAATCCGGCACTCGACGACACGCCGCGCCACATGACCGCCTTCGCGGAGCGCCTGGCCTTCGTCGCGGACACCTCCGCGGGGGTTTCGAAGCTGTTTGTCGCCGATCCCGATGCGGGCTGGGTCGCGCTGGCCGCGGATGTGGAGGGCCCGTTCGTCGACGACGCACCCCGCCCGCGGCTGGTCCTTGGCAATCAGCTTTGGTTCAGCGCCGGCGCCGGTCCCGAACAGGCGCTCTACACCCTGTCCGCCGGCGCGCCCGCGACTTTGCCCTGATCCTTTGGGCCGCGGGCAGGATTCCCGCGGCCCGGCAATCCGCCGCTGTTTGGAACCGCGGTCCCCGCGGCACACAATCGGCGCGGCCATGCTCCGAAACGTCCTGTGGGTCGCGTGCATCGCGGTGTTCGCCGCCGCCCTGTGGTGGTCCCTGGGCGCAGACGGAGCAACCCCCCGCGCGCCAGCGGTGGAACCCGAGCGCAGTGGCCCCGCGCACGACGCGTCGCGCCCGGGCCTCGAGCGGCGCGCATCCCGGCCGGTGAGCGGCGCGCGTCCTGACAACGCCGCGGACGTGGCGCCGCGGCCCGGCGGTTTGGTGACCCTGACGGGCCGCGTACTCGATCGGTCCGGTGCGCCGCTCGACAGCGATCAAATCGAACTGCGCCTTGCGGGGCCCGGCGGAACGCGCCAGGTGCGTGTGCGCGGCGGCTTCTACGAGGTGGATGGACTTGAACCGGGCCGCTTCGACGTCGACCTCGTTGCCGCGGGGCACCGCAGCTTGCGCGCCAGCTTGGAACTCGCACTCGGCGCGGGACTCGTCGTGCGCGACTTTCGACTCGAGCCCGCACGGTGGGTGCGACTTGTGGCCCGTTCCGTGGATGGCCGCGAACTTGGGGAGGCGCTCGCCGCGCTTGGCCTTGCGGCCCGGCGCAGCGCACCGCGCTTCGTGATTTCGTCGCGCGAGTTGCCCGCGCCCGGCTCGACGCTGAATGGCGGTGTGCCGCCCTCGACCGCGCGCCTGCACCCCGAAGTGCTCGTCAACGAAGAACACGCACAAAACGCGCGCCAGTCGGCGGCGTCCCCCGCGTTTGCCGCACAGGCCGAGCTCGCCCCGGCGGCCACCGCATCCGGCGCGCGCACGTGGGTCGGGCTCGTCGTCGGTTCAGTGTTGCTCGACGCGCGTGAACTTTTGCCCGCGGACGAAACGGTCGTCCTGACGCTGGATTCCGCGCTGCTCGGCGAGCAACTGGGCAGCGTGGGCTTGCGTGTCCTAGACCGCACGAGCGGCGCTCCCCTGCCGTCGGTGAACGCCTGGGTCGGAACCGCGGAAGCCACCGCGCTCGGCCAATCGGACGCCGAAGGCAAGATCGCGCTCGAGGGGATCCTGCCCGGACGTGTGATGGTTTATCTCGTCGCCGGCGCCACGCCGGGGTCACTGGCGCGGCGCGCGGGATATGCGGACGATCTGCACTGGGTCGACCTCGCGCCGGGCGAGCGTGTGGACCTGGGGGATGTGCTCCTTGGTGCGCCGACACGCCTGGTGCTCACGCTCGAAGCCGATGGCCGGCCGGCACCCCCCTGCGACGTGGAAGTGGCGTTGCTGCGCAGGCACGGGGGCGCGCGCCTCTTCGACCCGTTTCTCGCGCGCTCGAAGGTCGGACCGGAGGTGGAGTTGGAGCTGCCGCGGCGGGAGCTCGTGATCGTCGCGAGCAACACCGAAGCGGGGCTGCGCTCGCGGCCGGCGGTGGTCGACCTTGCGAGTGGCGGCGACCGCTCGGGTCGTGTAGTACTCGAGCGCGCGACGCGAGTCGAACTCGTGGCGGCATCCCCGGCCGCGCCCAACTGGAGTTTCCTCGTCCTCGACGAAGAGGGTGTGCAGGCCGCCGCGGGCCGCTTCGACACACGCGGATCGGCGCTGCTCGCACTGTTGCCCGGCGCTTACTGGCTAACGGTCGAGGACACCTTTGGCATCGAGCGGGCGAGCCTGCGCTGCGACGTCGGCTTCGAGCCGCTGCGATTGCGGCTCTAACCGCGTGCCTAAGGGTTCAACCGCGCTCGGGCAGGCGATGGAACACGGTCCAGCGCACGATCGCCCAAATGGCGATGAACGCGTCCTTCGGGCCGATCTTCTTGCCTTCGGAGTAGTCGCGTCCGGCGTAGCTGATCGGCACTTCGTAGACGCGGCAGCGCATCTTCGCGACCTTGGCGGTGATCTCGGGCTCGACGGCGAACGTGCGCGATTGGATGTCCAGACGCTGCGCCACATCGCGCTTGAAGACCTTGTAGCAGGTCTCCATGTCGGTCAAGTTCAGGTTGGTGAAGCAGTTCGACACCAGCGTGAGCAGACGGTTGCCAAGGTAATGCCAATAAAGGTGCACCCGCACATAGGGCCCTCCGAGGAATCGGCTGCCGTACACGACGTCCGCTTTGCCTTCGAGGATCGGCCGCAACAACACCGGATAGTCGGCGGGGTCGTACTCAAGGTCCGCGTCCTGGATCAGGACGACGTCGCCGGTCGCGTGGCTGAAGCCCGTCCGCAGCGCACCCCCCTTGCCCTGGTTGACCGCGTGGCGGAACGTGCGCACGTTGTCGTAGCGCTCGGTGAGCGCTTGCATGATCTGCGGTGTGCGATCGCGCGAACAGTCGTCCACGAGGACGATTTCCTTGTCATAGGGTGTCGCCTGCACGCGCGCGACGATTTCCGCCAAAGTCGCCTCCTCGTTGTAAACCGGGATGACTACAGTGAGCCGAATCGGCTGCTGGGAGGTCTTGGCGCTCATGGACGGGCAGGGTGAAGAAGAGGAAGAGTCACTTGTGCGGGTCGGCGCCCGTGGCTTCGAGCCCGGCGAATAGGCGGTCGATGCCAAACATGGAAACGAGCCCGCGCTGGAGCTCTTCGTAACCGGCCTCACCCTCGATGCACCACAGGGGTTTGTGGAACAGCGCGAAGATTTCCCCGTCCGGGCGGCGGCGTTTTGCCTGCACGGCGGCGCGCCGCGCCGTCCAGTGGTCAAAACGGCCGAGCAGATCGTTGATGCCGATCAGGTCCGCCGCGGCCACGCGGGAGATCGGCACGGTGTCGTTCGCCGCGTGGCGGGCGCGCTCCCACAGCCGGCCAACGACACCGCGGCCGCCGGCCTGGGTCGATTCGATGCGGAACGGGTGGGTGTCGCCGAGCCCGGCGAGGATGAACATGCGCCGGACCGCGAGGGCGAGTTGCGCCGGCAGGACTTGGCGCAGGTGCTCTTCGCCGTAGTTTTTGAAGCAGGCGAGGAAGGGGTTGCGCACCTGCAGGAGCCGGATCGTTTCGACGGGGAACGTACGGCTGGTGCTCGAGTGGTGGTGGTAACACACCGACTTGGGAGCGTAGTGCACCTCGTGGCCCTGGACCCACAGGCGCCATCCCAGGTCCACGTCCTCGTAGTAGGCAAAAAACTCGTCGTCGAAACCGCCGGCGTCGAAATACACCTCGGCGAGTACCGCCATCGCACCGCCGCAGGCAAACAGGCTGCGACCTTGTTGGTCGAACTTCGGTCCCGGCTCCTCGAGGTATCCCTTTTGGATCCCGATGCCATAGAAGTTCATGCCGCCGCCTGCGGAGTTCATCAACTTGCCATCCCAGGACAGCATCTTCGCGGTGGTCGCCTGACACACGCCCGCGACGAGCGGCGCCACGAGTTCCGTCAACCAGTCGCGCTCGACGCGCATGTCGTTGTTGAGGAACACGAGCACGTCGGGTTCGAGCGCGGCCCGCGCGCCCTGGTTGCAGCCGGCGCTGAAGCCCGCGTTGTGCGCGTTCTCGATCAGGCGCACCCATCCGTGGCGCGCGCGCATCTCCTCGACGCTGCCGTCGATGGAGCCATTGTCGACGAGGATGACCTCGAAGCGCTCCCGCGGGTAATCGAGCGCCGCGAGGCTCTCGAAACAACCCGCGAGGTGGTGGCGACCGTTGTAGTTGAGGATCACGATCGACACACGCGGGAGCGTGCTCGCCGTTCCCGGCGCAACCACAGCCACGACGCCGGGTCGCGGAGCCGTCGCTCCCGTCGCTCCCGCCGTCTCCGCGTTCGCCGCACCAAACAGACGGCCGAACATTCCCTTGCCGCCACCCTTCTCGGCACCCATCACGTTCCTCCCGTGGTGTCGCCGTCCAGCACCTCGCGCACCAGCACCCGCGCGATGCGCAGGTAGGGCTCAACACCGGGCGCGAGCCGCGCTTCGATGCGCAGGCGACGCAGGCCGCGCGGATGGTCGGCTTCAAAGCGAAAACGGCGCACTTCGTCGCGCTCGCCCGCGGCGAAGAGATCGATCGCGCCGAGGTCCCGGTCGCCGAGGAACACGCGGCCGCCGAGTTCCAGGTGGTGTTCGCCGCCGAGGGCCAGCACGTCGACAAAAAACTCCCGCTGGCCGCCACCCGCGAGCTGCACGTCGTATTCGGCCGCGGCCCCCGGCCGAAGCAGCAACAGGTCCGCGCCCTGGGGCAACGTCCCGCCCTCGCGCCGCGCCGTCTCGTGGCCGCGCCGATCGATCAGCGTCGCCGCGCGGCGCGCGCGCCGGCGCGCCACGAGCCCGCGGTAGCGGAACTCGGTTTCCGCGGCATTCTCCGCCACGGATTTGATCGGCATAAAGTCGTGCGAAAGGTCCTCGACGAGTCGCGGTTCGTCGACAAAACGCCGCAGCACCCGCGCGAGGTCGTCCGCATCGCCCGCGCGAAAACAGATTCCGTCGACGCCGTCGCGCACGTATTCGGCCATGCCTCCGATGTCGCTCGCCACGACCGGTGTCCCTGTGAGGTAGGCCTCGTGGATCGTGATCGGCGAGTTCTCGAACCACAAGGACGGCACGATCAGGACGTCGATCTGTGCATAAACCTCGGCAAGCCGCGCGTTGTCGAAGCGGCCGTGGAAGACCACGTTTCCGGCGGCTTTACCGAGCCGTTCGAGTTCGGCGTGGTGCGGATCCTGCTGCGGTTCGAACGCACCGTGCACGTGCAGAACGACGGGCGCGCCCGCGAGCTTCGCCAGCGCCGCGAGCAGCACTTCGCCGCCCTTGTACCAAACCAGGCTCCCCACAAATCCGAAGCGGATGCGACCTTCGGGATCGGGCCGTTTGGCGAGCGCTTGGACGTGGTCGGTGCGCAGGCCGTTGTCGGAGTAGATGAACGCGTGCGGATCGAATGCGCCGCTCTCCAGCAGTTTGGCGCGCAGGAAACGGCTTGGACTGATCAAAAGATCCGCCGCGGCGAACGCTCCGAGCACGTAGGGCTGGCGGTCGCGCAGATCGGTGTAACCCTCCCACCGCCGACGGCTGAGGCCGTCGGGGGCGCGCTCCAGCGCACGCTCGGCGAGGACGTCAATGAGCGGCTGGAAACGCTTTCCGACACGCGCCGCGAGGGGGATGCGCTCGAGCTGGTTCTCCTTGACACACAAAAGACAACCCGCACCCTGATTGGTCGCGCAGCGCACACCATCGGGCCGAATGAGCTGCACACGCGCGCACAGCGCCCAGTAGTCGTGGCAGTGGACCACCGTCGCCGCGCCGAGTTCGCGCGCGACGTGCACCAACCCGGCCGAAAGGTGGATCAGGTGCTGGAAGTGCACGACGTCAGGGCGTTCGGCGAGCAGCACTTCGCGGAACACCGCCTCGACGCGCGGCTGGCGGTAGCTCATCGCGAGCGACCCGTGGCGCAGCCGGTGCACGAGCCGCAGCACCCGCAGGCCCTGGAACTGGGACGGCGCGACGCTGAACTCTGGCGCGCCACCCTCGGACTCTTCGCGCGCATCCGGCGCCCGCGTCAGGACGGTGACCCGGTGACCGCGCCGAGCCAACTCCTTCGCGAGCTCGAGCGTGTAAACCTCGGTTCCCGCCCACGTGTCCGGGGGAAAACCGTGCACCACGAACAGGATGGAGAGCTGTGCACGCTCAAGCACCGCCGTTTGGGCCCGGCGCCGTTCGGATTGGCCACCCGCCCATAGCCCTAGGAATGCCGCTTCGCGCCGCTCGGCGAGCTCCGCACGCGCCTCCTTGGCCTGCTCTGCCGGCAAACCGATCCGCGCGACCGCCGCCGCATCGGTGTTGCGGTGCCGCTTGGCGAGCGCTCGCGCGTCCTTTTCGCTCATCACACAGACGCGGTCGAGCCACTCCACGTTGAAGCGCCCGTCCACGAACGCCCGCGCGTACGTTTCGCGGGCATCGTAGTCGTGGCTGTGCTCGACCGGCGCGTCGGCGGCGTAGTGGATCGCATGCCCCGCTTCGAGCAGTGCACGCGCCATCAGGATGTCTTCGCCGAACGGTGTGCGCGGGAACGGATGGCGCTCCCACAAATCGCGGCGCACCGCGGACGCCACGTCGTTGAAGTTGTAGAGCAGCCGTTTGTCGTGGGGCGAGAGGCGCTCGTAGACGTCCTGTAGTGGCAGGCGCACGGTGCGGCTCGCGAGTGCATAACCGGGGTCCTCGCCGGAGAAAATCGCGGTGGCGGGCCGTGCGTCGGGACGCGGCGCGTTGCGGCAGTACGCGGCGCCGACTTCGGGATCGGCAAATGCGGCGACGAGCCGACCGAGCCAGTCCGCCCGCGCGGGAATTGCATCCTGCGTCAGGAAGACCAGGAGGTCGCCCGCGCTCCAGGCAGCGAGCAGGTTGCGTGTGTCCCCGTGGTCGAACTCGCTCTGGTGGATGGAGCGCACCTTGAGCGGCACCGGGAAGCGCCCGCGCCACGCACCGAAGATCGCCAGCGTGCGGTCGCGCGACCCCGAGTCCACCGCCAGGAAGTCCCACGGCAGACGAAAATCCTGGACCGAAAGTGCCGCGAGCACACGCTCCAGAAACTCTTCCCCCTGCCAGGTCGGCATGAGCACGGAGACGGAGCGAATCGGGCGCGGGGAGGCCACGGGGCGACAGTAGAGCCGAAGGGGCGATTAAGGGCCAGGACAGGGACAGGGACGGGCGCCGGGTGGGGACGGCCACGGTCGGAGCGCGCCGGGTGGAAAACGGCGGGCTCAAGCCCCAAGGGGGGCGCTGCGTTCATCGGCGGCGCGCCACCATCAACTTGCCCCGACGTCGTTTGCCCGCCGGATTAGCCCTGGTTATGGGTGTGGCACGGCCCAGGGCGCCCCTTTCCAGGCACGCGGTGGGCTGCCCTTGCTTCCGACGTATTGGCCGAGAATCTGCGCGGCGCGCAGGGCGGGTGCCCGCGCGAGAGCGCCGGCGCTGGCCGCGAGCCCGCGGCCCCGCGCGAACCGCACGTCCTCGCGCAGTTCGTAGGCCAATCCGCGCAGCGCAGCGCGCAGGGTTGGCCGCATACGCCAGCCGTGGGTCACCCGGTGGAACCACGCGTCCGTGCGGTAGCGTTCGAACGCCGCCCACGGCCCGTAGGTGTGGGCGTGGCGGACGAGCGCCCGGGCGCAAAAGCCCAGCTCGTGCCCCGCCGTGAGGACGCGGGCGGCCCACGCAAAGTCTTCGCCGAAGGGCACGTCCGGGAAGCTGATCTCTTGGAACACCGTCGCACGCACCGCGCTCGCAACGTTGTTGAAGCGCAAGCGCCGCGCCCGTTCGGCGGGTGTGAGCTCCCACAATCCCGCCACGTCGCAGAGCGCCCAATAGGCGGATTCCGGCGACGCCTCGGGCAGCGTCAAAACCGTGCGGGTCGTCAGCATGTCGTCGCTGTCGTGCGGCAACACACGCGCGCACACGCCGGCCAACCGCGGACGATCGCCAAAGGGCGCGACGAGCTCGGCCAAAAAGTCCGGACCCGCGGGTTCAACGTCCTGGGAGAGGAACACGAGGATCTCGCCGCGGGCGTCCTTGGCCCGTGCCGTCCGCGTGCGGCCGTGGCCGAACTCGGCTTTGGGGATCCGCACGAGGTCAGCTCCCGCCGCCCGCAGGAGTTCGTACGTGCCGTCTGTGGAACTCGAATCCACCGCGAGAAGTTCGAATCCCCCGTCGAGGCGCTGCGCGGCGAGAGCGGGCAGCAAACGCTCCAGATCGCGCTCGCCATTCCAGGTCGGAAGGACGATCGAAACGCGGGGGGGCGAAGCGCTCGACGCGTGCAGCATGGCTCGCGGACAAGACCGCCCGCCCCGCCATTGTGCAGCGGCATTCCGCGGCGTCTACGGCGAGCCCGACGGCGCCGACGCGGAAAGCGGCCCAATCGGCCCCGCCGAGCCCGTCCGGGCCTCTGGCCCCGGCCCGCGCGCGACCCGACCGTCGGCGTCCACGCTGAGGCGGACGTGCTTGTCCTCGAGCCGTGTATCCAAAGACACGGCTCCGCGCCACAGAATCTGCAGGTTGGCGAGGACGGGCTCCGCGGCCGCGAGGTCAAGGTCCCGGCCGTCGTGGTGGTGCTGGAGCTCGAGCGCGCCCCCCGCCGTCCCAACGAGCTCGATGCGCGGCTGCCCCCCCCACGCGAGCTGGGTCAAAAGCGACTGCTTCCACGCGCTCCAATCGAGCCCCTGGGCTGCCGCATCGCGCCGCTGGCTGTACGGGATGTTGTGGTAGCGCAGGGCAAACTCCTCGTCCACGAGAGCGTCGATGAAGCTGACGTCATTGTGCGCGCGGCGCAGGGTGAACAGGTCCTGGCCCTGGCTCTCGGCGTGGCGCAGCAGTCCGAGCCCCAATCGGTACGGGTTGAGCTGACCGGGTGCCGCTGCCGTCGCGCCGCTGTGCACGTCGGCAAAGTCGATGATCTCCGACGCCTCGAGCAGTCCGCCGGTCAGGAGGCGGCTGTGCCAGAACGACGCCCAGCCTTCGTTGATGACCTTCGTCATGCGCTGCGGCGCAAAGTAGATGGCCTCGGCGCGCACGATGCGGACGATATCGCGCTCGAAGGGCAGGAGCGGCGCTTCGTGTTCGATGAAACCGAGGACGTCGAACGTCGGTGGCGCGCACTCGGCCGGTGCACGCGTTGCGGGCGCGGGGCGCTCCGCGTGCCTCATGGGAGCGCCGGAGATGGCCTCGAGGGCAGCGAGGCTGCGCTCGGACAACGGAGTTGGGCGCCGAACCGGCGGCTGCGTGCGCCCGTGCGCGCGCCCGGGGGCGTAGGGGTCGATCAGGCCCTCGAGCGACAGGGCGAGGTCGACGGTGCGTTCGACGCGCTCTTGCCCGTGTTGATCGATGTATTCGCGAACACGCGCGGCGTGCTGGGACATCGTCTCCAGCATGTTGCGGTCGGTCGGTTGGAACCAGGCGTTGTGTTTGAAAAAGTCCGCGTGGCCAAAAACATGGGCCATCACGAGCTTCTGCTCCAGCATGCTGTTGGAGCCGACCAGGTAGGCGTACGTCGGGTCGTTGTTGATGACGAGCTCGTAGATCTTCGAAAGGCCCCAGTCGTAGCCCTTTTGCAGGCGCTCGAAGTCCATGCCGAAGCGCCAGGACGGGTAGCGCACGGGGAATCCGCCGTAAGCGGCGATGCCGTTGACCGCACGCGCGTCGAGCAGCTCGAAGACGACGTCGAAAAAGTCAAGACCCGCGTCCCGGGCGGCACTTTCGATCACCACCGCCTGGTAC
>JBBRWC010000111.1:0-13212 GCA_038246255.1 Planctomycetota bacterium
CAGCGGGTGCAGCGCTCGCACCTTGTCCTGACACCGCAGTAGGGGCGCGGGCGCCAAGCAAGGGCAGCAAGCGGTGCGGCAGGCCACCCGCGGCGACCGAACGGGGAATTCCCCTCCCGCTCTTCAGACGCCGGATGGCAGGCGCCGAAGCGTTCCCTGGAACAGGGGGGTCCGGCCGGGAACCGGACCCGCGGGGCGCGAAAGGCGCGCTCCACCTGAGGAGGGTTTATGCAACTTGCACGTCGCGCGGCGGGGAGCCGTGCCGGGCTTACGCTCTTGGAGCTGATGTTTGCCCTGACCATCATGGCGGTCGGGGTGCTCGCTGCGTTTTCGAGCCAGGTTGGCTCGATCGATCTGTTGCGGACCGCGCGCGAAAACGACGCCGCGATGACGCAACTGCGCGCGGCGATGGAGGATGTGCTCGCGGTTGCACCGCCGATCATCCCAACGACCTATGCCAACGGGTCGGTGCTGGCGAAACCCGGCTTCGACTACAACCCGATGGCGCTGCTCGACTTCCGCATCCGGGTGGAATACCCCGGCATGGTGGGGGTGGTCGCGCCTGACCCGCTGCCCATTCGCCTGACCGCGACCTGGACCGACTTCCAGGGGCGCGAACTGACGTTGTTCCTAGCGACGGCGGTGGTCCGATGAGGCTTTCTCACGGGTGCGCGGTTGGCCGCGTGGCTCCGCGCGGCGAGGCCAGCGGCTTCACGGTGCTCGAGCTCGCGATCACGGTCGTGCTGTTGCTCGTGCTCTCGGGCACGGTGCTGCAGACCCTCGAATCGATGAAGCGCATGGCGCTTGTCGGTAACGTCCGCGCGCAGGCGCAGCGCGATGCACAACGGGCGATCGAAACCATGGTCGAGGACCTGCGCCGAGCAGGATTGGTCGAGCTGGGCGGTCTTGAGTTCCCGCACTTCATTCTCAACGGAACTCCAGCTCCGGGGTACGACCCCGATGAGTTGCACACCCACGAACCCGCGAACAAACAAGCCGTCGCCGGCGACTTCGATTTCGGTGAAAACATCGGGCTCCTCTTCGTGCACCCCGCCCTTTGGCCGAACGAAGTCCTCGCGGCCGATCCGGCACAAGCCCAGCGCTGGCCCTACGGCCGTCCGCTCGTGACGACGGACACTGAGGTGTACGGCCCCGGCCAACCGGTGGACTCCGCCAACGCCGATTTCGCGGTCGCCGACGGGTCCGCCCTCGTGTGGAACCGCGCGAATACGATCTCGTACACCCTTCGCACGGACCTAACCGGCCGCAACGTCCTCATGCGCCGGGAGACGAACGGCGCCCTGCGCGCGCTTGCGCGCAACGTCGAGCGCATCGACTTCCAGGATGCGGAAGACCTTGCCAACACGATTCCCTTCAACGCACTGCGGGTGCGGATTTTCTTTCGAGTCCCCGACGAACGAGGCCAGATCCACCGCTTCCACATGGAGGCCACGGTCCGGCTGCGAAATGGCACGGGGATATGAAATGCGGGGGTTTGATATGAACATGCACAAACGATTCAACCGGCGATCCGGCGTGGCTATGGCCGCCGCCGTCGTCACCGTCTTCACGACGGCCGCCCTCGTGGCGGTCTTGCTCACCATAGCCGTGGCCACGGACCGCTCGTCGGATGTCACCCGACGCAGCGCCCAGGCCCAGTACCTGGCCGAAGGAGCGGTCGAAATCGCCACGAAGAGTGTCCAGACGGCCATGGCCAACTGGACCACGCCTCCGACCATGGGGACGGTGACGATCGACGGCATCGAAGTCGACTACAGCGTCACTGCGATGCTGAATAGCGGCGGAAGCATCGCGCAGACGATCATCACGGACCCGAGCGGCATCCAGACGATCGTCAACACGTACGAAATCTCGGCGACCGCGGCGATGGGCGACGACGTTGCGCGCGTGAGCCGCGTCGTGAACGCACACTCCACGCCGATCTTCCAGTTTGCGGTGTTTTACACCTCGGACCTCGAAGTCAACCCGGGTCCGGCGATGACCTTGGGGGGGCGTGTGCACAGCAATGGCAACATCCACCTCGCACCGGGTTCCGCGCTGACGCTCGACACGAACTACGTGCGGGCCGTGGGGCAGATCGTGCGCTGCCGTAAGGACAACCCGTTCAGCTCGACGGGGGACGTGCAGATTCGCCAATGGGTGGCGGACCCCTTCGATCCGTCCTCGCCCAAGGCGCTCCAAACGATGTACAGCAAGTCCCAACTCCAAGCGCTAGGCGCTTCGAGCTGGAGCGGGTACGACAGCCTGTTCAAGGCTGGCCACGACGCCAACCTGGATGGCGATTTCAGCGACTTGGGCGACTTCAAGCCCTTTGCTTCCGGCGCGCTCGAGCTCTGGGACAATCCGACCGGTTACGCGGAAGAGGGGTATACCGTGAAAACCGGTGTGCACGGAGTGACGGAAGCCGTCACTCCGCTGACGGGCTCGATCGCGATGTTCCAAGAATCCGAAGTGGGCGCGGGCGACTACGTGTTCGACGCGGTCACCAACGACTACGAGTACGTGGGTCTGGGCAACGGCAACCTCGCGAAGGGTTTTTACCACTCGAAGGCGGCGCTCAGCTTCCTGTTACAGCAGAACGGAACGGTGAAGGTCACCGGTCCGAACGGCCTCGAGACAGATGGCAACGGAGTCAGCTACGCAGCGCTCCTCACCGGTGTCTACTCGGTGAAGACGATTTATGACGCGCGCCAGGCGGGACAGGGCAGCGGTTACGTGCAGGTCGTGGAAGTCGACCTGGGCCTGCTCAATCCGCTGATCGACCCGGCGGGCACGCCGGTGATCGACGTGACGTCGGGTGCGATGGACAACGAAGGCATCGTGCTCTATTCGGCGACTTACGAGGCCGGCACCGGAATCAAGACGGGTGGCCTCAAGGTGAAAAACGGCAAGGAGCTCGCCGTGCCGTTGACCGTGGTGGGGGAGAGCCCGGTGTACGTCCAGGGCGACTTCAACGTCGGCGGGACCACGTACGGCAAGAAGGGTGCGGCCGCGATCAGCGATGCCGTCAACCTCCTGAGCAACGCGTGGAACGACACCAAAACGCCGACCTCGAGCCTGCCCGCTGCTT
This sequence comes from Planctomycetota bacterium, assembly GCA_038246255.1. Classification (GTDB taxonomy): domain Bacteria; phylum Planctomycetota; class UBA1135; order UBA1135; genus RI-242. The sequence continues at coordinate 3,092 of JBBRWC010000111.1, forward strand.
CCGCCACGACCTACAACATGGCGCTGATCACGGGCAACCAGAACTCCGCGATCGGGGTTTACAACGGCGGCCTCGAGAACCTGCCGCGCTTCCACGAGAACTGGACCGGCAAGACCTGCAAGATCAAGGGCTCGTTCGTGAACACGTGGCAGAGCAGCTTGGCGAGTGCCCCCTGGTTGTACGGCGGCAAGATCTACCAAGCGCCGATCCGCAACTTCAACTACGACACCGACTTCAACAACATCGACAACCTGCCGCCCTTCACGCCCGTCGTCGTGTCGGCGGATAGCGTGGCGACGTGGTGATCCAAAAAAAGGCCGCACTGTTGTGAGCGCATCTTGATCGGGTGTGCGGGATCGATCCCGCGTGCCGCGGTACGCAAGGACCCCGCCCACGGCCTGACGGCCGGTGGGCGGGGTCCTCCGCTTCCGCCGTATCAAGGCCGGGACGTCGGATGAGGGGCGTTCCTCGACCCTTGTAGCGGCGCGGACTTTGGACGATGGTTGCGCCTGTGGAGCGGCCGGCGCTCCGATCCGGTCCAGCCCGCCGCGGGTCGTCACACCCGTGCGACGCGGGGAGGCACTCGGCAAAGGAGGTGATCCGTGATTGGTGACCAGCAAAGGAGCAGGGCCGCGTCGTGACGCGACCCGAGCGCGCGGCTGAGCGCGCGTCCCGCTGAGGCGGGCACGCCTTCCCCGCGTGCACTCCCGAGTCGACCCGCCTCCGCGGCCTGCGGTGGCGGGTCGTTTCATGGGTGCAGGGCGGCTGCGCCTCAGCCCGCGTTGGGGGGAAGTTGGAACCCGGCGAGCAGCGCGCGGATGCGCGTCGATAGTTCCCGTTCGCTGCGCACCAGGCTGCTCGCGCGTTCGACGTCCCGCAGGAGCTCCGCGCGCTCCTGAGCGCCCTCGGTCACCGCGCTCGCCAGCCGATCGACTTCGGTATCGAGTTCGGCGAGGCGAACGACCAGCGCACCCAAGCGCGCGCGCTCGGCATCGTCCCGGTCCGCACGCTCGGCGCGCGCCGCACCCAGTTGCTCGGCGAGTCGTGCGCGCTCCCGCCCCGCTTCGTGTGCGTGTTCGAACAGCAGCGCGCGCGCCGCTTCGAGCCGTGCCACGCCGTTCCCATGGGAGCCCCAGTGGCCCTCCAAGTCTATTTCGAGCTGCTCGACGCGCCGCGCGAGCCAGCCGAGCTGATCGGACAGCGGCACACGTTCGGAAAGCTCTAACTCCAGCGCCAGCCGGTGCAAACGGGCATCTTGCAGTTCGCGCTCGAGGTGCGCGGCGTCGGCCGTCACAACCGGGCGGGTGGGCTCCTCGGGCAGCGCCGTTGTTTCGAAGGGTGTGGAATCGGCCGCAGGATCTGCGCGGGGCGATTGCGTGTCGAACGCATCGCCGGCGAGCCAGGCCGCGAGCGCGTCGTCCGCATCCAACGTGGCTTCAGGCGGACCGTGCGCGCCGCCCGCAGTGCCCGCAGCGCCCGCAGTGCCCGCAGTGCCCGATTCGGCGCTGGCGGAGCTCGCCGCGGGAGCGGGCTTTGCACGCGGCTCGAGCTCCACGGGCCCGGGCGAGGGCGCCGGTGGGCTGCGGTGCGGAGCCGACGCCGCTCGCGTGAACCGCGCCGCCAAGCTGCGGATCCACGTGCCACCGCGCACGTCCACACCGCGCCGCTCGAGGATGCGAACCGCCGCCAACGCGAAGAACGCGCCCGACAGGTACACCCCAAAGGCAAACGCCACGAGCCGCGCGAGTTCCATTCCTTGGCGCCCCATCGTCGTCCGCGGGTGGTTCCTTGAGCGCCGGAGTGGCCGGGAGGCGCTGCGGCGGCGCGGGCGGGACGGCGGCCCCGGGACGGCACCGGGACGGCGGCCCCGGGACGGCGGCCCCGGGGCCGGCACCGGGACTGAGCGCGCGAGCCGGGCGCGGCGGACTTGGGGGCGCGGCCGTGGCGCGCCGAAGACGGATCCGGGCGCCGCGGCCTTTTTGCCGCCGCAGGGCTCCCAACCTCCCATGGAAGAGCGCAGCGAACTCGAGATGAGCAGCGTGGAAACGCAGCTCCTGTCCCTGTACACCGAGCGGGAACTGCTCGAGCGCGAGCTCGGCACCGCGGATCCCGACGAACTGGTGGGCCTCGTGCGTCGCCTGGAGCAACAGCTCGAGACGCTGGGCACGAGCCTGTCTGCAACCCCGCCGGGATCCTTGGAAGCGAGCCCCTCCCCGTCGCCCGCGGACGCCGACCGCTGGGCCCCCGTCTTGGCGCGGGTCGGCGGGGACCACCCCGCGGACGTGCTGTCGGCGCTCGACGAGCTCGAAATCCGTCTTGTCGCCGCCCAGTTGCAGCTCGCCGCGCCGATTTCCTTGCCCGCGAGCGCACCTTTGCCAAACTTCGCCGCGCACACCGTGCCCGCGCACGCGGCGCTGACGCCGTCCGCCGCACCGTCCGCCGCACCGTCGCCCTTGGGCGAACTTGCGAGCGGCCTGCGGCTCCTCGTGGGGGAGCTGGCCCGGGATTTCGAGCGCGCCGAACTCGTTTTCGAGGGCGAAAGCGCCGGCGCGCGCTGGTCCGTGCGCTGCTCGAATGGCACCAGCGGCGCGAGCGCGGCCTGACACCCTGACACCGGCCCTCGCAACCTGCCCGACAGATCCGTGCGCACCGACATCAACCAGAGGCTCGCCGCCCGCGCGGCACAAATGGCACAAGGCAGCGACTTCGCGGCGAGTGGACTCCTCGCGCGGTTGCCCGAACTTGCGCTTTTGGAACTCGATGCCCTCGACCACGGTGTCGTGGGGCTCTGCGATTCTGGCAACGTGCTCGTCTACAACCGCTTCGAAGCCGCCCTGTCCGGCATTCCCGCAGCGCAAGCCATTGGGCGGGACTTTTTCCGTGAACTCGCCCCCTGCGCGAACAACTCGGTGTTCCGCGGGCTCTTCCGCCGGGGGGTGGACGCGGGAGCGCTCGACCATCGCTTTCCCTACACCTATACCCTGCGGATGCGTCCGACCCACGTGGTCCTGCACCTGTATCGGCACGGGGCGAGCGCCACGAATTGGCTGCTGACTCGCCGCGCGGGCGGTCCGGCGTAGACTCGTCGGCGACCATGGACCCCGCCACGCTTCGCAAGGACGGCTCTGCCGACCTGCTCCCGCCCTCACGGCTCGCCCCCCAGCCCGCCGACCCGCGCCCCGTGCTCTTGGTGCTCGCGCCGACACACCGGGGTTCGCCGCCGTTTTCCGCGCGGCCGGACGCCCTCGCGGGCCTCGCGGCGCTCGAGCGGATCAGCGCGCAGCACGGTGTCGTGCCGACCTACGCGCTCGACCACGCCCTCGCCGCGGACGGGCGCCAGCTTGAACCGTTGATCAATCTGTGTGGGAGCGGGCGCGCCGAACTCGCCGCACACCTCGTTCCCGCGCTCACACCGCCCCTCGACGGGACCCCCGCGCCGCTCATGCCGGGCAACCTCAAACGCCAACTCGAGCGCGAAAAGCTGGGTGTGCTCCTGGAGCGTATCGCCGGGCGTCTTGGATCCCGACCGACGGTGCTCGTCGCCGCGCGCGCGGGTGTCGGCAAGAGCTCACCCGGGCTGTTCACCGAAGCGGGTATTCGCGTGGACGCGAGCCTCACACCGGGTTTCGACCTGCGTGCCGAAGGGGGCGCCGATTTGCGCGCCTTCCCCGCTTCGCCCTACTTCTATCCGGCCGTGCCCGAGTTGCTCGGCGTGCCCCAAACCGGCGCGCTCCTTTCGCCGGCGAGCGCGCGCGTCGAGTCCCTCGCTGCGGCCGCCCGCCTCGTCGGACTCGAGCGGCCCGTGGCATTCGATGTCGGCGCGGGTTCTGCCGCGCGCAACCTGCGCCTCGTGGATGTCCTGCTTGCGCGCGGAGTGCGTGTGTTCACGCTGGTGGCGCGCGTCGAAGATTTCACGGGGCCGCGCGGATCACAGAGCGCGGCGACCTTCGCGGCGGTCCTCGTGCGGATGCTCGGGGCCCTCGGCGCGCGCGCGTCCACCCATGCGGGCCTATGGTCGGAAATCGGGCGGTTGCCCGAGGTCGACGGCCCGTACGCCAAGAGCCGCCGCGCGCGCGTTTGATGAGCGGTCAGTCGCGCAGGCGGTAGCGCTCGATTTTTTTGTAGAGGTGGCTGCGCTGCATGCCGAGCCGTTCGGCGGTGCGTTTGACGTTGCCCTCGTTCTCAAGCAACTTGCGGCGCAGAAACTCCGCTTCGCTCGCGTCCTTGAACTCCTCGAAACTCGCCGCGCCGAAGGGGTCGCTGCCCGAGTTCGCCGGAGCCAGCGCCACAGGACCACGCGCGAGAGCCGGGCCGTTCTCGAGCAGGCGTTCGAAGTCCGCCCGCCGCACGCTTGACCCTTCGGCAAAAACCCACGCCCCTTCGAGCAGGTTGCGGAGCTGCCGCACGTTGCCCGGATAGTCGAGTTGCGCGAGGAGCGCGAGGGCATCCGGCTCGAGTTCGAGCGGGGCCCGCCCCGAGCGCTGGGCAAGCTGCGCGAGGAAATGGCGCGCGAGTTCGGGCACATCTTCGAGCCGTTGGCGCAGGGGCTCAAGGTGCAGCGGGATGACCGACAGGCGGTAGAAAAGATCGAGCCGAAAGCGTTTGTCGCGCGCCGCCGCGGCGAGGTCGGCGTTGGTGGCCGCCACAACACGGATGTCGACAGCGATCGCAGCGGATCCGCCGACCCGCGAGACTTCGTGGGTTTCGAGCGCGCGCAAAACCTTGGCCTGCGCGCTGAGCGGCATGTCGCCGATTTCGTCGAGGAATAGCGTGCCGCCGCTCGCCGCTTCGAAATGGCCGATGCGCCGGTCGCTCGCGCCGGTGAAGCTGCCACGCTCGTGCCCGAACAGCTCGGATTCGATCAACTCGTCGGGAATCGCGGCGCAGTTCACGGCGACGAAGGGACCTGCCGCGCGTGTTCCGAGGGCGTGGATGCGCCGCGCGACAACCTCTTTTCCCGTACCGTTTTCGCCGGTGATGAGGACCGGGGCGTCCGCGCCGGCCATGCGTTCGATTTCGCTGTTGAGCCGCTGCCAACTAGGTCCCACACCGATCAGCGGCCAACGTCCGCCGAGCTGGCGTTTGAGCGCTGTGTTTTCGCGCGCGAGGTGCCCGTGGCGCAGGGCGCCGCGCAGGCTGACGAGGACGCGGTGCTGGTCGAGGGGCTTTTCGAGAAAATCGACGGCGCCGCGCTTCACGGCATCGACGGCCATCGCGACATCGGCGTGGCCCGAGATCATGACCACCGGCGGCGGATCGGCGCGTTTTCCGACCTGCGCCAGGAACTCAAGACCATCCATGCCGGGCATCTTCACGTCGCACAGGACGGCGTCAGGGCGGCGCCCCTGGAGCGCTTCCTCGTCCAGCCGCGCCAGCGCGTCCTTGGCGCCGCGGGCGGTCCACACGGCAAATCCTTCGACGTCAAGCAGGAGTTCGAGGGCGAGCCGGATGTCGGCGTCGTCGTCGACGACCAGCACGGTGGGGGCGGCGGATTGGGGCGGCGCGGCGGCGGAAGGTGTCATGGGGGAGCGGAGTCCCGCGGCGTAGCCGGGAACCGTCCGCGAGCATAGGGGCAGATAGCTCGGCTTGACCCGTCCCCCCGCCCCGTTATCATCCCGGCCGCCCCCGTGAAGGGGACGCCCGCTTCCCGAACCCTGCGCCACGCCGCGGACCTCCGCGCGGCTCCCCGCGTCCCAAACGACTCCGAACCGGAACACCCGCCCCTGCTGGGCGAGAAGTTCTGGCTGTTTGCGGCACCGAGGGCGCTCCCCGACCTCCTCCCATCCCCCCATCCCCACGTCCCCTGCGAAGAGGCATCGCCATGACCGGACGCCGTCCGTCCTTCGGCCCGTCCCTGGGCCTGGTCGCCCTGTTGACCGCTCTCGCCGTCCCCGCCTCGGCCGCCCCGTTCCTCGGGTTGTCTGCCGCGCCGACGACGGTTTCACCGCGAGCGCAAGACGACGACCTGCGCGAACTCTTCAACGAAGGTGTCGCGCTCATGCGCGAAAACCGCAATGAAGAGGCCCTGGCGAAGTTCCAGGAAATCCTCGCCCGCGACCCGAGCCAGGAAGCCGCCTACGATTTGTGGCAGAGCACGGACGAAGCCGTGTGGCTTGAGATGCTGGTGAAGCAGGGCCAGTTCGAGCTCGTCTTCAAGCACCTGAGCGGCCTTGTCAGCGCCGAGCGGATGGAGCGACGCAACGACCCCGAGGCGATCCGCGATCTCCTTTCCGGCCTTGCGGGCGCCAACGCCGTCGAGCGGGCGCGTGCGATCCAAACCCTTGGATCCCAGCACGGCGAATACGCCGTCCCGTACATGCTGGCCGCGTTGGCGGATCGCTCCAACGACGACCGCCGCGTCGTGACGATCCAAGCCCTTTCCCGGTTTGGCCCGGACGTGGTGCCGCCGCTTCTTGAGGCGCTCGAATCCCCTGACGCATACCTGCGGCGCAACGTGGCCGCGACTCTGGGGTACATCGGCGATCAGCGTGCAGCGGGCATGCTGCTGCACATCGTCGCGAGCGACGAGGACGAAGCCGCCCGGGGCGCTGCAGACAAGGCCCTCGCCCAAATGGGCGTCGCGCGCGACCGTTCCGCCGCGGAGGTCCTCGTCCAAGAGGGCCGCGACTACCTGGCGCGGCGTGACAACGTGCTTTCGCCGGCCCTGTGGGGCGCAGTCGTTTGGCAGATGGAAGGCGGGCGCCTGGTGCCGCGCGAGGTGCCGCGCCTGATCTTCGCTGAGGAGATGGCGAAGCAGAGCTTCTACCGTGCGCTGGCCGCCGACGCGGCCCACGCACCGGCCCTCGCCGGTATCGCCCGCGCGACCACCGCGGCCGAGGCCCGGGTCCTCGATGCGGCGGCCGCGGGCGTCGACGTCGAGGCCGAAACCGAGCTCGTTGCGAGCGGCGCACTGGCGGCACTTGCCGCGGGCCCGGTCGCGCTCGATGCGGCACTTGCATCGTCCATCGCCGAAGGCGACACCGCCGCGGCCCGGGCGCTCGTGCGCCTGCTGGGGCAGTCCGGTGTTTCGATGACCCCCGCCTTGCGCGCCGCCCTGCACGTGGACGATGCGAGTGTGGCGGAGGAAGCGGCCCTTGCGCTGACCCAGGTGGGGCTCGCCCGCCGGGAACCCGTCGGTGTGGCCGTGGTGGCCCGCCTCGCCCGCGCGGCGGGGCGCGAGGTGCTGCAAGGCGCGCTTGTCATCGATGCCAACGTGCAGCGCGCGGAAACCCTCGTGGCCGCCCTGCGCGGACGCGGAATGGTGGTGAACCACGCGACCACCGGCGCTGCGGGCCTCGGGACGCTGTTCCGCGCCCCGGCGATGGATGCGATTTTCTTGGCCGAGACACTGCCCGACCTGACCTCGGCGCAGGTTCTGACCCAGATCGAGCGCAACCCGGCCCAATCCGCCGCGCCGCGCATCGTCCTCGCTGCCGATCCGGACGCCGCGGGTGAGATGTTCGGTGACCGCGTCGCCGGTGCCATGGGGCCCGACCTCGACATGGCCGTCCTCGACGACGCGCTGGCGGAAGGGCTCAGCGCCGACCGCGCGCTTGCCGACGACCTCGCCGGCCGCGCCGCGAAGGCGCTTTTCGACCTCGCCCGCGCGGGTGTGGACGTTGGCGCGGCACGTGAGAACCTGCTCGGGACGCTGGCGCGTCGTCCGGACGAAATCGTCAAGCCGGCCCTTGCCGTGCTTGCCGGGATTGCCCAGCCGTCGGACGCTCCCGCCATGGTCGCGGTCCTGGCGGATGCGGGACGCGACGAAAGTGTCCGCATCGCCGCGGGGAACGCCCTCGCCGGACTGTTCGCTCGGCACAGCGCGGCGCCCAGCGCCGAAACCCTGGCGACGCTGTCCGATCTCCTGCGCTCGGCGGAAAGCCTGCCCCTGCGCCGCTCGGTCGCGGGTGCTCTGGGCCAGCTCGACTTGAACCCGGGCATGCGCGCGGCACTCGTTCGCGACGTGCGCCTGGTCGTCGGCGCGCAATAATCCGGGCGTGGGGGTGTGCCCCCCAGCCGCAGGCCAGAGTAGCTCAACGGTAGAGCACCGCTTTCGTAAAGCGGGGGTTGTGGGTTCAAATCCCATCTCTGGCCCCATCCATCGGCCCCGTGCGGCATCGTCGCGCGGGGCCGTTTTGATTCAGGGCGCGGGCCCGCCCTGGCTCGCTTCGAGACGCTCGAGCACACCCCGCGCCAGCCGCCGCGCCAGATCGAAGGTGCGGCGCATCTGCTCAACGAGTTCCGACTCGATGCGAAAAGTCTCGACGCGCAAGGGAGCGTCCGCGGCAAGGCGCTGGGCGAGATGCAACCGCACCGATCCGCTGCGATCGCGGAAGCCGGTTTTCATTTGACGCACGGCAAGGGCCCCCGCCGCGTCGTTGCGCACGAGTGCGCCCAGGGCGCCGCGCAGCGCCGCGTGAACATCCTGTGCGAGGGGTTCGAGAAGGCCGCGCGTGGCGCTGCTCAGCGTCACACCCCGCTCGATCCGGTCGTGTCCGAGGGGGACGATGTGTCGCTCGAGGGTGTCTCCGATGCTCTCGATGACGTTCGCGAGATCGAGGAGCTGGGCGACTTCGGTGGTTTCTGGCGTGGAACGCGCCTTTGCAGCGACACGCCCCAGATACGCGACGATGGCCGCGTGAAGGCGGTCGAGGTCGGCTTCGCGCGCGAGGGCATCCTCGAGGTCGGCGCGAGTTCCCTGGGTCGCTGCGGCCAATCCGCGTTCGATGGCCTCTGCCGCGAGGTCGCCGAGGCGCGCGATTTCCCGCACCGCGGCGGCGAGCGCGGTTTTCGGGGCGACGAGGAGCGCGGGCTCAAGGTGCAGGGGCTCGCCCGCGGAGCGCGCCCCGCGTCGCTCGGGCACGATCCGTTGCAGCAAGGTCGCAACCAGCCCGACGAAGGGCAGGAAAACCACGAGGTTCAAGCCGTTGAAGAGCGTGTGCGCGTGGGCGATCCAGCGCGCCGTGTCGACCCCGTCGACGAGCGGCGGACGGCCGTTGCCACCCTCGAGCACGCGCGCGAAGTCGTCGACGAACCCGATCCACACCGCAGCTCCGGCGGTGTTGAAAAAAAAGTGACCGAGCGCGGCCCGTTTACCAGCCGCGTTGGCGCGCAGGCCCGCGAGCAGTGCGGTCACGCAGGTGCCTACGTTGGATCCGATGATCAGCGCGATTCCAAGCTCCAGCCCGATCAGGCCCTGGCTCGCAAAGACGATGACGAGGCCCGTGCACGCGGAGGAGCTCTGCACGAGCGCCGTGAACCCCGCCCCCGCGAGGACTGCAAGGAGCGGTGATCCAAGGTGCCTGAGAAGACGGGCGAAGGTGTCTGAATCGGCAAGGGGCGCCGTCGCGTCGCCCATCAGCTCGAGTCCGTGGAAAATCAGACCCAGCCCGAGCAACGCCATGCCCGCGGCGCGCACCCGCTCCTTGCCTGTGGCAAGGGTCAGCGCAAACCCGATCGCGGCCGCGACCAAACCGTAGTCCGCGATACGGAAAGCGACGAGCTGGGCCGTGACCGTGGTGCCGACGTTGGCGCCGAGCACGAAAGCCAAGGACTGCGACAGGCCAACGAGGCCCGCGGACACGAAGCCGACGACCAGCACGGTCGCAAGCGAAGACGATTGCAGGAATGCCGTCGCGACCGCCCCCGTCCAGGCGGCGCGTGCGCGGGAGCGGGTGAAGCGCTCGACGAGCCTGCGCAGTCCGCCGCTTCCGGCGAACTCCATGGCGCGTGTCAACTCCTGCATGCCGAGCAGGAAAAGCGCGAGGCCGCCAGCGAGCCCCATCGCGATCGGGAAGGCGCTCGGCTCCGCCGCCAGAGCAACATTCCACGGGCAGATCAACCCCATGGCGACGTTGTAACGCACGGGCGGTCGCTCGCGCCCGCCGATCCGCGTTACGGCACGCAGTGGCGACCGCCGGGCGCGCCCAGGTCAGTCGGGGTGCCCGGCCGTGGGGGGGGGGCCCCGGGGCCCCCCCCCCCGCGCCCACGACCGGCACGGGGGGCACGGGGGGCATGGAGGGCACAGAGACACGGAATCGGACGACTTTTGATTTCTGTTGGTGGCCATGGCGGCCGGGCGGTATTCTGCCGGGGACATGGGTCGCGTCGCCCGCGCTGCG
>JBBRWC010000112.1:0-13163 GCA_038246255.1 Planctomycetota bacterium
CGGCTTGTGGCGCGCCCCGGGGCGCGCCATGGCGGGCCGGACATCGATGTCCACCACCGCCGCGGCCGCGTCGCCTTCGATTCCAAGGGCGCGTTTGATGCGCGGATCGAGCTCGGCCGCAAACGCGAGCGGCACGGGGCCGTCACCCAGGACCGCGGCGCGCGCGGGGTGCGCCCAGGAAACGGGCGCCAGGCCTGACACCGCACCCGCGCGCTGCCACGCGGGCACGGTGGCGCCCGAGGCCGAAACCGCGGATTCAACCGCGCCGCGCAGGCGCGCGAGGGCGCCAAACAGGGCGTGCCGACCTTCGGCCTGGGTTGGCACAGCGAGGACGAGCGCGAGCTCGTGGCGCTCCCGGGGCTCGCCGCGCGCATTCGCATGTTCCGGCAGGTAACCCTTACCGATTTCGAAAAGCGCGACCTCGTCCCGCTCGCGCAGGTTGGCCGCCAGCAGGCCGATCAGGCTGGGAGCGACCGAACGGCGTATGCGCTGCCAGCCCTCCGCGATGGGGTTTTGAACCTCGACGTGGGGTGCGTCCCCAAGACCCAGCGCGCGCGCCAGCGGGTCGGGCAGGAACGAATACGTCTGCACTTCCGCAAAACGCGCAGCTCCGGCCAAGCGGTCCTGCAGGCGGCGCACGAGTTCGCGGCGCGGATTTGCGGGGGCGGGTGCGAGTTTCGCCGTCAGTTGCGCTTCGCCAAGCGCGGCATAACCCACCGTCCGGCCAATCTCTTCGATCAGGTCCTCTTCGATCGCGATGTCTTTCGTCGCGCGCCAGGACGGCACGGTGACGGTCCACTCAAGGCCGCGCTCCGCTACGGCGAAACCCAACCGCGTCAGCACTTCGCGCTGCTTCGCAGGTTCGATGTTCGCGCCCAAAACAGCGCTGACCCGCGCAGGCCGCATCACCACGGTCAGCGGTGCACGCCGCCAATCCCCCGCTTCCGACGGTGCGCCCAGAAGATGGGCCTCGGGACACAACTCGGCGAGCAGCGCGAAGATCGTCGGTCCCGCGTCGTCGATCAGAGCAGGATCAAGGGTCTTTTCGAAGCGCGCGCTGGACTCCGAACGCAAAGCGAGCCGCGCCGACGTGCGCCGCACGGGTGTCGGCCGAAACGTCGCCAATTCGAGGATCAGTTCGAGTGTCCCTTCGTGGACCTTCGACCCCGCTCCACCCATCACACCGGCAAGTGCTATCGGGCGTTCGCCGGCGCAGATCAAAAGATCCCCCGCGACGAGGCTGCGCTCGGTTCCATCCAACGTCGCGAGCGATTCGCCGGCGCGCGCCTCGCGCACGCGGATGACTTCTCCCGCAACCGCTGCCGCGTCGAAAAAATGGTTGGGCTGGCCGAGGTCCAGCATCGCGAAGTTCGAAACGTCGACGAGCCGGTCGATCGGGCGCTGGCCCACGGCAAGCAACAGGTGCCGCATCCAATCCGGCGCGCGCCCGTTTTGCACGCCGCCGATCAGCACTGCTTGGTAACGCACGCAACCGGTTGTTTCGATCGCGGTCGAAATCGAGCGTTGTGCGCGCGGCGCAGGCAAACCGCCAGGTATCGGACGCAGTTCGCGGCCGAGCAGCGCGGCAAGTTCGCGCGCGATGCCGCGGTGCCCCCACAGGTCGGGGCGGTGCGTCAGCGACTTGTTGTCGATCTCGATGATCCAATCGGCGAGCCCGAGCGCTTGTGCAACGGGTTGGCCCACGGGTGCATCGGCGGGCAACACCCAAATGCCATCGTGTTCGTCGCCGAGGCCAAGCTCGCGCTCCGAACAGATCATTCCGCGCGATTCCTGGCCGCGGATCTTGCTGACCTTGATCTTGAAGTCGCCCGGCAACACCGCGCCCGGAGCCGCGACCGCGACCTTTTGGCCTTGTGCGACGTTGGGCGCGCCGCAGACGATCTGGACGGTTTCACCCGTGCCGAGGTCCACCTGGCAAACACTGAGCTTGTCCGCGTCCGGATGCCGCGCACGCTCGACCACGTGTGCCACGACCACGGTTTCGAGCGCGGGCGCAAAACGCTCCACGTGCTCGACTTCGGCGGTGTGCAGCGTCAAAAGCTCGGCCACCCGCTCAGGGCTGACCCCCGCGAGGTCCACGTGGCGGCTCAACCACCGGTAGGAGATTTTCATAGCCGGCTCAGGCGAAGGTTTCGAGGAAGCGCAGGTCGCCGCCCAAAAGGTGGCGCAAATCGTCGATCTGGTAGCGCAGCATCACGAGCCGCGAGAGGCCAAGGCCGAAGGCAAACCCGCGCCAGCGCTCCGGGTCGATGCCGCCCGCGCGCAGCACCGACGGGTGCACCATCCCGCAGGGGCAAAGCTCGATCCAACGGGTGCCTTTGCACACGCGGCATCCCGCGGTGCAGAACGGGCAGCGTGCGTCCAGCTCGAAACCGGGTTCGACGAAAGGGAAAAAACCTGGCCGCAGACGCACTTCGAGGTCGTCGACGCGGAACACCGCGCGCAGGAAGGACTTCATCGTGCCGACGAGTTCCGCGACCGTGACGTCCTCGCCAACGACCAAACCTTCCATCTGGTGGAAGGTGTGTTCGTGGGTCGCGTCGGTGCTTTCAGAGCGGAAGACACGGCCCGGCGCAATCGCGCGAAACGGCGGTTTCAAGCGCTCCATGGCGCGCACTTGCACGGGCGATGTGTGCGTGCGCAGCACGAGCGGCGGGTGTCCCGCGTTGGTGCGGGTGTAGAACGTGTCGGTCGCGTCCCGCGCCGGGTGGTCGGCGGGGATGTTGAGCTTTTGGAAGTTGTATTCGTCGAGCTCGACCTCGGGCCCTTCGAGCACGTGGTAGCCCATCGACGTGAAGATGTCCTCGAGCTCGCGCTGCACCAGCGTCAGGGGGTGCAAACTGCCGAGCGCAGGCCGTGCGGCGGGCAACGTCGGATCAAAGCTCGAGTCGCGCAGCGCCGCGGCAAGGCGCAGTTCTTCGAGCGCCGCCGCCCGTGCGGCGATGGCGGCTTCGAGCGCCTGCTTCACACCGTTCGCCGCCGCTCCAAAACCGCGGCGTTCCTCCGGCGGCAAGCTCGGGATACGCCCGAGGATCGCGGAAAGGCGGCCCGCCTTTTTGTCGAGCCATTCGCGCTCGACGGCGCGCAAAGCCGCGTCGTCCGGCGCGTTCGCGGCCGCGGCGGTCGCCTCGGCGGCGAGGGCGTCGAATTGGATGCTGTCGAACATGGGACAAACGGCGCGGGGGGTGTCCTGATTGGTGCCTTGCGGCGCGCGGATGCGCTTTGGCGGATGCGCTTTGGCGGATTCGCTTTGAACGTGGAGACGCCCGCGCGTGCGATCAGTCGCGCGCGCGGGCGTCGTCTTCGACCCTTCGAGGTCGCGCTTGCGCCTTCAGCGGGCGCCAGCGATCGCTTTGCTCTGCGAGCCCTTCACCATATCGGCGAGGGTGTCGAATGCGCGCGGATCGTGGATCGCAAGCTCGGAAAGCTGCTTGCGGTTGAGTTCGATCCCGGCTTGCTTCAGCCCGTGGATGAACTCGCCGTAGCGCAGGCCGCGCATGCGCGCCGCCGCGTTCACGCGGATGATCCACAGCCGGCGAAAGTGCCGCTTGCGCTGCTTGCGACCGGCGAACGCGTAGGCCCACGCGCGCAGGAGCGTCTCGCGCACCGTGCGCCACAGGGCGTGACGTCCGCGGAAGTTGCCGCGGGCTTGCTTGAAGTATCGGACCTTTTTTTGGCGGCGCGGGGCGCCGTAGGTGACTCTCACCATGTTTCGGCTCCCGTGCTCACTTGCCCATCATGTTGCGGATCAAAGTCGCCCAGGTACCTTCCAGGACGAGCTTTTTGCGTTTGCCCCGGCGGGCCTTGCCGTTTTTGGACGCGTGCATGTGGCCGCGCCCCGTGCGGGAGCTGATCGCCTTCCCGTTCTTGCTGATCTTGAAGCGGCGCTTGACGGCACCGCGGGACTTCATCTTGGGCATGGAACGCTCCTGTGTTGGACCACGTGGTGGTCCGATTCGGGTCCCGGATCGCAGGCTGCCCGCACCGCTTGCCGGGGGCCGCGCGGGGTAGAGCCCGCGCGGCGCTTGGGGACGAAGAGGATAGCGGCGGCCGCGGCCGGCGCAAGGGGGGTTCCGCTCTGGGCCGTCGCCGCCGCGGTCACACGCCCGCTTTGCGGGACAGCATCATCGTCATGCGGTTGCCGGTCATCTTCGGCTCCGCCTCGACCTTGCTGATGTCGCCCAGACTTTCCTTGACCTTGCGCATCACGTCGTAACCGTGCTGCGGGTGGGCCATTTGGCGGCCGCGGAAGATGCAGACGACCTGGACCTTGTGGCCATCCTCGAGGAAGCGCCGCCCGTTCTGGAGGCGGTACTCAAGGTCGTGGTCGTCGATGGCCGGACGCACGCGCAGCTCTTTCAGGCCACCGGCGGCGACCTTTTTGCCGCTCTGGCGGTCCTTCTTGCGCTGGGCGTACTTGAACTTGCCGTAGTCCATGATGCGGCAGACGGGCGGCCGCGCCATGGGCGAAACTTCGACCAGGTCAAGTTGGCTCTCTTCGGCCATCTTGCGCGCCTGCTCGATGGTCATGACGCCGACCTGCTCTCCTTCACCGTCGATCACGCGCACCTCGCGCGCGCGGATCTGACGGTTCACTCGGTAATTCTCGATGGCCACGAAGCTCCTTGTCCGTTGGGACGATGGGTGGACGGGGCGGAACACCGCTTGGGTTCCGCGCCGCGGGGGTTCTGGGGGCGGGCCACTTGGCGAGTGGCCGGACCGCCGGAACAGTGAAGAGGATAAGGGTGGAAGGGTCCGTCGCGCCACGCGTAGACCCCAAACGGTATCGCTGTCGGCAGGCGCGGATCGCTGGGGGCGGTCCGTGCGGAACGCTCCCTGGGCGGCGACGCAATCCCGTCGCGTGATTCCCCGCGGCCAGAAGGGCGGGAGCCGGCTCGCGTGCCGACGGTCACACGGGGGACTCTGATGACGGGGAGGTCCCTCCGGTGGGCGCCGCAGCGCTCGCACCCGTTCCGCCGAGCGCCAGCGCTCGGCCAGAGGGCGCAATGTGGACTTCGGCGAGCTGGCTCGGTGACACCGGCGACGGCGCTTCGCACAAAAGGTCGGATGCGGACGCCGTTTTCGGGAACGCCACAACGTCGCGGATGCTGTCGAGCCCCAAGGTCAGGGCGACGATCCGGTCCAGACCCACTGCGAAGCCGCCGTGGGGGGGCGCTCCATGCGCGAGGGCTTCCAGGAGGAACCCGAACTTCGCGCGCTGTTCCTGCGCGCTGATTCCCAAAAGGTCGAAAACCCGCGCTTGGACGTCCTGGCGGTGGATCCGAATTGAACCCGAGCCAAGTTCCCAACCGTTCATCACGAGGTCGTAGGCCCGACTGCGCAAAACTCCCAGGTCCGCGGGGACGTCGTCCAGGTCCCCCACCGGCGACGTGAAAGGGTGGTGCGCGCTGAACCAGCGGCCAGCCTCTTCGTCGTGCTCGAACATGGGGAAGTGGGTGACCCACAGAAGGTTCCAGCCGGGCTTCACGAGGCCGAGTTTCCGTCCCAGGTGAACCCGCAGCTCGCCCAGGATGCGGCGCGCCTTTGGGGCGAGGCCCGCGGCCGTCAGGAGGATGTCGCCGTCGGCAGCGCCCGCGGCGGCCATCAGCGCGGCGGCCCGGGGCCCGGCCGCAAATCGGGCGAGCGGACCCGCGCCGCCGTCGGCACCGGCTTTCCACCACGCGAGACCCTTCGCGCCAAACGTCTTGGCGAGTTCCTCGAGTGCGGTCAGGTCCTTGCGCGACAGCCGATCCCCACCGCCCGGCACGACAAGGCCCAGCACGCGACCGCCGGTGCCGAGGGCGTCCTTGAACACCGCGAAGTCGGAGTCAGCGGCCCAGGACGCGAGGTCCACGAGCTCGAGGCCAAAACGTGTGTCGGGTTTGTCGACGCCGTAGCGCTCCATCGACTCGTCCCAGCTCAAGCGCGGGAACGGCGTCTGGAGGTCGACACCCAACGCCTCTTTGAACGTGCGCGTGAGCACGGTTTCCCAGACGGCGAAGATGCGCTCTTCGTCGATGAAGCTCATCTCCATGTCGAGCTGCGTGAACTCGGGCTGGCGGTCCGCGCGCAAGTCCTCGTCGCGGAAACAACGGGCGACCTGGAAGTAGCGGTCGAAGCCCGCGACCATCAGGAGTTGCTTGAAGATCTGCGGCGACTGGGGCAGCGCGTAGAACTCACCCGGGTGAACGCGGGACGGCACCAGGTAGTCGCGCGCGCCCTCGGGTGTCGCACGGGTCAGGATCGGCGTTTCGATCTCGGCAAAACCCTGGTCCTCGAACGCCCGGCGCATGGCTGAAATGAAGCGCGCGCGGTGCAGCAGGTTGTGCTGGAGCGGCGCCCGGCGCAGGTCGATGTAACGGTGGCGCAGCCGCGTCTCGACGGCCGTGTCGAGTTGGTCGAGCACTTCGAAGGGTGGAACGCGCGAAGGCGCGAGGACCGTGACACGCTCCGCGCGCACTTCGATTGCGCCCGTATCGCGCTCGCGGTTGAGGTTGGCCGCGTCGCGCGCAACCACCGTGCCCTCGACCGCGAGGACCCATTCCGTCGAAAAGCGCGTTGCCTCGGCCACGTCCGCCGCCAGCGTGACTTGCGTCTTGCCGTAGCGGTCGCGCAGGTCGAGGAAATAGATGCCGCCATGGTCGCGGCGCGCATCGACCCAGCCGTTGAGCACGACGCGCGAGCCCACGTTGGCGGCGCGCAGTTCCCCGCAAGTGTGCGTCCGCAGCCAGGACGGAGTGCTCATTGGGAGGAGTGTTTGGTGCCCAAGCGCAGGAGCGCTCGGTGCAACGCGAGTTCCGCGCGCAGGAAATTAACTTCGGACATGGTCGCCGCGCTGCCGCGTTGCGCCAGGCGCTCGCGCGCGCGACGCTCGGCCTCGCGGGCGCGCGCTTCGTCGATTTCCTCTGGCTTTTCGCCCGCGCGGCTGATCACGCGCAGGGTGTCACCGCGCACCTCCGCGAAACCGCCGCTCACGAAGATGTGGCCCCGCGCTCCCCCGGGCTTCGTGTACATGAGCACGCCGAAATCGAGGGCCGCAATCATGGGCGCGTGGCGCGCCATGACGCCGATCGAGCCGTCGACGCCCGGCAGCCACACGTACTCGACGGCTTCGTCGAGTGCGATGCGTTCGGGGGTGATGATGCGCAGGGTCAACTGGGCCATGGTGTGCGTGCGGGCTTAGGGAGCAGGGGCAAAACGCCGCGGGTTTCAGCCCCTCGACGCCATCTTCGAAGCCGCGGCCAGCACCGTGTCGATGCCACCTTTGTACATGAAAGCCGACTCGGGCACGTCGTCGTGCTTGCCTTCGACGATCTCCTTGAAGCCGCGCACCGTGTCGTCGCGCGACACGAACACACCCGGGGTGCCGGTGAACTGCTCGGCCACGAAGAATGGCTGGGAGAGGAAACGCTGGATGCGGCGCGCGCGCGCCACGCTCATCTTGTCTTCGTCGGAGAGCTCTTCGACACCGAGGATCGCGATGATGTCCTTCAAATCCGCGTAGCGCTGCAGGATGCGCTGGACTTCGCGCGCGACCTTGTAGTGCTCCTCGCCGACAACCTGCGGGTCGAGCATGCGCGACGTCGACTTCAACGGATCGACCGCCGGGTAGATGCCGAGTTCCGCGATGGAGCGCTCGAGGATGATCGTCGAGTCGAGGTGCGCGAACGTCGCGACCGGCGCCGGGTCGGTGATGTCGTCGGCGGGCACGTAAACGGCCTGCATCGACGTCACGGAGCCCTTCTTGGTGGACGTGATGCGCTCTTGAAGTGCACCCATCTCCGAGGCGAGGGTCGGCTGGTAACCGACGGCGCTGGGCATGCGCCCAAGCAGCGCGGACACCTCGGAACCGGCTTGCACGAAGCGAAAGATGTTGTCGACGAACAGGAGCACGTCCTGGCCGCGCTCGTCGCGGAAATACTCCGCCATCGTCAGGCCCGAGAGCGCTACGCGCAGACGCGCGCCCGGCGGCTCGTTCATCTGCCCGAAGACGAGCACCGCGTTGTCGATGACGCTCTGCTCTTCACCCGACGGCGTTGTGTACTTCGCCTCGGTCATCTCGAGCCACAGGTCGTTGCCCTCGCGGGTGCGCTCGCCGACACCGCAGAACACGCTGAAACCGCCCTTTTCGACGGCCGTGATGCGGATCAGCTCCTGGATGAGCACGGTCTTGCCGACACCCGCGCCGCCGAACAGGCCGATCTTGCCGCCCTTCGCGAACGGACACAGCAAGTCGACGACCTTGAGGCCGGTCTCGAAAACCTCGGAGATGGCTTCCTGTTCGTCGAACTTGGGTGCCGGCCGGTGGATCGGCCATGTGTCGCCGGGCGGCACGTCCCCGCGCGTGACGGAGTCGAGCGCCACGCCGAGCAGATTGAAGATACGGCCCTTCGTGCGTTCGCCCACCGGAACGGTGATCGGCTGCCCGCTGTCGGCCACCGGCACGCCGCGGCGCAGACCGTCGGTGCTGGCCATGGCGACACAACGCACGACGTTGTTGCCAAGGTGCTGCGCAACCTCAAGGGTCAGCTCGACCCCGCGCGACGGATCGCTGATGCGCAGTGCGTTAAAAATCGCGGGGAGTTTGCCCGCCGGGAAGCGAACGTCGACGACGGGACCGAAGACTTGGGCAACGGTCCCTTGGGTCGACCCGCCCTGGATGGAGGAGCTCATGGTGGCTTGCACGTGATACGGTTCAGCGGAGGGCTTCGGCACCGCCGACGATGTCGAGCAGTTCCTTGGTGATCGTCTCTTGACGCTTGCGGTTGTACACACCGCGTAGTGCCTTTTGCATGTCGCCAGCGGCGTCGGTCGCGCTCTTCATCGAGAAGCGGCGACTTGCGAACTCGCTGGTGAGGGATTCGAGCAGCGCGTTGTAGATGCGGATCTCGAGGTAACGCGGCACGAGGCTGTCGAAGATGGTCGCCGCGTCGGGCTCGAGAATCGCGTCACCCGAAGGCTCCACGCTTTCACCCGCGCCCAGACTCTGTGGGCGGATCGGCAACAACGGCAGCCATGTCGGAACGAACTTCACCATCGACTCCAAGGCCGTGTACAGCACGCGGACCTCGCGGTACTTGCCCGCGAGGAACCCATCCGTCAGGACCTTGGCGACCCGCACCGCGGCGGCGAAGTCCATCTTTTCAAGGGGCGGCTCGACGAAGAAGTTGTCGACCTCGCGCCCGCGCCCGTGCAACCACTGGTAACCCTTGCGGCCGTAGACCTGGTAGGCCACCTGTTCCCGGTCAACGACGGGCAGCGTTTCGCGCCAGCGCAGGAGTTCGCGGAACACGTTCGAGTTGTAGGCGCCGCACAGTCCGCGGTCGGACGTGACGACGAGCACGGCGATCCGATCGCCGCTGCCCTCCTGGAACAACGGGCGCGCTTCGATGCCCTCTTCACCCAGCTCGGCCGCAAGGCGACTGACCAGGCCGGCGATCTCGCGCGCATACGGCCGCGACGCCACCGCGCGGTCCTGGAATCGACGGAGTTTGGTCGAGGCGACCATTTCCATCGCGCGCGTGATTTGCTTGATGTTGCCGACGGACTTGATCCGCCCGCGCAGCTCTTTGATACCGGCCATCCTTGGGTCCTCCCTGGGGTCAGCCGAGCTGCGCGATCGCGGCCTTGGCGGCCTGGTCGAGCAGGGCTTTGCCCTCGTCCGAGAGTTTCTTGGTGGTGGCGATCTCGGTGATCACCTGGGGGTAAGTGTCGCGCACGAGTTCGAGGTACGCCTTCTCGAACACCGTGACCTTGCCAGCGGGAAGGTTGTCGAGGGCACCCGACGTGCCCGCGTAGATGATCGCGATCTGCTCTTCGACGGCCATCGGAACGTACTGGCCCTGCTTCAGGATCTCGACGAGGCGTTCACCGCGGGTGAGGATGCGCTGTGTGGCCTTGTCGAGGTCGGAGCCGAACTGCGCGAACGCCGCGAGGGAGCGGTACTGGGCGAGTTCGAGGCGCAGGCCACCCGCGATCTTTTTCATCGCGCCAATCTGGGCCGCACCACCAACCCGCGACACCGAGATGCCGGCGTTGACGGCGGGGCGCACGCCTGAGTTGAAGAGGTTCGACTCAAGGAAGATTTGGCCGTCCGTGATCGAAATCACGTTGGTCGGGATGTAGGCCGACACGTCGCCTTCCTGGGTCTCCACCACCGGCAGGGCCGTCATGGAACCGCCGCCTTTTTTGTAGCGCGGGTTGATCTTGGGCGCGTCGATGGAGAGCTTGGCGGCGCGCTCCAGCAGACGGCTGTGCAGGTTGAACACGTCGCCCGGGAACGCTTCACGGCCCGGCGGGCGGCGCAGCAGCAGCATGACCTGGCGGTAGGCCAGCGCTTGCTTGTAAAGGTCGTCGTACATGATGACGACGTGGCGGCCTTCATCGCGGAAGCGCTCGCCCATCGTGCAGCCCGCGTAGGCCGCGAGGTACTGCATCGAAGCTTCATCGATGGCGCTCGCGGCGACCACGATCGTGTACGGCATCGCACCCGCGGCCTCAAGACGGTTGACCAGGTCCACCACCGTGGACTGCTTCTGGCCCATCGCCACGTAGATGCACAGCACCTGCTCGGGGTTGTGCGGGTCCCCGCCGCCGGTCTTCTTCTGGTTGATGATCGTGTCGATCAGCAGCGCCGTCTTGCCGGTCTGGCGGTCGCCGATGATCAGTTCCCGCTGGCCGCGGCCGATCGGAATCATCGCGTCGATGGCCTTGATGCCGGTTTGCATCGGCTCGGTCACGGGCTGGCGCTCGACCACCGAGGGCGCGGGCTGTTCAATCGGCAGGTAGTCGGATTCGCTGACACCCAGCGGGCCGCGGCCGTCGACCGGATCACCCAGCGCGTTGACCACGCGGCCAAGGAGCTGATAACCGGTCGGAACCGAGATGATGCGGCCCGTGGTCTTGACCGTGCCACCCTCGCGCACTTTCGCGGCGTCGCCGAGCAACACGCAGCCGACGTTGTCCTCCTCCAGGTTGAGCGCGATGCCGCGCACACCGCCCTCGAACTCGAGCAGCTCGTTCATCATGCAGTCGTCGAGGCCCCAGACGCGCGACACGCCGTCGCCAACCGACAGCACGGTGCCCACGCTCTGCATGCTCGACTCGCCGCCGTAGCTCTCGATCTCTTTCTCGAGGATCGAGGTGACTTCTGCCGGACGGAGATCCATGGTGTTCTTCTCGGGTTCGTGCGGCTAGTGCCGCGGAGTGGATGGGAGGAGGTTCGGTCGGTGGGGATCCGCTCGAGCGGGATCCCGGAGCGTTTTCAGGCGCCCCGCGAAGGCAGCGGTGCGTCCATCAGTTTGCGGTGCAGTCCAGCCAAGCGGCCCGCGACGCTGTTGTCCATGCGCTGGCTGCCGACGGTGACACGCACACCTCCGATGAGCTCCGGCACGACCTTGGAGGTGAGCTGGATCTTCTTGCCAAGGCGCGCCCCGAGGCGCTGCGCGAGCGCGTCCAGTTGGGCGCGATCGAGCGGCCGCGCCGTCTCGGCGACACCCTCGGCAATCCCGGCTGCTTCGAGGCGCAGCCGATGGAACGCGGGCCCCATACCCAGCAGGACACCTTCGCGCCCACGCTCGAAGAGCAGGGACACAAAGTTGCGCACCATCGGTTGGGCATCGCCAAGCACGGAGGCGAGGCGCGCGACACGCTCCTTGCGGTCGCGGCGCGGGTTGAGCAGGAACTGGCTGACGGTCGGGCTCTTGACTTCGACCGCCAAGCGTTCGATGTCGCGCGCGACCTCCTCGAGCACGCCCTTGCGCTGCGCGAGCCCGAATAGGGCTTCCGCGTAGCGGGCGACGATCGGGCCGCTCGCAGCCAAGTTGGACGCGGCGCTCACGTGCGGGCTCCGGTTCCGGTTCCGGCCGTCACAAGGCGCTCGACCATTCGACGGTCGTCTTCGCTGCCCACGTTGCGCTCGAGCACGCGGCTCGCAACGCTGAGGGTCAGGTCGACAACCTCCGTGCGGATGGCGGCGAGCGCCTTTTCCTGCTCAGCGCGGATCGACGAGCGCGCGCCCTCGAGCAGCGTGTGAGCCTCGTTCTTGGCGGCCTCGACGATCTCGCGCTCGCGCACCTCGGCGCGCTCGCGCGCCTGGGCGAGGAGCTTGGCCGCTTCCGCGCGAGCCTCGCCGAGCTTGATCTCGACCTCGGCGCGGGCGCGCTCCGCGTCCGCGTTGGCCTTCTCGGCCTGCACGATGGCGCGTTTCGCCTGGTCGTCGCGCGCGATCAGGGCGCGGGTCACCGGCCCCATCACGAAGATCCAGATGGGACCGAGCGCGAGCAGGAAGATGATCCAAGTCCACAGCGCGCCCCCGCCGCCGGCGGCGTCGAGGGGGTTGAAACCGCCTTCGGCGGCCATGGCACTGAGCAGGATCGGCATGATCGATTCTCCGAAAGGAACGTCGTTGTGCGGGGTTCTTCGCCGTCGGGACCGCTGCGTGGCGTGAACGCCAGGGAGCGCCGCGGACGGCGGAGGGCGGGGCGTGGGACGGGCTTGGGGGACGGGCTTTGGGGACGGGGCTGTCTAAAGGGATGCCAAGTGCCGGCAACCGATCTTCGAACCCGAGCGTCGCCCGCCGTAGGGCCGCGGGAGCGCAGCCGCGGCGGGCCGCGGTCCCCCGATGTCCCGGGCCCCGCGGCTTCACCACACCGCTTTAAAAAACCTACAGGACGGCTGCGAGGAGGGTGACGACGACTGCGAACAGCGTCGCACCTTCGATCAGCGCCGCGAGGATGATCGAGCTGCCGCGGATGTCGGCGGCGGCGGCCGGCTGGCGCGCGATGCTCTCGTTGGCCGAGGCGCCGATCTTGCCGATGCCGATACCGGCGCCCAGGGGAGCGAGGCCCGCACCGATGGCGGCACCGAACTTGGCCAGGTACGAGGCCTCGATCGCGGCCAGTTGACGGGCGTGTTCCAGCAGGTTGCTGTCGACGGTTGCTTGGGCAGCTTCTTGGATCATGGGAGACTCGTCTCGTCTCAGTGGCACCAGTGGGATGCCGTGGGTCGTGGGATAGGAGTGGTGAGGTGGGACCACCGCGTCCCCCGGGGGGGGGAGGGGGGTGTGTTGGTTTGATATAGAGGTAAATGCGCCGGTCAGAGGGCAGGGTGGGTAGAACCGGTGCCCAAAAAAACAGCAAAAA
>JBBRWC010000113.1:0-13043 GCA_038246255.1 Planctomycetota bacterium
AAGACGAAGCGGCTCGTGCCGTCGCTCCACGGGCGGCGGAGGGTGAGCAGGATGTTGCCCTGTCGGGTGAGGGAGAGGCGCTCGGTGGAGAGCGCGGGGCGAGCGATGTAGCGGCAGAGGTGTTCGAGGCGAGCGCGGTTGATGCGACTCACCTACCAGCGCCGCCGCGACCTCCTCCTGGAGGGCCTGCACCGACTGGGCCTGCCCGCCCCCGCCGCACAGGGCGCGTTCTACGCGTTCCCCAACGTCGCCACCCACCTCGACGGCGCCCGGGACAGCGGCCCGTTCTGCGAGCAGTTGCTCGAACAAGAAGGCGTAGTGCTCGTGCCCGGCTCCGCCTTCGGCGCCCCGCACCACGTGCGCCTCTCGTACGCGCTGGGCGAGGACCGCCTAAGGGAGGCACTCGTGCGCATGGCGCGCTTTCTCACCCACCTGTAGGGGCTCAGGTCCCGCCCGCGATCCTTCCGAGCGCGACGGGGACGCTTCGCACGTGCGACGCGCACGCCCCCAAGTCGCGGTCACCCGGGTAGGACCGCAAAACCCTCACGCCGGGCCGCGTCGGCGAGCCGCGTGTCGAGGGTCACGAGGTCGACGCCCTGGGGGCGGTCCTCGGCGGCCAGCAACGCGGCGCCGAGCTGCAGCGCGTCCGCGGCGCGCAGAGGGTGCACCCGCACGAGGCGCTGGGCACGGAACTGGACTCCGTCCGCGTGGACGATTTCCGTCCAGCCGTCGCGGGACTTGCCAAGCTGATCAAAAGCGCGCTGCGCATCGGCGGCCGTCAACGCGCCCTCGCGTTCCAACCGCGCGAGGGCTGAGCGAATCTCGATTTCGGTGAAGCGCCAGACGACGATTTCGTCCGAGCTGCGATAGAGCTCGCGCACGGCCGCCGTCGAGGGCTGGTCGACAAACAGCGGGACGAGCGCCGAAGAGTCCCAAAAGCGCATAGCGACTCCTCGTCAGCGCTCTCCGCGCTGTTCCAACGCGATCCGCACGGCGTCCACGGCGCAGGGCACCGGCGCAAAGTCCAGCAGGGCGCGCCTCGCCGCTGGAGACGAGCGCCGCAACACCCCCTCGCGCTCCAGTCGCGCCAGTTGCTCGTCGCCCTTCACCGTCTCGGGCCCAACGGCCTCGAGACGCGCAATGACCACCGAACGTTCCAAGATCTCGACGCTCTCCCCGCGTTTCACCCGCCGGAGAAACTCGCTGAGGCGGTTCTTGAGCTCCGTAACGCTGACTCGCACCATACGCGCCATTCTAGCCATCCTTATCGGGCTAGTCACGCCGCTTCTAAAGGTCGAGCACACCGACCATGTCCAAAAAGGCAGCGGCCCCCACCCGGATCCCCGGGCCGGGGCCGCCGCGCGGTGATTCGGACTCCCGTGGCCCCGCGAACGGGAGCCGAGAACCCTGGCTGCCCCCCTGGACTCCCGCCGACACGCTCCGCGGCGCGTTTACGCCGACGGATTCTGGCCGGGAAGTGTTCGGGGAGACTTCGAGACGCGCAGACCGTTGTTGTCGTTCGAGTTCGCAGGATCGTTCCTGTTGCGGTTCGACGAGCGGACGTTCTGTGGGTTGTTGTTCCAAGAACCGCCGCGCAGCACGCGGGACGCGCTTCCTCGGGAGGCCGCCTGGCCAGAGGCTACTCCCACGGCCGAGGAGCCGCCAGACCTGCGTGTTCCAGGACACGCTCGGGGAGGGCGCTCGGGCTGGCGTGGGCCGCGTGGGCTAGCCAGGAACGCATCGACGCCACGAGCTGTTCGCGGGTCCGCCGCCCCCGGGCCGCGTCGCGGGCCAGGCGTCGCAAGCGCCTCGTCGCGCGGCGCACGGCGGGCCCCAGGAGCCGGCGCTTGCCCCCGTGCACCGCAAACCCGAGAAACGGAATGGGTGAGCATGTCGCGTGCAGGCCACACTTGCGCTCGTGCAGTCGCAGGCGCAGCCCGGCAAGTTGTTCCACCAGTGCGTCGCGGAGATCGCGCAGGCGACCGAGTTCGTCACCGAACACCAGAAAGTCGTCGCAATAGCGCACGTAGGCGCCGAACCCGCGCCCATCCAATACGAAGTGGTCGAGACGGTCGAGCACCACGTTGGCCAGGAACTGCGAGGTCAGGTTTCCGATGGGCAGCCCGCGGCGGCGCTCCATGAGGGTCAACAGGTCGTCGCCAGGGAAAAGGGCGAGAACTTCGACCTGCGCGTTGCTCCCGGCGACGATGGATGCGAGCACGTCCGTGAACTTCTCATCCGCAATCACCCGGGTCACGGAGTCGAGCACCACCTTGTGGTCCAAGCTCGGGAAGAAGCGCTGCACGTCGCCTCGCAACACGTAGCGATGGGTCCGTGCCAAACATTGGGCCAGGTCCAGGGCCGCGTGGGTTCCCTTGCCCACCCGGCAGGAGAACGAGCGCGATGTGAAGCGCCTTTCGAAGTAGGGTTCCGCGATCGACACCCAAGCGTGGTGCACCACGCGGTCGGCAAACGGAGCGGCGCTGATCAACCGCAGTTTCGGCTCGCGCACCCAGACGGTCCGGTAGGCGCCCGGGCGCCAGGCGCCAGTTTCGAG
The DNA here is from genome assembly GCA_038246255.1 of Planctomycetota bacterium. Lineage (GTDB taxonomy): Bacteria > Planctomycetota > UBA1135 > UBA1135 > RI-242. The sequence goes on from JBBRWC010000113.1 coordinate 2,558, forward strand.
TGCTTTGGCGAGCGCGAAGCTGTGTGGCTCCAGCTCGAGCAGGAACTCGGCCACGTCTGGTCGCCTGCGCTTGCCGCGCGCCGCCCGGCGCGCGGATCGCATCAGGTGGCCGGGGTCACAGAGCCGCTCGAAGAGTTCGCCGTTCCGTCCGATGCCTTGCGCCATCCGCCCACCTGCTGACCCAGTTCGATCAGGTTCGACACGAAGTAGGTGTGCTCCTTCTCCGTCATGAGTCCCAGCTCAGCCGCGATGCGCGCGAGATGGCGCACCACCTGCAGGCGGGAGTTGGCTTGGGTTAGGGCCGCGACGCGCGCGCCGCCCTTGGTGTACTGCGCAGCGACCAGTCCCTCGAGCACGTCCATCAGGGCCGCTTCCATGCGCTGTGGACCTCCCCCGGTTCAGTGGACACGGGGTTTAGTAACGGCAGCAGTAGGCGGCGATGCCGCAGAATCGTCAATGGGGAAGGGGTTTGGGGAAGGGTCCGCCCTTCCCCATCTCTGCGGGGGAGCCGCGCGCAGCCAGCGCGGAGCTGGCTGAAGCGCAGCGCGGCGCTCCCGGGGCAGGCCCCCGGGAGGTGGGGGTCCAGGGGGAGGAGACTCAAAACTTGTGGAGAGTGATCACGACGCACCGTCGTCGCGATCGACGTGCGTTCTCGGGCCCGCCCGCCGACTCGCTGATGCCTCGCGAGACCAAGTTCGCGCGTCGGAGGCCGTGTCCTCGTCGACGATCGCGACGTCAGACAGCGATGCGCTGCGCCTCGAACTCGAGCGGCGATCGATAGCCGAGCGTCGAGTGCAGTCGTTGGCGGTCGTAGAAGACCTCGATGAACTCGAAGACGCTCGCCCGCGCCTCGGCGTGCGTGCGGTAGTGCTCGTGATCGCAGAGTTCGGTCTTCAGCGTGTGGAAGAAGCTCTCCTGCACGGCGTTGTCGTAGCAGTTACCCTTGCGGCTCATGCTGCACACGATCCCGTGCTGATCGAGCATCCCCTGGAACGCGTGAGCGGCGTACTGCACGCCGCGATCGGAGTGATGGACCAGACCCGGCGACGGTGAACGCAGATCGATGGCCATCTTGAGCGCGTCGAGGACGAGCGTGGCCGGCATGCTCGCGCTCATCGACCAGCCCACGACCTTGCGCGAGAAGAGATCCATCGTCGAAGCGAGGTACAGCCAGCCTTCGTCCGTCGGGATGTAGGTGATGTCCGACACCCAGACTCGGTTGGGCGCGCTGGTCGTGAAGTCTTGGTCGAGGATGTTCGGCGCGACGGCGTGCGAGTGCTTCGAGTCGGTCGTCCGCGCGTATTTCCGTCGCATTCTCGGGCGAATTCGTGCTTCGCGCATGAGGCGCGCGACGCGATGGAGCCCGCAGACTTCGTCGCGTCGCTTCAGCGCGGCATGGATCCGCGGTGCACCGTAGGTCCCGCGGCTCTTCACGTGCTCCTCGCGGATCAGCACGGTCAGCCGAAGATCCTCGAGCGTGTGCTTCGAGTCACCGCGGCCGAGCCAGGCGTAGAAACCGGCGCGAGAGACCTCCAGGGTCGAGCTCATCAGCCCGACCGCGAAGATCTCTCGGTGCTCGAACATGAACTCGAACCTCAGCTCCGCTCTCTCGCGAAGTAGGCCAGCGCTTTTTTTAAGATGTCCCGCTCCTGCTGAGCGCGAGCGAGGTCCTTGCGGAGCTGGAGGACTTCCACGTCGGACGCCTTCGCGCGGCCGTTGCCCGGGAACGCCGACGCGCCGTGCGCGTCGATCTCCGACTTCCAACGCTGCAGAAGGCTGCGGTCGATGCCGAGGCTCGTCGCCACCTCGCCGACCGTGCGACCCGGCTCGTGCGTCAGCCGCACCGCGTCACGCTTGAACTCCGAACTGTGCTTCCGTCGAGACCTGGCCATGGACACTTCCTCGCCTGGAGCATTCCTGCTCCTTGTCTGGGTGTCCACCTTTCCGGGGGAAGATCACGTCTCGTCCATGGGTGGAAGGGCGGCAAGCCGGGCAACTTTCGCCATTTGCGGGACGTTCGCTGCGCCGCGCAATGCCTGAACGCCCTCTGCACGGCGGCTTGATGACGGCGCGGTCCAATCCGGGATCCGCAGCGAATGGCGCGCTCCCCCGCACGCCCCATCAAGTACCCCACACCGCCCCCCCTCCCATGACTCGACGGGCCATGCGCAAGGTTGATCTGCACCTGCATTCCTACGCTTCGAACGTCACCGACTACTACGCGGCCAACTCGCTGGCGATTCCGGAGTCCTACTCCGACCCCCTGGACCTGTACGCCCGTCTGAAGCGCGAGGGCATGGCGCTCGTGACGATCACCGACCACAACTCCATCGACGGAGTGAAGGTGCTCTTCGACGCCGGTTACACGGACGTGTTCGCGAGCGCGGAGTTCACCACGACCTTCCCCGAGGATGGATGCAACATCCACATCACCGCGGCCAATATCAGCGAGGCGCAGTTCGCCGAGATCGACCGGCTACGGCCGAACGTGTACGAGATGGTCGCGTACCTGGATGACCAGATTGCTGCGGAAGTGTCGACGGGCCGAGGCAACCCGATCGTGTACTTCATGACGCATCCGCTGATGAGCACCCAAAACCGCCCCTACGGTCGCGAGGGGAGTTTGCGCCTCCCGCACATCGAGAAGGCGCTCTTGCTGTGCAACGGCTTCGAGGTGCGCAACGGCACCCGGACCCGTGCCCTGAACGAATTCACGGAGCAATGGATCCGCGCGCTCGACCGCCCAACCCTCGAGCGGTTGGCCAATCGCCACGGGATCGAGCCCAAGGGCCCCCATCCGTGGCGCAAGTGGCTTGTGGCGGGCTCGGACGACCACTCGGGCATCAATCCGGGGCGCACCTGGACGGAGTTTCCTTGGGCACATCCGACCGCGCCCACGCCCGGCGATTTGGTGCGCGCCATCCGCGATGGGCAGAGCGAGCCCGGGGGCGACCACGGCGGTCCGGTGACACTTGCGCATGCGATGCTGAAGCTCCTGTACGACGGCAACAGGTTGAAGCGTGGCGCCGCGCGCCGCAGCGGAGGCGGTGCCACCGCGGTGAACGGAACTCTGGAGTTGCTTCTGGCTTTGGCGTTTGGTCAAGAAGGATCCTGGCTGCCCCGCGCCGCGCGCCACACACGCACGTGGGCCGTCGGGGAGTACTCCAAGTGGCGCAGCCGTCGCGAGGGTGTGCCGGCGTTCGAGACGATGTTGGCTGCCGAAGCTCAACGTCTTCTCGCGGACCGCGCGTTCCGCGCGACGCTCGCCGCCGCCCAGAGCACGGACGATCGGGTGTTCGCGGTGATCAGCACGCTGATCAACCGGCTGTTGATGGCCTACGCGGGCCGGATTGCAAACGGCGGAACGCGGGACGTGCTGGGTTTCGCGAAGCAGGTGATCGCGCTCGCGGCGTCGAATGTGCTCGTGTCGTTGCCCTACCTCTTGTCGTACTTCCATCAGAGCTCCGACAAGCTGCTCGTCGACGACGTGCGCAAATCCATGGCGCTCCATGGCAGGCACAAGCTCGTCCTCGTCACCGATACCTACTTCGAAGTCAACGGCGTCGCGCGCACGATTCGGCGTATGCAGGCGGAGGCGAAGAAGCGGGGCATCGCGTTGGTCGTCGTCACATGCCTTGATGCCGCGGAGCTTGAAATGCGGCGCAAGGATCCCGAGATCGCCCATTTGATGAACACCGGCGCGCTGCGGATCTTCCCGGCCGTCGTGCACGCCAAAATGCCCGGTTACGAAGGTCTGAGCCTGCACGTTCCGCCGTTCCTCGAGCTGCTCAAGTTTTTGCAGGAAGAGGGCTTTGATCGCATGCAGATCAGCACGCCGGGCAGCGTGGGCCTCGCCGGACTGCTTGCGGCCAAGGTGCTCCAGTTGGAGACGTCTTCGACGTACCACACGAGCTTCCCCGAGTACGTGGAGAACTACACCAGGGACATCAGCCTGGAAGCGCTGACCTGGAAGTACATGATCCTCTTCTACCACTCCGTCGATGAGGTGGTGGTGCCCTCGACGTACATCGCAAAACTGCTGCACGCACGCGGTCTGCGCAAGCGCAAGCTCATGGTGCTCGACCGCTGGGTCGATTTGGAACGTTTCCACCCCAGCCACCGCACCGAGGGTTTTTGGGATCGCTTTGGCCTGGTCGCTGCGGAGGATCTGGTCAAATTCGTTTATGTCGGTCGTTTGAGTCTCGAGAAGAACTTGGATCTTCTGGCCGATGCGTACCTTCGGTTGCGCGCGGACGAACCGCGCGCGCACCTGATTTTGGTTGGCGATGGACCGCACCGGGAGTCGCTCCGCCAGCGATTGGCAGGTGTGCCCGTCACGTTCACGGGAGTGCTGGAAGGTGCCGACCTCGCGCGTGCCATCGCTTCCGCCGACGCGAAGTTGTTCCCGAGCACGACCGACACGTGGGGCAACGCACCCCTCGAAGCCCAAGCCAGCGGTCTTCCGGTGGTGGTCTCGGATTGCGGCGGACCCCAGGAGCTGATGCAAGACGGACTCACGGGTTTCCGCATCGCCGGACGCGATGTGAATGCACTCCACGATGCGATGGTGCGGCTGATGGACGACGCCGTGCGAGCGCGCATGGGTGCCGCGGCACGGACGTTTGTCGAGTCGCGGCGCGTCGATCTGCCGTTCTCGGCCATCTTGGATCCTGAGGACTACCGCCTGCGCGTCCGCCGCGCCAAGGGCATCGACGCCGCCGATGAGACCGTGGGCGTCGAGCCGCCGGAACTCATCGGCGATCACGTCTTCAACGTGGAACCGCCGCCCCGTCGCAAACGCGAACGCCATATTGCCCTGTCCACCCGGGAGAGCCGTCGCTGATGAACCCCACCTGGATCCTCGTCGGTGGCGCGGTTGGCGCCGTGGTTCTGCGTGCCGGTTGGCGCCGCCTGCAACTGTCGCTGGCCAAGCACCCGTCCCTGCGTGGGCACGCGCGTATGGCTCTTCGCATCTCCCGTTGGCTGCCGTACTACGAACACTCAGACGAAAACTTCTTCTGCGCCGATGGCGCGCCGGAGGATGTTGCGGCGCGACGGCGAACCGCATTCCAGACGCTCTCGGACCACGTTCGCCGCAAGGCACCCCGCAGCCTGGAGCTGTCGACGCAGATCGAGGACATCGCGGCGGATCTCGATTTCACGAACGCCTACCGTGTGCCGTTTCCCTTTCGCAATCGGGTGCGGGAAGCGCTGCCGGTGAGCGCCGTAGCCGAACAAAGCGACGGGCAGAGCATCCAGGACGCCGACGGCAACTGGGCGTTCGATCTGGGAGGCTCGTACGGCGTCAACGTGTTCGGCTATGCGTTCTACAAACGCTGCATCGAAGAGTCCCAAACCATCGCGGGGTCGCTGGGGCCTGTCCTTGGAAGATACCACCCGGTCGTGCTCGACAACCTGCGGCGGTTGAAAACGCTCAGTGGGCTGGATCAAGTTTCCTTCCACATGTCGGGGACGGAGGCCGTGATGCAGGCCGTTCGATTGGCCCGTTACCACACGTCCCGACGTTACGTGGTGCGCTTTTGTGGTGCTTACCACGGCTGGTGGGATGGAGTTCAGGCGGGGCCTGGCAACCCGTTGCCTGCGCGCGACGTCTACACTCTCGCGGATGGGAGCGAGGCCGCGCTGCGAGTGCTGCGCACCCGGACGGACATCGCGTGTGTGCTCATCAACCCCGTGCAGTCGATGCACCCCAACGCCGCCGCCCCAAGCGATGGAACGCTGCTGGGTGCGCGCAGCACTTCCGCGGACGACCGGGAAACCTACACACGCTGGCTGCGGCGTGTTCGGGAAGTTTGCACCGAGCGCGGCATCGCGTTCATCCTCGATGACGTCTTCCTCGGATTCCGTTTTGCGCCTGGAGGATCCCAGGAGTACTACGGCCTCCGCGCCGACATGGTGACCTACGGCAAGACGCTCGGCGGAGGTTTGCCTGTGGGTGTGGTCTGCGGCGCACGACGGTGGATGGCGCGTTACCGCGAGACGCGTCCGGCGGATGTGTGTTTTGCGCGCGGGACGTTCAACTCCCATCCGTACGTGATGGCGGCGATGAACGTGTTCCTGCGGCACCTGGATCGTCCCGAGGTGCAACAGGCCTACGCCACCGCCGCAACGACGTGGAAGGAGCGCGCAGATAGTCTCAATCAATCATTGGCCGCGCGCGGTGTTCCCGTGCGTATTGCAGCCTGGGGAACCATCTGGCTCGTGCACTACGAACAACCGGGACGCTACCACTGGATGTTCCAGTACTACCTGCGCCAGCGCGGAATCGCACTCAACTGGATCGGCACAGGCCGCATCCTCTTTCCGCTGGAAGTGCCCGAAGCGGAGTTTGCGGCGATCATGGAGCGTTTTGTCGGTGCAGCCGACGATATGGTGGCCGGCGGTTGGTGGTGGGGAGCAGGTCAGATTTCGGCGGCCAAGCTTCGACGCTTGCAGGTTCGCGAGCTGATCGGAGCGTGGCGCCGACGAAAACAACCGATCGCCGCCCGCGAGCGTGTTGAACGCCCGCATCTGCCCGCGTCCGCGGCGTCGCGCGGTCCCGAAACGCTTTCCGCGCAGTCCAATGCGGAGGTCGCGATTCCCACGCTGGATGGCGCCGGGCGGGAAGCGCGCCGGGACGCGCTCGTGCGCCGCTAGTGCCCTGGACCAGAAGTTCGCATCCATTCTCCGGGCCCTTTGCGCCCCCCGCGGCGTTGCGCCTCCTCCGAGTATCGCAGCGGATACGCGTCGTCGGCGCGCCTTGCGCGGAACGCAAATGGCTCCGGATACTGCACGCGAACTTCTGGTCCAGGGCGCTAGCGGAACACCGGCGCCGTCACGCTGCCGGATCCAGCGATGTCTGGGTCACATGCACGTCCGCCATCGGATCGAGCAGCTCACCCTGCAATAGACGGAAAGGCGAGCGCCAGTACAGGACCACGTCGTGGAACGGGTCGGTGGCGATCTTCGTCGCCCAAACAAGACCGGTTTGAGGCGAGCGGGTCACGGCCAACCACCCCGCGCGCATCGCGATCGCTGCAACGCCGATGACGAGCCACGAGATCGCCACGTTGTGCAGGAATCCCCAGGTGTCCTGCGGCTGGGCGAACAGCCCAAGAAACTCGGGCCACAGCCACAACACGAACGGCGCCGCCGCCCACGCGCTCAAGAGAATCACCTTGCGCGACAAATTATAGCCAACCTTGATGGCCTCCTTGTGCTCATGGGTGGCTTGGTTGACGGTGTCGAATCCCTTGGGCTCGAAGAAGAAGTGTCCGGCCTGGCGCGTGGTCATCGAAACCACCCAACCGAGGAACACGGCGATCACCGGATCCACGAACAGCGCAACGTACGCCAGGAGGAACGACACCGCGCTGATCAGGTGCAGCGATTGGTTGACGCGGCTGTGGTGGTAGAAGCGGTGGTCGTCCCAGCGCTGCAGGTGAAGCTCTTCTGCGAAGGACAGATTTCCGCTGGATTTTATCGGAGGACGCATGTCAGGGGAGTCGGGGGGGGGTGCAGTTGCAGCAGCGGCTCGCCGACGCGGATGCGCCGGTCGGTTTGAATGCCGGGTGCAAATCGGTAGGGGCCTGTCGCAAACACCAGCAGGGTCGACCCGTGCTGGAAATAACCCAGCTCAGCGCCCTTTTGGAATGTCGTGGAGCTGCGGATCCGGTTCGGCCCGCGGTAAGCGAGGTCGAGGTCGTGGGCCAGGCAATGCAAACGGATGCTGGCGACCAGCACGGCCGCGACCGGCACGAGCGTCAGCGCTCCGCCACCCGGCGGCGAAGTGATGTCGAGAACGGCGCGCTCGTTCTTGCAGAACAGTCCGCGGATTCTCTTCAAGGCAATTGGGTTGACGTTGAACGTGTCGCCGCGGATGTAGACCACCTCGTCGAGCCCTCCGTCGCACGGGGCGTGGAAGCGGTGGTACATCGTGGAGGTCAAACGCAGGGTCGCGTACAAGCCCCCCTCGTGCCGCCGAACCAGTTCTTTGCTCCCCAACAGATCGCGGAGCGCATATGGCATGCCCTTCGCTTGCAGCACGGCGCCGCGCTCGACCACGCCGCAGGCGCCGACGATCGCGTCACAGGGGCTGGATAGCACCGCGGGGTCGGTGTCGATGGGGCGGGAGCCGGGCTTCAGCTCGCGGATGAACACGTCCCGCAGCGAGCGATACTCCGTCGGCACGGCTTCCCGCAGGTCGAGGTCTGGCGCGAAGGCGTTCCAGAGCGCAAGAGCGGCGCGCAGGAAAAGGGGGCTTTCAATGCGGCTGATGCGCCCCATGAGCCGTGTGGCGAGCACACGCGGAATCCGATTGGTGCACAGGAAATTGAGCGTTTCCCACTGCGCGAGCGAATGCAACGCACCTCGCTTGTCGTTGCCCTTTCCCGAAAGAGAAGCGGCACGGCCAATCGGATCGACTTCGCGCGGGATGCTCTGAGGCTCCACGCTGGGGACGTTACGGAGCGACTGCAGGGATCCGGTAAGCGCGGGATCAAGATCGGTTGCGGGGCACACTTTGTCCCAGAACTTGTCCGAAGTGATCCTCGGTGTTTGAGCAGACGGGGCCAGGTCGCCGTCTGGTCTCACGGCCGGTGATTCCACCGGGCGCGCCACGCAGGATGCTTGCGACGGGAGAATCCACCCTCGACGAATCCGGTTTGCGCGACCGTGCAAACCCTCTTCGGACCCCTCGTGCGATCGAAAATGCTCACCCTCAGTCTCGCCCTTGCTCTGTTGCCGGCCTTTGCTCAGAACCGCGACCGCGCCGCGGAGCGGATCCGGGAGGCTCTCGTCCCCGAGGCGGCGGCTGACCTTGAAGCCGCCACTCGGACCATCCTCGACGAGCTGCAGGGCAGCCGAATGGCGTCCCGCCTGGAGCGGCGCATTGCGGACGGCGGCGGTTTGAGGTCCTCTCTTGAAGCCACCCTCGATGAGTTGACCTTTGAGCCGATCCTCGAAGGCGCCATGCCCATCGGTTGGCCCCAGCCAACCCGACTGGAGGAGATCGAGATCAAGCGCTACCCGACCACACGGTTGGCGCGGGCCAACATGGGCTCAAACACTTTTGGGCCGTTCATGAGCTTGTTCCGTCACATCTCAGCGCGCGACATCGCGATGACGGTTCCGGTTGAAATGGAACTGGAGGGCGAACAAGCGCGGGAGGTGACCATGGGGTTCCTGTACCAGGGCTTGAACGTCGGCACGATCGAATCGGACGGCGCGGTTCGGGTGCTCGACGTCGCCCCGTCGACGTTTGTCAGCCTCGGTCAACGCGGCCGTACCACGAATGCGCGCACTCAGGCCGCCCTTGCCGAACTGCGCGCGTACGTCGCCGCGCGTGACCACCTCGTCCCCGCCCCAGGTGAACGCGTGCTCGAGTACAACGGGCCCTCCGTGGGTGGCAACCGTCGCTACTTCGAGGTTCAACTCGCCGTGATCGACCTCACCGTCGTCGATTTTTCGTCTGTTTCACCGGCGGCTGGCTGGATCACGATCGACGATCGTGTGATGGGTGGCGTTTCCCAAAGCCGCATGATCGCGACGCCCAATGGAACGGCCCGTTTCGAAGGCACGATGAGTCTCGCGAGCAACGGCGGCTTTGCCTCCGCACGCAGCGCTGTTGGAACCTGGATCCCCGCGGGAACCCAAGCATTGCGCCTGCGGGTGCGCGGTGACGGCAAAACGTACCAGTTGCGCCTGCGCACGGACGACGAGTTCGACGCACCGAGCTACGGTGCATCTTTCTTCGCGCCCAAGGGCGATTGGAGCGAAGTCGCGCTGCCGCTGCGCGACTTCCGCCCGACCTTTCGTGGTCGCGAGGTCCGCGCCGAGCCCTTGGCGCCCGAAAACGTGCGCACCCTCGGCTTGATGATCGGCGACGGGCAGGAGGGCGATTTTGCGCTCGAGATCCACTGGATCCGCAGCGCGAGCCTGCCCACCCCCGCGGTTCCGGCCACGGCGTCTGACGCGTGACTGCGCGCTGCGTTCGCGGTGCAAACCGTCGCACGCGAAGTTCGGCGAAAGCTCGGGACCATTGTGCCGTTCTGCTCGAGTCCCACGGAAGCAGCGTGCACTGCGCGAGCGTGTGAACTTGCCATCAAGGGGTGTCGCCGGGCCGGGGGCGAGTCCATGCTGGTGCGATGGTCCCCTTTGTCATTGCACACCTCGCCCTAATTGCACTTCAGACTCCGCCCACGGTTGAGCTGAGCGGCCACGCGTTGCTTCCCGCCGACACCTTCGCCGCGGGTCCCGCTTCGGGGGCGCGGGTGCCGCCGACACGCGGCACCACGCCGCCGTTTGCTTCTCAACCGGTGCAAGGATTTTCGGCGCTTGCAGCGCTGAGGATGTCCGTGGTCTTGTGAGTTTTGAAGGGGGGGCACCCGCCTGGTAGGAAGGAGTTGTCTAACGACCCTTTCCCCTGGAGATGACCCCCCAATGAAGCGCAACTCTGTCCTCAAGACCGTCGCTCGTCACCCCCGTC
>JBBRWC010000114.1:0-12927 GCA_038246255.1 Planctomycetota bacterium
TGGACCACTCGGCACCGCCGACGATGTGGTCGGCGTTCTCACCCTCGCCCTTGATCAGCATGTCGGCCTTGCAGATCGCCCAGGACTCGTCGTTCCAGTCCTGGCCGAAAAGATGCGGATCGGCGTCGGCATTGAGGTCGCGGATGTAGCGCTCCGCCACCGAGAGCATGCCGCCCGTGCCGCAGGCCGGATCGAGCAGCTTGCGCACCGTGCCGGGCGTGGCGAGCAGCTTGTCGTCGTGCATGAAGAGGATGTTGACCATCAGCCGGATCACTTCGCGCGGCGTGAAGTGGTCGCCCGCGGTCTCGTTGGCGAGCTCGTTGAAGCGGCGGATGAGGTTCTCGAAGATCCGCCCCATCTCCTCGTTCGGCACGGTCTTGGGGTGCAAGTCCACGTCGCAGAACTTGGAGACGACGAGGAAGAGGAGGTTCGCCTCGCGCATCCGCTCGATCTCGGCTTCGAACTCGAAGAAGTCGAAGATGCGGCGCACGTTGGCCGAGAAGCCCTTGATGTAGCTGACGAGGTGCTTTTCGATGTTGTCGGGGTCGCCCTTCAACTTGTCGAAGTCGAGCGGCGAGTGATTGTGGAAGCGTTGGCCAGCGGCCTCGTTGAGCGCGGAGTCGAGTGCGTCGCCTTCGAGTTTGCCGCCCTTGCGCCGTTCGTGCGCAGCCAGGACTTTGGCTTTCGTGGGTGCGAGGACACAGTCGAACCGGCGCAGCACGGTCATCGGCAGCATGACGCGCTCGTACTGCGGTGGGCGGTAGGGGCCGCGGAGCAGGTCGGCGATCTGCCAGATTAGAGTTGAGAAGTAGTTGTGGTCAGGCATCGATGGGGTGGACCGCTTGCCGATCGCCAGCGCGGCGCAGCCGCGTCCGCTGCAGCGGCTTTTTGGACTGCTCACGCAAAGACCAACACTCCTGCCGTCACAACAATCGAGATGACTCCAGGGGCCAATGCGAGTACGGTACAGTCAGAACCAGAGCCAGAACCCTTTGTGAAGGCAGGTGCTTTCCCAAGTATTTTCTGCGCCATGTGATCCACCCGTACGGCGTTGGTGAAATGCTTCCAGGCCAGGTCCGATGTTCCGTGCTTTTCAAGGTGGTACTCGACGATTGCTCGGAGAGCAGTCACGCTTATTGGGGGCGCCACTAAACCGCCTCCGTCAATGGAAACTCCAGAATAGAGGCTGTGTTCGGTGGATTTGAGTACCGCATGCAACTTGGAGATAGCTCGCGAGCCAAGACCCGGGTCAATCTCGCGTGAAGCCTGTTCAAACGCCGGGGTTGCATGTGCCACCCACTGCATCCCAGCAGGGTTCATCTGGGTAAACAATTCTTTGATGCACTCCTCGTCCCCCTCACGATTCCGGGCCTGGAAGTCAAGCGTCTCCGGTGTGTCCGTGGTTTCGTTCACTTTTCGCTACTTCTTGAGGGCAGCTAGGCAGATTCTCAGTCAATCCAACTACAATTCGCCGGGTGCTGTACAAGTGGGAAGCGGGTCGGGGCCGCTGATGTCGGGGCCGGGGCGTGGCCACCGGTGGGGGGTGGGGTTGGCGGGCGCTGGTCGCGGCACCCCCTTTCGGGCGAGAGATTTGAGCACATCCCGGTGGTCTGGGCTGACGGCCGGGGGACGGGCGGAAGGGGACGCTGGGCGGGGGCGAGCATTGGCCAGTGGAGGTTAAGGCTCCTTTCCGAGTCCGTCAACTTCCGTCGATTGATGCGGAGTTCAGTGGATGAGGTTCGTTGGGATGGTGGAGGCCGTCTATGGGGCTCTGGATTCCGCTCGGGCCGCGCCTGAGACGTCCCCCGGTGTCAGGGTAGTTGCCGCTTGCGCCCCTGGTGCCAGAGCGCGTTCACGGAGCGCGGTTGAGCAGTGTTGGGGGATGGAGGTGGTAGGCGGTGCTGCGCCGCCTTGGCCGGTGGGCACGAGTAGGCCCTGCGCGGCGAGCTGGGACAGATCGCGGGATGCGGTGGTGTCTGCGCTGCTCGTCAGGGAGCGGTACTTGGCGTTGGTGAGGCCCGCGGCCAACGGATCGAGATGGCATTCGACGAGGCGCTCAAGTGCCTTGACCTGGCGCGCGTTGAGCTGGAGAACGGGCGAGAGAGCTACGAGGCGTGAGCGCAAGACGGAGCGGGTGAGACCGCGCTCTGCCCGGTGGATGGCTCGCAGCACACAGCCCAGGAACCCCTCGACCTACGGAGTCGCGTCGAGGGGTGTTTACGGGTGCCGGAGCTTGGCGGCAACTCGAGCCCGGTGAAGCCTTGGGGCGAATAAACAGTGTATTTACCCCAGCGATGGCGCGCCGTCATCTGCGGGGCCCCATATGGGTCCTATCTTGGGCGCTAAGCACCATTGAGAGCCACGGGACGAGGGCTGGGGATGGGCGAATGGAGGTTTTATTCGCCCCAGGCGGGGCGATGGCGGCAGTGGAGGCGTTTTCCGAGCGCGGGCTTTCTCGACGGCCTGTTCAAGGTCGGCTGCGGAACTGCACCGGTTTTGGGCGCCGGTCTTTTGGCGGGCTCGGTCGGATTTCACGTTGCGGCGTTCGCATTCAACCTGTTTTTCACCGCGGTCATCCTTCGCGGTCTTGATCCACGGCCGGCCGCGGGTGTGGCCCTCGGACCGGCTCGTTGCGGCGGAGCGGGTCGGGTTGGGGCGAAGGATGGGCACTCGGGGCTTCGGGTCCGCGCCGGGGGGTTGATAGAGTGGCGCCCCGTCCATTTTCCACGCGCCCCAAGGGCCCGAGCGACCTGCCCATGACCGACCCCGCCCTCTTCGAGCGGATCACCCGTTCCCTCGCTTTCATGCTCCGCCACCGCCCGGAGCGCTTCGACCTCGAGGTCGATGCGCACGGCTTCGCGGACGTCGAGGAAGTCCTGTGCGCCCTGAATGAGCGCCTGGGCGAGCCCGTGGAAGAAGAGGATCTCGTCGACGCCGTCAACGGCGGGGACCGTCAGCGCTACGAGGTTGTGGAGGGTCGCATCCGCGCGCTCTACGGCCACTCGATCCCCGTGGAAGCGGGCCCCGACTCCAAACCGCCCGAGTACCTGTTCGTCGCGATTCCGACGCGCGATGTCGACCGCGCACAGCGCTTCGGTTTGCGCGGTGGACGGCGCAGCTACCTGCACCTTGCGCTCACCCCCGAGGATGCGCAGGAAAGCGGCCGCCGGAGCGCCCGGGACTACACCCTTCTCACCGTCCGCGCGCTGGATGCGTGGGAAGAGGGAATCAACTTCTTCGACCGCAAGGCGCTGTTCCTCGCCGAGGAAGTGCCGACGGAGATGATCGACGTGGGCGAGTCCTACGACGATGGTGAGGATCCCGAGGCGCGCGGCGCGCGCGGCTCTGAGGGCGCAGACGATCGCGGGGACGATCGCGGTGAAGGCCGCGGCCGACGCCGCCGCCGCGGTGGACGCCGCCGCGGGCGTCATGCGGACGAACCCGCCGGCGCGGTTGGTTATGGAGCGCCGGGCGGTGATGCGGGACGGCATGAGGCCATGGCCCCCGCTCTCGACGACGGCCCGGATATGGAAGAGCCGCGCTTGCCGCGGGATGGCGGCGGACTCGAAGGCGACGACGTGTTCGGGACGAGCGAAGAGTTCAGCGAGGACTTCGAGGACGGAGTCGAAGCGAGCCGCGACAGCGACGACGATGCGCGCGACCACGTGCACGACGACGATGGCGACGACGATCTCGACGACGACTTCGACGACGTGGACGAGCTCGACGAAGACGAGGACCTCGAAGACGACGACGATGATGAAGTGGGCGGCGAGTTGAGGACGCCGCCGGCGTCCACAGGCCGCGGACAGCCCCCGCGCGGCGGAAACGACCGCGCGCGAGGTGCCCGTGTCGCAAACGAGCGTGGCGCCGACGGACGGGCGGGCGCCGGTCGCGGTGCTGGCAGCGGTGCTGGCAGTGGTGCTGGCAGCGGTGCTGGCAGTGCTGCGCCGAGCCACGCGAAAGCCGCAGGCGGCGGTTCTGCGCGCGGTGAATCACGCGGTGAATCACGCGGTGAATCACGCGGTGAATCACGCGGTGAATCACGCGGTGAATCGCGCGGTGGTCGCGACGATCGCGGTGCGCGCGGCAACGATCGCGGCGGCGCGGGCCGCCTGGTGGCCGGTGCACGCGGCGACGGTGCACGCGGCGACGGTGCACGGGACGTAGGCGGGCGCGGTCCGGCGCGGCGCGAAGAGCCGGAGCGCAGCAGCGCACCCCGCTATGGCGCTCGCGTGGATTCCCAACCGGCTCGAGCTCAGAACGAGGGTCCGAGCCGGAGCGAGGGTCCGAGCCGGAGCGGCGACGACCGCGGTTCGCGGGACGACCGCGGCGCCCGGGGCCGTGATGCCTCGGCGCGCTCCGGCGCGGGCCGCGACCAGGACCGCGCGCCCGTCGGCCGTGGTGCCCGCGAGAGTCGCGACGGCGGCAACCAAGGGGAACGCCCGCCCGCGGGCGGCGGACGCCCGTACGAGGGTCGGCCCGCGGCGGGCCGCCCCGCAGAAGGTCGCCGCGATGAACGCCCGCGGCAGGACGACGAGCGCGCTCCGCGTGAGCGCCCCGAGCGCCCCGAGCGCCCCGAACGCACGGAACGCACGGAACGTCCCGAACGCACGGAACGTCCCGAGCGCACCGAGCGCACGGACCGCACGGACCGTCCCGAGCGTCCGCGCGTCGAGAACGACCGCGGTTCGCGCGGCCGCGACGGCGACCGTCCGTCCGGTGACAGCCCCGCCGGGACTGGCGGATTTGGCCTCGGCGTGTTCGAGGCGCCGGCCCGCGCGCGGGAGGATCGGCGCGAGCCGCCGACACCGCGCCGCGCGCAGGAAGAAGAGCCCAAGCGGGAGCCGGCTGCCCGCCCCGCTCCGCCCAAGAACGACGGCCCGGGGTTTGGCGCCGGACTGTGAAACCGAGCGGGGACGGTGGCGCGCCGCAGCGCGCTCCGTCCCTGGGCTCCCCGAGGGGTTCCTGTGGCGCGAGGCCGATCCCAGCCCGCGCCGATCCGGCCTACGTCGGGCGCGACTCGCCATCGCCGCGGATTGCGCCGCGGCGCTCGACGCGGTTGGCTTCGACCTGGAGGGCCGCGAGCAGCTTGCGCCAAGCGACCTTGCGGGTCGCAGCGCGCTGCTCGAGATCCCGGGTCCGACCGGGCGCCTCCTGGTGCGTCGGTACGCCCACGGCGGACTCCTGCGCTGGCTGACCAGAGCGCGTTTTGCGGATCCCGACCGCCCCATGCGCGAACTCCGGCTCGCCCACGCCCTGCGCGCCCGCGGATTCCCCACCGCGCGCGTGGTCGCCGCGCGTGCGCGCCCCGCAACCGGGTGGGGCTGGCGCCTCGAGCTTGTCAGCGAGCGTGTTGAGGGCGCGCGGGACCTCGGCACTTGGCTGGAGGCGCTGCGGGAGCGCACCATCAAAACGCGCGAGCGCCGCTCTGTCGCCCGCGCCCTGGGGGCGATGCTTGCGCGCGCGCACAACCTCGGGCTTGCGCACGCGGACCTGCAACCGCGCAACGTGCTGGTGGTGCCGCGGGCCGGCGGCTGGGAGCTGCTGTTGATCGATCTCGACCGCTCGGAGCTCACCGCACGCCTCAATGGGACCGCGCGTCACCGCAACCTAGCGCGCCTTTTTCGCGCGGTTGTGCGGCGCGAAGCGCGTGGCCGGCCCTTCCTCGCGCGCACGGACGTGATGCGAGTGCTTGCCAGTTACCGCGCAGCGCTCGCGGCGGATCCGGGCCGCGCGGCGGACGTCGGCACTTTGCACGCCGAGTGGAACGGTGTTGCGCACGCGCACGCAGCGGCCCTGCGCCGACACCGCTTGGGATGGTGGCTCGAGCGTCGGATGGGTGCGGATCCGGCGGCGCGCGACGGCTCCGCGCGCGTGCGGGAATGAGCGCTCGCGCGGGCGGATTTTTCTGGGCCGCAGTAGCTCCGACGCGCGCTGACCGCGCCATCGCACTCGTCTTGGGTGTTGTGTTTGCGGCGGTCTTTTTTGGCCTGCTGCAGCGGCGGCTGTGGGGCGACGGGCATTCACTTTTCGAGCTGGCCGTGTTCGAGGACCGGCCGTGGTGGTTCACGTGGTTGCATCCTTTGTATCTGCCGCTCGGGCGCATTTTGGTGGCCCTCGATCCGTTTGGGCGGCCGTTCGATGCGCTCGGGTTGCTCTCGGCGGTGCCCGGCGCGGCCGCGATCGGGCTGTCGTTTTACTTCGCGCGCCAACTGGGTGCGTCGCGCGCGGGCGCGCTCGTGGGGGCGCTCCTGATCGGCGCCGCACCCGCGTCGGTGCGTTTTGCAACGTTGGTCGAAGTCCACGCGCTGCACGGATTTGCGGTGGCGCTTGCGCTCGTGCTGTTGGTTGCGTGGGCGCCGCGATGGAGCGCGCGTGGGTTATTGGTGCTGCAAACCGCGCTGTTTGCCCTGATTTGCTCCACGCATTTGACCGCGCCAACGCTCGCGCCCGGCTGGATCGCATTTGTGATTTGGGTGGCAGCACGCAACCATCCGAGCCTCGTCGAAGGACGTGCGTGGTGGCGCACAGCCATCCTTGCCGGAATCGGCACGGTGATCGCCTTTGCCGCGGTCGCGCTCGTTGCAGAGTGGACGTACTTCCGGTCGACACCCGAGGGTCTTGCAGCCACGTCCGCGAGTTTCATCGGCGCCACAACCGGCGGTAGCCGCTGGCCGTACGTGCGCAGCGATTGGACAACGCCGCTGGGCCTTGCGCTGATTCCGCTTGGCGTGGTGATCCTCGGCATTTGGCGTTCCCCGCAAGCCGCGGGTTTGCGCTCAAAACGCCACGGGGTGGCGATCGCCGGGCTGCTGTGGCTGATTCCAGTCTTTGCCTTCTACACGTACTGGGGTATGCCCAACGAAGGGGGATACATGGCGGGTAGTCTCGTCGTGCTGGTGGCACTGATTGCCCTGATCGAACAGACCCCGCTCGGCCGCGTGGGGGTGCTGTCCGCGGCCGCGCTGATTCCGTTTGTCGCTTGGCAGAGCTTCGCGGATGCCACGGCGTGGAAGGACGTGCATGCGCTTGCGCGGCGCGACGATCGAATCGCGGCATTGCGTGTGGCATTGCCCGCTGGCGGGCTCGTTGTGAGTTTTGATCCGCTACACACACCCGCCACGATCGAATTGCCCAACGTGCGCGAGTTCGACGTGCTCTTCGCCGTGCAAGGGCTCGCATTGACGGGCCGCAACCCTAAGCAGATTGCACAGGAGATTCCCGTTTGGCTCGACGTGCGTGTGGGGGATCAATCGGGCGTGATCGATGCGTCCTACCGCGTGTTTGCCGCGCAAGCGGGCCCCTACGCGGAGATCGTTGCAGCCTTTGAAACCGCGATCCAGGAGCGTTTCCACGTCACACCGGTGCCCGGCGTCGACTGGCCGCTGTTTGCGTTCGAGCGCCGCGCCGATTAGGGCTCGCGGAGCAGTGT
This sequence comes from Planctomycetota bacterium, assembly GCA_038246255.1. GTDB lineage: Bacteria > Planctomycetota > UBA1135 > UBA1135 > RI-242. The sequence continues at coordinate 7,436 of JBBRWC010000114.1, forward strand.
CATGCGCGGATACACCGGGCCGTCGACGCTGAGGACGGCCTCCAAAAGCCGTGTGGTGTAGGTCCGTTGGGCACGTCGCAAGGAGGGGTCTTCGATGCGCTCGTTCTCGCGCCGCATGCGCCGGCGCAGGTCGACGACGAGGCGCCGCGATTCCTCTTCGAAACCCGCCGTATGGGCGAGCAGCGCGCGTGTGCCCGTGACCGCGATGCGGTCGACGAGCTCGGCGCCGTGCTGCTCGACGATCGCGAGGGCACGCGCGCTGTCGGCGAGCCCGTCGTCGAGCGGCCGCTGGCCGCGGGCGGCTTCCGCGCGCCGAATACGCGCGCGAATCGACAAACCGACGGCTTCGGCGCGATAAAAACCGATCTCGCGTGCCGCGGCAAGCGCCTTGTCGACGGACGCGTGCGACGCGGGGTCGTCGCGCTCCCACAACAGGATCGCGAGCCACAAGGAGGCAAGCGCCTTGGAGCGGCGGTCCTCGATCTCGTCGGCCAGCAGGAGCGCCTCGCACAGGTGCACTTCCGCGTCCTCGGCGCGGTCGAGGTCGAGCAACAACCCCCCCTGGCGCGCGAGTGCCTCCGCTTCGGTGCGGCGTTCCCCGGCGCGGCGCGCGAGCGCGACACCGTGCTTCGCGGCGCCGAGCGCGCGGGCGGGCCGACCGGCCGAGCGGAAAATGCGCGCGCGCAACACGTGTGCCAGCGCGAGCGCTCCCGGGCGCGGCGGCTCGGCGGCGCGCAGCGTGCGCAACGCGCGGTCGACGTTTTCGAGCGCGGGTTCGATCCAGTCGTCGACGACCTCGAGCTGTGCACGCGCGAGCAGCGCCAGGGCAAGTTCGAGCTCGTCGCCCGCCAGTGACTCGGCGCGCGCGAGCAAACTGCGCGCTTCGTCGAACTGCCCCACGTGGCTTTGCACGTGCCCGAGGCGGCGCAGGGCTTCGCTCTCGAGCGAGCGCGAGCCGGCGCGCTCCGCAAGTTGCGCCGTGTTGCGCAGCATGCCGCGCGCGAGTCCGTATTGGCCCGTTGCGACGGCGTAGCGCCCGTGCAGCAGGTAAATCCGCGCAGCGGTTTGCGGGTCGCGCTCGGGGTCGGGGTCGCGCTCCGCCAACCGATCGAGCAGCTCGCGTTCCTCCTCGCGCGCTCCCAATCGATCTGCGGCGTCGGCGGCGGCTTCGAGCAACTCGAGTTCGAGCGCGCGCGTGCCGTCGTCGGATCCCAGCGCATCCACGGCCTCCAAACCAAAACGCGCGAGTTGCAATGCACGCTGGGGATAACCCCGTTCGCGCGCGTGGTTGAGCAGCGGGCGCAAAAGCGTCAAGAGCGGGCGCCATTCACCCGCGGCGCGCAGGTGGAACGCGCGCTGCCAAGCGTCGTCCGCGCGTTGCGCTTCGCCATGCGCGGCTTCGAGCGCACGCGCCGCCATACGGTGCAGTCGCCGTTTGCGCTCGCTGGGAATCGCGCGGTACAGCGTTTCGCGGTACGTCGGCCGCGCGAAGCGGAAGCGGTTGCTGGCGGCGACGAGCCAGCCCCGGCGTACCAGCTCCTTGAAAACGCGGTCGAGCTCGGGCCGCTCGGTCGGCGGGAACGCACGCTGCACAAAATCCGGCTCGAGTCGCCCGCCGATCACCGCAAACCGATCGAGCCACAAGCGCAGGGCCGCGTCGAGCGCGCGGTAACGCTCGCGGATCGTGCGGTCGATCGATTTGGGCAGCGGCAGATCGTCGGGTGCGACGAGGAGCACGAGGCGCGGATCGCCGTCCGAATGCGGCGCGGCCTCGCCGCGCTCGAGCAACCGGCGGAGCAGTTCGACCACCAGGCCCGGATTGCCGCGGCTGCGACCGAACAGCACGCGCGCAAGCCGCAGGCGCGGCGATGACGGGTGGAACAGGCGGTCGACCAGCGCTTCGACGTCCTTGGGCTCAATCGGTCCGAGTTCGATCCGTGCGACCTCTGCGGGATTCAGGGCCGCCGCGCGCTCCAGCATGCGCGCAAACGCGTCCGGTGCTGCGGGCGTTTCGCCCTCCGCGAATCCCAAGAGGAGCAGGCTGCGTCCGGACGCCGCGGCCAGGGCTTCGCGCAAACGCTGCAGGACAAGCAACGTGACGTCGGAGGCCTTCTCTAGGTCGTCGATCGCAAGGACCAGCGGCGCTTCCCGCGCGAGCGCTGCGGCCCAGTCCCCGAGCGCGAGCGCGACGGAATCGCGGTTCGCTTCGGCGCTTGCCGGGTCGAGCGCCGCGAGCAGCACTTCGACCTCGCGTGGTGGCACGAGTCGGCCGAGCAGCCCCGCTTCGCGCGCGCCCGGCGCGGATTCTTCCGGCAGTTGCAACCAGCGCTGCAACAGGCGCAGCGCCGCGCCGAACGGCCGCGCCTCGGAGTGTTCCGAACAGCGGGTGTAGATGTAGAGCGGCGGGTCGCGCCGCACGCGGACACGCGCTGCGAGCTCGTGCATCAGGCGCGATTTGCCCGAGCCGGGCTCGCCGACGAGCAGCGCCGCGAGCACCGGCGCGCGGCGGCTCTCCCACAGCTCGAACAGCGCTGCCAGGGCATTTTCGCGGCCGACAAGGGGGGAAAAGTGCTCCTGGCCCGGGCGCTGCGAGGGGGTTCCGAGGGAGCGTTGCACGCCGGGATCGAGCTGGCGGCTGATGTGTTGGCGCCACCACTCCCCGGATTCGCCCTGTTCGGCGCGCCGTGCGAGCTCGAGCGCACCCGGGCGCTCCTCGGGACGCCGCCGCAGCGCGCCCTCAAGCAGCGCGTCCAAGAGGGGGCTGAGTTGCGGGGCGATGCGCGACGGGGGCACAAAACGGCCCGTTGCGATCGCGGCGAGCAGCTCGTCGGCGCCGGGTGCGAGGGCGCGCCGCAAGAGTTGGCCGCTGGAGCGCCCCGCGCTGCCTTCCCCGGGCGCGCGCGCGGCGTCGACAAACGGGTGGCGCCCGCAACTGAGCTCGTAGAGCACAACGCCGAGCGCAAACACGTCGCCCGCGGCGCTTGCACCCGCGCCCCGCGCGCGCTCGGGCGACAGGTACGCGAGGCTGCCGGGGTTGGGCAGGTGGACCCCGTCGTCGGCGACGGCGCGCGCAAAACCCAGGTCCAGGAGCACGGCGCGGTCCTCGCGGTCGAGGCGGATGTTGTCGGGTTTGATGTCGCCGTGGGCGAGGCCGCGGCCGTGGAGCGCTCCCAACGCGCTGAAGAGCTGGGCGGCCATGCGGCGCAGTAGCGGCTCAGGCAACGGTCCTTCGGTGTCCAGGACCTCGCGCAGCGAGCGCCCGGGGACAAAACGCATGACGAGGAAGTGGCCCTCCTCGTCATGGCCGCTGCCCAAGACACGCACGACGGAGGGATGGTCGAGGATCCGGCCGAGCTCGGCTTCGCGCTGGAACGCGGCCACGGCGCGTGGGTCGGAGTCGAGCGCGCGATGCAGGCGCTTCAGCGCGACCTCGGTGCCGACGGGCGCACCGCCCAGCGCCGCTTCGAGCCGCCCGTGCCAGACGCGACCGGTGGCGCCAACACCCAGTTCCCCGAGGATCAGGATCGTCCGGTGGGGGGGCATGGTCACATGGGACGCGGGCGGGGCGCGCGAGGCCGCTATCATCCCAGCGCTGCCCCCCCGCGCCAAGGGCGCGCTGGGGGCAGCATCCCGGGCCCGTTCCCCCGCGGGGGAGACCCTCCCGCCGAAACCACACGTGAGCCTCGTCTTCTACAACAGCTATAGCCGCCAGAAGGAGCCGTTCGAGACCCTCGATCCGGGGCTCAAGCCCGAAATCGTGCGCATGTACAACTGCGGCCCGACCGTCTACGGCCGCCAGCACATCGGCAACTTCCGGGCGTTCCTGTTCGCGGACACGCTCCGGCGCTGGCTGGAGGTCAAGGGTTACGAGGTCCGTCAGGTGATGAACATCACCGACGTCGGACACCTGGTTGCGGACGCCGAGGAAGGCGACGACAAGATCCAGGTGCAGGCGCTGAAGGAAGGCAAGAGCCCGCAGGAAATTGCGGAGGGGTACACACAGCTTTTCCTCGCGGATCTGAAAGCCCTCGGCTGTTTGCCCGCGATGGCGTACCCGCGGGCGACGGCGCACATCGACGACATGCTCGCGATCATCGAGCGCCTGATCGCAAGCGGTCACGCGTACTGCGCCGGGCCGGCCGGTGAAAACGTCTACTTCGACGTTTCAAAGTTCGAGCGCTACGGCAAGCTCTCGGGGAATCGTGTGGCAGACCTCGTCGCCGGCGCGCGTGTCGATGTGCGCGACGAAAAGCGCCACCCCGCGGACTTCGCGCTGTGGAAGAGCGATCCCAAGCACTTGATGAAGTGGCCGAGCGCGTACGGCGAACACGGCTTCCCCGGCTGGCATATCGAGTGCTCGGCGATGGCGCGCGCGCTGCTCGGTGACCAGCTCGACATCCACACGGGCGGCGAAGACAACGTCTTCCCGCACCACGAGTGCGAGATCGCCCAAAGCGAAGCCCTGACGGGCAAAACCTTCGCCCGCTTTTGGATGCACACCCGCTTCTTGACCGTCGACGGCGGCAAGATGAGCAAGAGCCTGGGCAACGTGTACACGCTGGACGATGTGCGCGCGCGCGGTTACGACCTGCGCACCCTGCGCTACGCGCTTATCCGCGGCCACTACCGCAGCCCCCTCGACTTCACGTGGAAGGTGATGGACGAGTGCAAGAGCGCACTCGCGGGCCTCGACGAAATGGTGAGCGTGCTGGAGCAGGCGGAATTGGCCGCGGCGCCGAGCGCGGGCGAAAACGAGGCGTTGAATCTGAGCAAGGCCTTCAGCCAAGCGATGGACGAAGATTTGAACCTCCCGCAAGCTCTCGGCGCGCTCTTCGCACTGCGCCAGGACGTGTTGCAGCGCAAGATCGGTGGCAAAGATGCCGTGGACCTGGTGACGCAGCTTCTCGCCAAAGCCGACAACGCGCTCGGGATCCTCCCCGCACGCGACAACTCAGTCAACGCGTCGATCGAAGCCAAAGTCGACGCGCGCAACGCCGCAAAAGCCGCGCGCGACTTCGCAACGGCCGATCGCATCCGCAAGGAACTCGAGCACGACGGCATCGTCCTCCAGGACACGCCCGGCGGCAAAACGATCTGGCGCCGCGCCTGATCGGCTCGAGCCGCGTGCCATGCGGGCCTTCACGGCCGCACCCACGTCGAGGCTGGGTGCGCGCGACGAGTACCGGACTCGCTCCAAGGCGGGCCTGGAGGCCCGCGCTCCCAGCGGTGAGCGCGCCCGCTGCGAAGAGACAAGTGTTTGATCGGGCTGCGGGCGCGCGCTTCACAGAGGCTGATCGCAGCGCCGCGCCCAGCGCAGTTTCGCGCTTTTGCTGCGCGGGTTGTCGCGGCGCTCCTCCGGACGGGGCCGAGCGACCGCGTCGCGGATGGCGGCCGGGTCGAGTTGAGGCGCAGGTCGAGCGGCCCGTCGGCCTTGAACGTGAAGCCGCGCTCGGGATTGTCGAGCTGCATGGAGGAAACGCCGAGGTCGGCCA
>JBBRWC010000115.1:0-12886 GCA_038246255.1 Planctomycetota bacterium
CGAAAGCAACTCGGCTGCGAATGAGGAGGCCGTTCTTCGCGGCCAAGGCCGTGGAGACAGCGACGACCAGGGGCACGGCGAGCCCCAGCGCATGCGGGCAGGCGATGACCATCACGGTCACGCTGCGTTCGATGGAAAACGCGAACGCCTTGCCCATGAAGACTTGCCAGATCACGAAGGTGACGACGCCGCCTCCAAGAGCTACGGCGGTGAGCCACATCGCCGCGGAGTTGGCGAGGTCCTGGGTCTTGGATTTGCTCTCCTGGGCCTGTTTGACGAGGTCGATGACCTGAGACAGAAACGAATCCTTGCCGGTGCCCTTGACCTCGATGGTGAGCGAGCCTTCCCCGTTGATGGCCCCACCGATCACCTTGCCGCCCTTCTTCTTGGCGACCGGGCTCGATTCACCGGTCAGCATCGCTTCGTCGACGGAGCTCTCGCCGTCGACGACGACACCGTCGGCCGGGATCTTCTCACCGGGCTTGATCAGGACCTTGTCATCGAGCGAAAGCTCGCCGAGCGGCACGTCCTTCACGGCGCCATCGGGCATGAGTTTGTGCGCGTCCGAGGGCATGAGCTTGGCCAGCGCCTCCAACGCCCGCGAGGCGCCCATCACGGACTTCATCTCGATCCAATGCCCGAGCAGCATGATGTCGATGAGGGAGGCAAGTTCCCAGAAGAACATCTTGCCGGCCAGGCCAAACACGACGGCGCTGCTGTAGACATACGCCGTTGTGATAGCGACGCTGATGAGCACCCTCATCCCGGGTTGGCGGGCCTTGACCTCCTCGACGAAGCCCTTGAGAAACGGCCAGCCGCCGTACCAAAAGACCACGGACGCAAGTCCGAACAGCACGTAGACGTCGCCAGGAAAGCGGGTGGCTTCGCGCAGTCCCACCAGTGATTGGAGCATCGGCGACAGCGCGAGAATCGGCAGGGTCACGACCAGCGCAATCCAGAACCGCTTGCGAAAATCCGCAGCCATGTGGGCATGGTGATTGGACGCGGCAGGCGGCTCCTCGCCCTCGGCCGCGAGCGCCTTGGTAGTGGCGGCGTGGCGCTCATGCTTCATTGGGGACGTCATTGTGCAAGCGGGGCCTTTTCAAGGCTGGGGGCTTCGTAGAGAAAGGGGCTTCGACCGTTCAAAACCTCACGGCCTGGTCGTCATGCGAGGCGGACTCGGCGCGGCGCTGCGCCGACTCATCGCACTTGCGCAGAGTCGATGGTACTCCTGGTTCGGTCAACCGCCGCAGCAGCCGCCGCCGCCGCTTGTGTCCTTGGCCGCGGGCATGACCGGATCTGCCTGCGCCTTGTATCCGGCCTTCTCGACGGCCTCGATCGCGCGCTTCAACGCTTCGGGGTTGGCGACTTCGATGCGGGCACTGCCGACGGCAACATCCGCGATCGTCACGCCGGTAACGGATTGGAGCGCTTTGGAAACATTCTGCACGCAGCCCCCGCAGCTCATGCCCTCGATCGCGATGTTTGTGGTGTTCAGTTGAGTCTTCATGGTGTTCCTCGGATCAGGTTGTTCGGTGATTGCAGTGGCGCGAACGTGGCGCGCGTCAGCATCGAATCCGGAGACCCGGCTGAGCAGCGCACATCCGACCACCAGGTCAAGTTTTGGGCTTCCTCAGTACGGCGACGGCCAGCAAAGCAGCGACGAGGATGCCGAGCACGATCCACACCCACATCCATCCGCCCATCCCCGTCCCCATTCCTACGTCGGTGTGCTGCATGATGATGCTCAAGTTTGACGGCGATAGTGCGTGGCGGGGCTCCGTCGCGCGCGGCGATCACTCCCGCGTCGCGCCAGCGCCTCCGGATGCATCGCTCTTCATGTCCTTCATGTCCTTCATGTCCTTCATGTCCTTCATGCCCTTCATGCCCTTTATCATCGGACACTTCTCCATGGAGTCTTTGCCCATCTGCATGTGCTCCATCATGTGCTGCATCATTTCCGAGTGCATCTGTTCCATTCGCGGAGCCATGGCCACTCGCTGCTCGACGAGTCGTGTCAGAGTGGCTGCGATCAAATCGAGCTTTTGATCCTCTGGCGCGCTGTTCAGCTTCGCGACCTGCTGGCTGAGCGCCGTATCCTGTGCCGCCATCTCGGCCATCATCGCCTTGCGTTCCTGCATCCGCTTCTTGCAGTCTTCCATCATGGTCGCGCCCCCGCCGGATCCCGTCGTCATCGCAGCCATCCCTGTGGGTGCTGCAGCCGCAATGGGGACGCCGCCCCGCGAGTCATCGCCGGGACGACCCTCGCCCGACGCGTCCTCGACCTTCCTCACGCGCGCCTGCAGGTCGGCCACTTGTTGTGCGAGCGAAGCGGTTCGGTCTTCGACAGGAGTGGCACCGACCGGCGCGTGCCGAGCTTCGAGCGTCGCATGTTGCACATGCGAATTCGTCGCCGTGGTCTGACTTCGCCCCGGGACCGTGCACGCGAGTGTGGCGAACAGTGAAGTGGCAACGATGATGGCTGTTTGTGCAAAATGCATTGTAAATTTCCGCGCTTTGCGCTCACGACCGGCTTGAAGCGCCGACTCGGAGCGGCTCTTTGGCGCACGGATGCGGTGGGAATGCGAGCGAACTGCGAATAGCGTGCCAGCCTGCGTTGATTGCCCGACGTACGTGCGCACGCTCCCGAAATGGATTCAACGCGGCGCTGTGGCGTCCGGCAGCGCACGCACTGGGCGGAAACCCAGGCTGCGGGTCGCCTGATCGGGGCGCATCAGGTAGCGCTCCGACGAGCGCAGCGCCGACGGCGGATTGAAGAAGCCTCCACCGCGGGCCAACACGCGCGACGCCTCCGTGTACGGCTCGGCAAGAACCCCGCGCAAGCCGTCGCCCACGCGCGGCGCGGTGGTGTACGGCGCTTCCGCGTCGCGCACCCACTCCCACACGTTGCCGTGCACGTCGCACAGGCCCCACCGATTGGGTGCGAAGCTGCCGACGGGCGCGTGCACGGTGTGGCCGTCATCGGCCCATTCGGAGTAGTTCCACGCGCTCGCGCCGCCGTGGTTGGCGGCGTGCCGGTCCGCGAAGTTCGCGAAGCCCGCGAGGGCACGCTCGTCCGCGCCGCTCGACCACGGTGTGGCCGCGCCCGCGCGCGCGGCGTACTCCCACTGGGCTTCCGTGGGCAGATCGAGGGCGAAGGGCGCAAGGGCCTCGCGCGCAGCGAGCCATGAAACCTGCTCGATGGGATGGTCCAGACCGAACGCGTGTCCGCCAGCCTGACCGCCGGGCGCGTAGTCCGCCGGATTATTGCCGGTCCAGCTGACCCATTGACCCTGCGTCACCTCGAACTTCGAGATCAAAAAGGGCTGCAGCGGGACCGTGTGGACAGGCGCTTCGTCGGGCTCCGCCGCAGCCGAGTAGTTGGGAGCAGTGGGATCGAGCGCTTGAGCGCCCATCGAAAACTGACCGGGGGGCACGAGCAGGAGCACGAGACCCATCGCGGGCGAGGGCTCGAAGCGGTCCGCGTCATCGCGCGCGGGACGCACGCCGGTGTCGAGCGCCCAAAAGGCCTCCAAGCCACCGTCGGGATCGACACCGAGGGGCACGAGGCCGAGGACGGGGTCGAGTCCGAAGCCGCGAAAGCGCGGATCGGCTCCCACGCGCGCTCGCGCCGCGTCCCAATCGTCGCGCGCAGCGTCGATCGAACGGCGTGCGAGGGAGCGCGCGCGCGCGAGTCGCGCCGCGATGCCCGCACGTGTCCGTCCATGGGGATCGTCACGTTCAAGTTCCGCCAAACCGCCGAGTAGATCGTCGAGGCGCGCCGCTTGCCAGCCCCGCCAGGTGCGCTCCTCAGCGTCGATCGAAGGACCCTCTGCCCGCAGTGCGTCCCGCGTGCGCCGGTGCAAAGCGCGCCGCGCGAGCAGTGTGTCCGCGCGCGCGAGCCACGCTTCCAGCGCACCGATCAGGTCCGGGCCCACAGGCACCAACGTGCGCGCATCGGCGTGGAGGTCGAGGAGCCTTTGGCTGTCGGCGAGACGTTCGATCGTCGCGAGTTGCTCCGCTTCGATGAAACGTTGCCGCACGAAGAGGGCGCCACTCGCCGTCGCTCCGACCGCCAGCATCAGCACGAGCGCGGATTCCATCGGGCGGCGCTGCACGAGCTTGCGCAGGCGGTAGAGCGCGCCATCGCCACGCGCGCGCACGGGCAGACCCGCAAGGAAGCGCGCAAGGTCGTCTGCAAGGTCCGCCGCCGACGCGTAACGCCGCGCCGGTTCACGCTGCAGCGCCATCGCGACGATACGGTCAAGGTCGCCGCGCAATCGGCGGCGCAGTGCTGCGGGTCGTGTTGCGCGCGCGCGCGCGATCGCGTCCGCGTTGGCAGCGCGCTGCAAGGCGGCGCTCGGCAACAGCACGTCCGCATCGGCGATCGCGCGCTCGAGCTGCATCCGGGTTGCGGTCGGAACGCGGTAGGGTCGGCACGCGCACAGGAGCTCGTACAGAACAACCCCGAGCGCATACACGTCGGAGCGCGGCCCGATCGGCTGCCCCAGCACTTGCTCGGGACTCGCGTAGGCCGGTGTTAGGGCGCGCTCCTCAACCCGCGTCGCAAACGAATCATCGGCCGCCGAAAGTTCCAGCACCTTCGCGATGCCGAAGTCGAGCAAGCGCGGACGGCCTTCGCCGTCGACGAGAATATTGTCCGGTTTCAGGTCGCGGTGTACGACCAGTTGTTCGTGCGCGTGCGACACCGCCGCAAGCACGTCGACGAACAGACGAATGCGGGCGTCGATGCCGAGTGTGCGCGCATCGCAAAAGTCGTCGATCGGAGTTCCGTCGACGAACTCCATGGCCAGCCACGGTGCGCCGCGTTCGTCCTCGCCCGCGTCGAGCACGCGCGCGATGCCCGGATGTTCCAGGCGCGCGAGCACGCGCCGCTCCGCATCAAAACGTGAAAGCAGATGTTCGGTGGTCGGACCGGGCCGCAGCATCTTGACCGCAACGCGCTGGTCGAAGGCACCGTCCGCGCGCTCGGCACGGTACACGAGCCCCATCCCGCCCTGGCCCGCCACTTCGAGCAGCCGATAGGGCCCAAGGCGGCGCGGCAACTCGCCCGCAAGCAGCAAACCTGCGACACCCTGACGGTGCTCAACTCCGAGGAAAACTTCCGCGTCCGCGTCGGCGGCGAGCAGCGCGAGGACCTCCTTCTCAAGATCCCCATCGCCACCCGCTCCTGCACGCACGAGTTCCGCCCGCAAACCGGGTGCCGCGTCGAGCGCGCCGTGAAAGAGTTCTTCCACCGCCTCGAATCGCGTGCGCCGCGGTGCGTGCGCGGGGATGTCGCCCGCTGCGCTCAGGGTGTCACGGCCCGCAGGGCGTTGGTGAGAGCGATGCCGTCCTGCGCGACCGGATCGATGACCGCCGCTTGGAAGTAGAACTCTGTAGCCGCGGGGATGCCGGCCGGCAACGCGGGCACGAAGAACGTCCAGTCGCCGACGAAGTTGCTGACGAAACCCTGGGTCACGACCGCGGGCCACGCGTGAACGGTTCCCCCGAACAGGGGCAGCGGGGCCGTTTCGAGCGACAGGAAGAAGACACCCGGCGCGGCGGGGCGTGCATCCTCAACGCGGATCGAAACCGGTGCGCCCGCGACCATCGTCGCGCTCGAGTTGAGCCGCGGCTTCACACCACCGGTGCCCGGTGTCCCTGTGCCCAGCTTGGTGATCGCCCCCGCGGAGGAGAGCACATCGACCGTCGCCACATTGCCGTCGTCGTCACGGCCCGTCACATTGATCGTGCCAAGGGTCGTGGGACCCGGAATCGTCGCTTGGCCGCCGGTGCCGGTGTAGACCGACACGAGGAACTCGTCGGGGCCCGCCGCCGGATCGAAGGCTTCTTTCCACGCGGACACCAGCACGCCGGGCTGGGGAACTCCGCTCGCATTGGTCACAAGGACCACGAACGGTTGCCCCGTCGGCGTGACCGGCACCGACGACGGCGCGGTGAGGCCCAGCCCCACCGCTTGTGTTCGGCGCACGCGCATCGCAGGACAACCGAGCAGGTGGTACATCCACGCGTTCTGCCAGCCGTTGTCCGGGTGGGCAGCGTCCATTTGAGCTTCCGCCCACGCGATCGCTTTGCCGTGGGTCGTCACCGACAGACCATACACCGCTTCGAACATTTGCTTGTCGAGGGTGTGATTCTTGGTCGTGCCCGAGCTGCGTGTCGAGCCGTAGTGCGCCACGCCGCCACCCTGGGCCGACAACCAACGTTCGCCGATGCCGTCGCCGACATCGATGGCGCTGTTGGTGCAGGAGAACGACCAAATGACCGGACGTTGTGACTGGGTCAGCGTGCCCACTTCCACGTCGGTGAAGTTTTCACCCCAAAGGTTCCAGTCGAACCAGGTTTTCGACGACCCGTGGCCGCGGTACGCCACAAGCCCGCGACCGTCGTTGATCGCATCGAGCACACCCTGGTCAGTCGACAGGGGCGAGTTGCCGTAGACCTTCGAAAAGGTCGGTGTAACGGCGTAGACGGCATTTGCAACCGCTTCGTGCGCGCCGACGTACTTGCCGGGGGCGCCCTCGTCGTGCGCAACGAGCAGCGCGCGGCGGTAGTCGTGGGAAGCGTCGATGTCGAGTTCGTACGAGCGGATCTTATTGAGCATGCGGGTCAGCTCGGTGCTGTTGTCCGCGGGCAACCGACCGACATAGATCGACTCGTCCAGCGATCCGATCCCCGCTGGTGAACCGTAGAGGTCGTCCCCGGGCACCTGTTCCGGTGTCGCCGAGGGGCACATCGGCAACACGTTCGCATCGCCGACCAACAGGCAGAATCGGTCGGCGCCGGGCGGGCCGATCTGGCTCCACGCGTGAATTGCGCCGCGGATCTCGCCACAGGTCACAAACGCGAGCGACTCAAGGGTGCGGGTCGCGACCGCGAAGCCCATCGACTTGCGGTGCGCGATAAAGGGCTCGAGCTCGTCGAGGTACTCCGCGGGCGTGACGATCAGGTAGCGGCCCGTGTAGTTGACCGTGTTGGTCGTGATCCACGTGCTGGCGGTGGGCCAGTTCACGCAGCTCGCCGCGGCCACTTTCGCGGTTTCGACGTTGAGCTGCGGCAATGCCGCGAGCCCGCCCGCGTGGTTGTACGTGTAGACCGTACGGCGGGCGATGCGAAGGCGGCCGAGCACGGGGTTCGAGCGCGCGGGCATCAGCGTCACCTGCGCGGCCGGAACCGTCGCGATGAAGGGCTGGACGGGTGCATTCGGCGTGGCCAACGCCGCCGGCCAGTCCGCGTTCGCGCCGTAGATGGCGGCGTCCTTCGAAAACTGGTCGTCACTGCCGTCGGTATCGCCAAAACCAATGTCGTCGGCCCGGTCGGAGCCGGGTTTAGGCATCGGATACACGTTGATGGAAAACGTGAATTGCTCGCCGGTGGGGACGGTTGCGCTCAGGAGCTGCACCGCGCCCGCCGTCGTCGGCACCGCGATGCGCGTGCGCAGGGCGGGGAGTTCGGGAGCGCCGACCTGCCCCATCTCGCCCATGCCGGGGATGCGGATGCGGTCGTAGGGCAGGCCGTCGGCGCCGACGACAGCCTCGCGCCAGAAGCCGTGGATGCGGAGCTCGAAAACGGAACGGCTCTGGGTGCTTTGGGCGGGTAGATGCACGAGTTCGGCCTCCGCCCCCGGCGGCTGAGCCGTGGTCAGCGGCACCCAAACGGGCGGGTTCTGGGCACCATAGGCGGGCGCCGCGGCGAGGCCGCAGGCGGCGACGAAGAGCGGGACGAATCGGCGAAGGAATTGGGATCGGTTGGACATGGCTGCCTCCAGGCAGGAGTTCAGTGGTCCTCCGAACGCCGCAAAGGACGCCTTCGACCGACACGGAACCTTTGGAATTCTGTAGGAGTCCGCGAAAGGGCGCAACCGACAGGCCGCGGCGACGGTCAACCGGCTTCGGGGGTGGCCTCGGACGGGTCCGCGCCGGCCGCCCCGGGGTCCGCGCCCTCCGCGAGGGCCTTGCGCAGCCACGCCCGGGCCATGCGCCAGTCGCGCTCGACCGTGCGCTCGGTGACCCCGAGGGCGAGGGCGACCTCGTGGTTCTCGAGGCCGGCAAAAAAGCGCAGCTCCACCACCTTGGCTTTGCGCGGGTCCTCGGCGGCCAACGCGACCAGCGCCTCGTTGAGGGCCAGCACGTCGAGGGGGTCCGTGCTGACCTCCCCCGGCCGGTCCGACAGGGTTACGCGACTGCGACCGCCCCCACGCTTCGCCGCGCGGACGGCCTCCGCGTGGTGAACGAGGATGCGGCGCATGGCGGTGGCCGCGATCGCGAGGAAATGGGCGCGGTTCTGCCAATCCTGGGCGCGCTGGTCGACCAGTTTCAGCCAGGCTTCGTGGACAAGCGCCGTCGCCTGAAGCGTGTGTTCGCGGCGCTCCCGACCCAATTGGCGCGCGGCCATGGCGCGCAACTCGTCGTAGAGCACAGGCAGAAGGGCGTCCAGGGCGTCCGCGCGGCCGGCGCGGACTAGGCCGAGTAGGACTGTGACATCGGCGGGCTCCATGCGCGGGGGCTCAGTCGGCGCGGGTCATCCTACGGCGCAGATGTGCGACGGGGGGGCCTTCGAAATCCGCGGGGGTCGGCGAAATCCCTGTCGGCCGGCGCGGCCCGATCCGGCGTTGGGGATTGGCCGCGTGCATGGAGCGCGCGGCACCACCCCCTAGGGGCCGCATGGCGGCCCACACTCACCATGCGGCACCGATTTTTGCCCGACACGCTCGGCCTCGCGGCGTTTTTCGCTCTGACCACCCCCTTCGCGCTCGCCCAGTTCCAAGTGGACCCCGCGGCAAGCGCTCCCGGCGAGCCCGCGCGTGTGCCGGGAATCGCCGTCGACGGACCGGCGATCGCGCTGGACGTGGACCATGGCCGAGCGGGCATCGACCGCGGCCAGCCGCGCTTCGAAGCCGCTTCGAAGAGCCGTGCGCTGCCGCTTCCGGAGCGTGCGCGGTACACCCCGGGCGAGGACGGCGACGTGCTCTTCGCCGACGCGTCCGGCGACCCGTATTTCCTCGGCTTCGCGGGTGCGGTCTACCGGCCCGATCCCGGCGAGCGCGTCGACACCGGCTTCTTTGCGGACCTAACCCAAGCGCCCGACGACGGTCGGCCCGCGCCGGAGCGCTTCGCCTACGCGATGCTCGGCGAGCGCGTGAGCGCGGAGCTCGCAGCCGAGCTGGAAGCCGCCGGCGCCCGCGTCCTCGGTTTTCGCCCGCACCAGGCGTTTTCGATCGCGGTGACGGCCGAGGCATTGCCCCGTGTGCTCGCCATCGACGGTGTGCATTGGGTCGGTTACGCGCGCCGCTCCCAAAAGATCCATCCCCACTCAACGGAAGCTTTTGTCAACCTCGGTGAAAGCGAACGCGCACCGATGGTGGTTTCACTGTTCGACGGCGACGTGGGGCAAGAGAGCCGCGTGGAGACGCTGGCCGCGACCGAAGTCGCGGGCCCCGGGGAGCGGCGTGTGGAGTCGCCCGCGGGCGAACGTTGGAGTTCCGAGGGCTGGCAACAGCGTGCGCTCGAGCAGCTTGGGATTGAAGTGGTCGAGTACATGCCGTCGATCCGCGCCTTCCGGGTGCGCATGACCATGGCGGAGCTGCTGGCGGCGACCGAGCGCGATTTTGTCGAATTCATCGAGCCCGAGATGCCCTCGTTCCAAGCCCACGACGACTCCCAGCCGATGATCGGCACGGACTACGTGCGCAACACCTACGACGGCAGTTGGAGCGGTGAGGCGATCGCCGGCGAAATCGACTCCGGTGTCGACATCGACCACACAGGTTTGAACCACGCCTGGTACCTCGGTTGGTCGCTGACCGGCGACTCCGCGTGGAACGACAACTGCGACCACGGAAGTCACGTCGCGGGTTCGATCCTCGCGCTTCCCGCCGGGGCCGATGCGGAACTGCGTGGTGCCGCGCCGGGTTTAGGCTTCTCGCAAAACCGCAGCTTCCGCAACGTCAAGTTCATGGAGCAGAACCCGAACCCCGGCGGCAACCCTTGCACTGGAACCGGTTCGTCGCTCGAAAGCCGCTTCTCGCTGATGCGCAACACATGGGTGAGCGGCAACATCAGCTCGCCCAAGCCGCACGTCGTCAACAACTCCTGGGGCAGCGGCTTCACCGCTGGCGGCTGGGCCGGGACCGAAGCCAACTCGCGCGCAGTGGACGCTGAAGTTTGGAACGAAAACCAGGTTTACGTGTTCGCGGCGATGAACAACGGTCCGGTGGCGTCGACGTTGTCCCAGGAAGCGTCGGCGAAAAACGCGCTGACGGTGGGCAACGTGCTGCCCTACAACGACCCGTTGGTCGGCCCCCCGGCCACGCTGTGGACGAGCAGCAGCCGCGGACCGACCTCGGATGCACGCTGGAAACCCAACATCGCCGCCGCGGGCCGCCAGATCGTGTCGATCGACGCGCACACGGGTTCGGGGTACACGAGCAAGACCGGGACCAGCATGGCCGCGCCGCACGTCGCGGGCGTCGTCGCCCAAGCGGTGGACCGCCACGACTTCCTGCGTTATGCGCCCGCGCGGATCGCATCGCTCTTGATGGCAACCGCGAGCACGAAGTCGGGTGTTGTGTTAACAACACCCAACGACGGCCACCTCGACCTCTACGGCGCCGGCCGTGTCGATTCGTCGCGCGCGATCGTCAACAGCTCCCAGCACGGCTGGCTGAGCTGGGGCTTCAGTCAGGGCGCCGCTCAAAACACATCCGATGATTTCGAGGTGCCCGCGAGCACCGAGCGGCTGGTGGTGGTGATGCACTACATCGAACCCGCCGCGTCGGGTGGCGCTTCCGTGGCGCTGGTCAACGATTTCGACCTCGTCATCGACCGTGCTCCCTTTGCCACGCAATTCGAGGATGGCGACTATCTCGCTCAGCAGAGCAACCGCAACAACACGGAAATCCGCGTCATCGACAACCCGCAATCCGGGACGTGGCGGTGGAAGATCCACCCGGTCAGCGCATCAAGCACGGTCCGCATGGGTGTCACCGTCCACTTCATCCACGGCGAGCCTTTGCCCAACCCGACCCTCGCTGTTGGCGCGGACGACCTGTTTGTCAAGCCGAACGAAATCGTGGGGATCAGCGCCACGGTGACCAACCCGTCCCACGTGGCGTCGGCAGTGCGGCTCGACACGATGTCCAACAGCGGCGCCGTGCTGCTCTCCTCGGAAATGGTACTCAAGGACGGAATCACCGCCAACCTTGCCGACAACGTCGCTAACTCCGGCGGCCTCGATCCCACCCTCGGCAACATCCGCCACGGCACAAATCGGCGTGTCGACTGGACCGCGCGCTGGGCAACCCAAGGTGTGAAAACCTGGACGGTGGTCGGGACCAGCGACAACGGCATGAACCGCCAGGCTTCGGTCAACGTGACCGTCGATGGCACCGCGCCCGGAGCACCGACCGGCCTGCAGTCCTCGAGTCACTTCCCCGGCACCTGGTACCAGGCCAACGACGTGCACCTCGTGTGGAACGCGGCATCGGACAACCTTTCGGGCATCGCGGGATACGCCCGCACGATCACGACAGCTCCAGCTCTACCGGCCCAAGCGCTGGTGCTTGGCGCGGTCGAATCCACGCAAGTGGGACCGCTCGCAACCAATGCGAACGGTTGGTACGTCAACCTGCGCGCTGTGGACCGCAGCGGCAACTGGTCGGCGAGCTACGCCACCGCCGGTCCGTTCCTCATCGATACGGTCAAACCGGGCGCGGTGAGCGGATTCGTGTCGACGAGCCACCTCACGAACACCTGGACAAACAACCCGCAAATCGATGTCCAGTGGGTCCCCGCCCTGGATGTGCACTCGGGCATCGGCGGTTACAGCGTGTTCTGGAGCAACACCAACCCCGGCAATCCCGCGGCGGTGATCGACATCGGCGCAGTGACAACCACGCAGCAAACGTTTGGCTCCGGCCACAACGCACGCTGGGCCAATATCCGTGCGGTGGACTCGGTCGGCAACTGGAGTGACGTTTATGCCTCCGCCGGGCCGTTCTTCGTCGATGTCACCGCGCCCTCGCTGTCGTCGGTCGGGATCATGAGCGAGGTAGGCCCGATCACGCAAACCGCCTCGACGCTGGTGCCCATCCAACTCGTCGCGGCGGATGCACACTCGGGCCTGGCGTCCATGCGGTTTGCCAACGACGGCGGAGCGTGGTCACCCTGGACGCCGTTTGTGGCGAGCAGCCTGTGGAACCTCACGGCGCACGGTGGCAGCGACGCGACGGGAACACGCAACGTTTTTGTCCAAGTGCGCGATGTCGCCGGCAACGTGACGGGTGGCTCCACGTCGGTTTACTACTACGCCCCCCACTGGACATTTGGTGCGGCGGGTCAGGGTTCCCTGGGCGCCGTGTCCATCGGGTTCGACGGAATCGCGGGCCTTGGCCGCACCGTGACGGTCAACGTCGGCAACACCGCCGCGCCGATCCGCCGCTTGATGTTGGGTGCATCCACCACTGCGTGGGGCCAACTTCCCTTGCCTCTGCCGCTCGACTTCGTAGGCTCGCCCGGCAACGTGCTGCTGATCAGCCCGGACATCAACCTCTACCAAGGCGCGTCGGCGTCGGTCGAAATCGATTTCCCGGCGGATCCCGCGCTTCACGGCGATGTGTTCTTTTTGCAGTGGGCGCTGTTCGGGGACCCGTCTGGTCTACCGATCGTGACGAGCCCGGCGATCGGGTTCGAGATCAACGGCGCGTGATCGTGTGAGAGCCCTCCGGCGCAAAATCTGGAGCTGATAGAACCGCGCGCGCCCCGTGTGGCGCGCGCGGTCGCTGGCAAGACAGTCGCGCGGATGGTCACCCGGGCTCCGAATTGCGCGCAGCAGAGCGGGGGACGCGCCGCGCGCACGCGCGCGC
>JBBRWC010000116.1:0-12762 GCA_038246255.1 Planctomycetota bacterium
CCATCACCGCGACGTCACCGCGCCCATCACCGCGACGTCAACGCCGCTGACCCCGGTCCGATCACCGCGGGGACTCTCCCGAAAGCGCCCACTCCTCCCGGTCGAGGTGGCGCACGGGCCGCGGCAATGCAGCGCCCCGGGACAATCCCAGGATTTGCCGGCCCAGTTCGCCCGTGCGGTGCTCCCTGCCGATCGCCGTTGCCGCAAAGCGCAGTTGGACGACGTCGTTGTCCATACCGCGGGCTTGCAGCCGGCGCTCCGCTCGCACCAGCGCATCCCGCAGCGCCTGCGCGCGCGCTGCGTCCGCGTCCGGTGCCGCGCTGCGCATTTGGTCGAGCAGCGCCGCGCGCGCTTGCGTGCCCACCGGACCCGCAGCGAGGTCCGCGAGCCGCGCGGGGTCGATCCGGTGCACCCCCCCGGCGTCCCGTGCGAGCGCATCGAGAACGGGCGAATGGCGCTCCTTTGGAAGCAGACCGAGCGCGAGTGCGAGCGCCTCCGCGCCTTCGCCACCGCCAAGGATCGCGCCAACCCCCGCCGCGAAAGCGCCGAGCCGCGCCCCTTCACCGCCCGCGCGCCATTCCTCAAGGAAATCCGCAAGCTCCGAAAGTCGACCGTCGCGCCGCGCCGTTTCCCCGCCCGCAGAGCTTCCAAGGAACGCCGCGCCGTGGCGGGCCGCGACCGCCGTTTCGCCCGCGCAGAGCCATTGGTCGAGCACGACGAGCCGCGCGCCGGGTGCAAGGGCCGCGGGCAGCGCCGCGGGGTCGCGCCAGGCTTCGGGCGGAGCGAGTTGCGCGGCGCCGAGCGCCCGGGCGAGCGCGCGCTCTTCGTGGCGATCGACCGGCGCACGCAGGAGCGCCGCCGGGGCGCCCGGTACCGCCGGGCCACCCTGACCGGGTTCCGCCCACAACGCGCGCAGGAGCACCGCTTCGAACAGAAGCCGCGGCGCGTGGACACCCTCGGGCGCGGACAGGACATCCGCCCCCAGCGCTCGCACCCGCGGGCCGCCCGCCGCCATGTGCCGCAGGATGCCCATGCGCGCGAGCCGACCCGCCCCCGACGCCCCGTCGAAACCCTCCGCAACCCCCGCGGCGAGGTCGGTGCCGTCCGGGCCGATCGGGATGATCCCCGCGAGGGCGCGGGCGCGCTCCAGCGCCGCGGGCGCCGCTCCCCCCGCGAAGGCCGTATCCATTTCGGCGAGGAGCTGTGCGATGGCCGCGGGGCGCGCGAGGACCCCGTGCGCACGGCCGCGCGCGGCGGCGGCGAGGAGGCCGTCGAGGGCGGCGCCGTCGCGCAGGAGCGTCCAGCGCTGCGCGAGCAAGTCGAGCGCCGCGGGCCAGCCACTCGCCGCAAGCGCGATCGCGGCGGCCCGTGCATGCCCCGGGGATGGGTCATCGAGGGCGCCCAGCCATGCGACGAGTTGCTCGGCGCCAGACGCGCCCCCGGCGGAGGGTGGCCGCGCGAGCCGCAGCCACAGGATCGGATCCGGGTCCCGCGGGTTTTCGCCCCGCGCGCGCGCGCCGTCGAGCGCGACGCCGCGCACGCCCGCGATCCGCTGCAGGTGCTCCTCCCAGGTAGCGACGATGGCCGGACCTGTCGAGGGCTCAAACGGCGCCGCCCGCGCCAACTCGGGATCGACGACGAGCGCGGCCGGCAGCGAGCCCCGCCGCGCCAGCAATCCGAAGGCTTCACGCGGATCCAGCTCGGCGGGCAGGCTCAAGAGCTCCGTGCGCTGTTCAAACGCGATTTCGGCGAGCCGCGCGGTCAACTCGCGCCGTGCGACCGGCGGCATCTCGAGCCCGGGTTTCCACGCGGCGAGCTGCCCGAGCAGCGCCCGACGCCCCACGTCCGCCGCCGAACCGCCGGCCCGGTTCAGCGCGACCGCGAGCCCCAGGTGCCGCGGAGCGCTCGCCAGCACGGACGCAAGCCGGGCTTTGACCTCCGCATCGTCGCTCTGGGCTGCCGCAACGAGCAGCGCAGCGTCCCGCGGCTCGAGCAGGGCGACAAGCCCGCGCTCCGCCCGACGCCGGTCGTCGGGGGCGCGCGCCCCGAGCAGCCCAAGCCAGCGCGCCACCGCCGCGTCGCGCACGGCGTGCTACACGCTGTTCTGGCCCGTGCTCGGGCCCGTGTTCTGGTCGGCCGCGGCGGGCGCCCGCGCGGCGGCGGACGCCGCGCGGGCGAACACAAGCGCAAGCGCGGGCGCCAGAGCCCCAGCGAACGCCAGTGCCCCCGCAAGCGCCAGTGCCACCCCGCGGACGTGCGCGCGGGGCTCGCCATCGATCGGGGCCCGGCTCGTTGCAGCGTCGTCCATAGCGTGGAGTCCATCCCAGCCCGGCCCCGCTTGTCAATTGCAGCCCCGCGCGGGCAACGATCGCCCGGCGTTCGGCGAACGTCGCTGGCGCGGGGTGCCGGCCGCGTTTAGGCTCCCGCGCGTGTTCAAACGACTCCTGATTGCGAACAGAGGCGAGGTCGCAGCCCGCCTGGCGCGCGCAGCCCGCGGCCTTGGCATTGCCCCCATCGGCGTCGCGAGCGAAGCAGACCTCGGGGCGTCCTGGCTCGAGCTGATGGACGAGGTCGTGTGTCTAGGGCCGGCGTCGGCCAAAGAGAGTTACCTCGACCTTGAGCGTGTCGTGCAAGCGGCCCTCGACACCCGCTGCTCAGCGCTGCACCCGGGCTGGGGCTTCCTGTCGGAGGTGCCGCGCTTTGCGGCCCTCGTTCGGCAGCACGGCATCGCGTTTGTCGGCCCGTCCGCGTCGATCCTCGCGAAGATGGGTGTCAAGTCGCCCGCGAAAGAAGCGATGCGGGCCGCCAGCGTGCCGGTCGTGCCGGGGTCCGTTGGTCTTGTCGCCACGCCGGAAGCGGCGCTCGCGGTCGCGCGCGAGGTCGGGTTCCCGATCCTGCTCAAGGCGGACTCGGGGGGCGGCGGGCGCGGCATGCGCAAGTGCGACGACGAAAGCCAAGTCGAAGCCGCGTTCAACTCCGCGCGCCAGGAAGCGGAAGCGGCGTTCGGCTCGGGACTTTTGTACCTCGAGCGCTACCTCGTCGGCGGACGGCACATCGAAGTGCAACTGCTCGCCGACGCGTACGGGCACGCCGTGCACCTGGGCGAGCGCGAGTGCTCGATCCAGCGCAAGCACCAAAAACTGATCGAAGAAACACCCTCGCCCGCGCTCACGCCCGACCAGCGCACCGAGCTCGGCGCAATGGCGGCGGCGGCGGCGCGCTCGCTGGGGTACGAAAACGCGGGCACGATCGAGTTCCTGCGCGCTCCAGGTGGCGAGCTCTACTTCATGGAGATGAACACTCGTCTCCAGGTCGAGCATCCGGTGAGCGAGATGGTGACGGGTATCGACATCGCCGCGTGGCAGTTGCGCATCGCGGCGGGCGAGCGCCTGAGTCTGCGCCAAGCGGATATCGGCTTTAGTGGCGCGGCGATCGAAGCGCGCATCAATGCCGAAGATCCTGCGAGCGACTTCCGCCCGAGCCCGGGCCGGCTCGCAGCGTTCGAGTTCCCGACCGACCTCGGCCCCGGCACCGTGCGTGTCGACACACACTTGCGTGCCGGCGACCGTGTGACACCCCACTACGACTCCCTCCTGGCCAAAGTGATTGCCCACGCGCCGACCCGCGACGGTGCGATCGAGACGCTCCTGCGCACGTTGCGCTCGAGCCGCGTCGAAGGGGTCCACACGACGATCCCGATGCACCTCGCCGTGCTCAACTCGCCCGAGTTCCGATCCGGGACCTACGACACCGCGTCCCTGCCGGGCTGGTCGCGCTGATGCGCGACGGACTTTTGCGTCAGCCCGCGCCGCCGCCGCCCGCGCTCGGGGCAAGCCGCGCGGCGATGGCCGTCGCGTCCGTCCCCCGCGGGCGGTTAAAGCGCGGGCGGCCACACCGCGGGCGGCCCAATCGATGACGGCCAACGTGAGTAAGCCGTAGCTTAGTCCCGGCCAGATGCGCGCAAGCACGTCGTCGCTGGGGCGCTCGGCTGACCTGCCCGCGGCGGTAAAAACAAGCAGGGCCGCGAGGCCGAGCGCCATGCTCCCAAGCGCATAACCCCAGGCCGCGGCCAAGCAGCGCGACCCGGGCCCATCCGCGCCCGTGCGCCCGATGCCCCGACGCCGCGCGAGGGCCAGACCGATATTCGGCGTGGCGACGAATGAAAAAAACAGCGCGCTGGCAAAGGGCATCAGCGCGGCTCCACGCGGGGATCCGCGGCCGCCAGTGAGGCTGCACCCATGGCGTACAGCGTGTCCGGTCCCGCACGCCCGATCGTGTGTATGAACGCATCTAATACTGCGCCGTGGCGGAACCCAGGTCGAGGACAAACAACTCCGACGCGGCGAGTGCCGGCCCCGGACGCCACGCGGGGTCGAGCCGGCGCAGCTCCCCCACACGCCGCGGGTAAAGCAACGCGCGCAACTGCAGGTACAACACAGCCGCTTCCACGTCGTCGCCAAGGACAGCGACCACCCGCGCCCTGGGCGGCAGAAGGCTGTCACAAAGCAGAAGCGCGGCGTGGCCACGCGCGCCCTACGTGTTGACGAGCCGCGTGGTGTCGTCCTCGAACAGCGCCGCGGGCAGGTCGAGACCAGCAATCGCGTGCCACGCCGCGCGGACGCCGTGCACGGCGTGCCAGGTGACCAGGGCGAGAATCACAACCAGCGCGATGCCAAGCGGCCCGCGCGCCGCGCCCCGCTCGCGCGCAAAACGGCCCGCGGAATGGCGCGCGAGCCTCACGGACTCACCGCCCTTCGCCTGCGCCGCGATCCACGCCCGCGCCACTCGCATTCAGCGCGTCGAGCGCCGCCTGCAGGGCCGGATCCTCAGGGGCAACCGCGAGCCCCGCCTGGTAATGCTTCAGCGCTGCGTCGCGGGCCCCCCGCGCGGCAGCCATGTTGCCGAGCAGGATGTACGGGCGCGGATCGGCCGGGCGCAGGTCGCGCGCGCGCTCGAAGTACGCACGCGCCTCGTCGTCGCGCCCGAGCCGATGCAGCGCCTGACCCGCATTGAAGGCGTAACTCGCCGAACGCGGGTCCCTTCGCGCGGCTTCTTCGAATGCCGCGAGCGCGCCGGTGTTATCCCCCTGGGCTGCCAGCAGCGCACCGTCGAGGTTGAGTGCCTCAGCGCCCAGTTCACCCGGGTCGAGCTCCGCGGCGCGTTTCCAATCCGCCCGCGCAGCGTCGACGCGGCGCATCTCCCCGTACAACGTCCCCCGCCGCAGCAACGCATCCACCTGGTCCGGCGACTGCGCGAGCACCGCGTCGAAAACGCGCAGGGCGCCCGTTTGGTCGCCGCGCGCGGCAAAGAGCGCCCCGAGGGCAAGGGCGGCTTCGGCGCGCTCGGGGTCCGCTTCCCGTGCCCGCGTGAACCACATCTGAGCCGGTTGGGCGTGGCCAAACGCCAGGGCCAGTTGGCCGAGCGCAAAAAGCGGGGAGTAGGCCTTGGGTTGCGCTTCGACCCACGCCGCAAGGGGTGTCCGCGCCGTCGTGAGGTCGGTAGCGCCGGCAAGCGCCAGGGTGACGTTGGCGAGGAGTCGCGGCGCAAAGATGTTGGGGGTGAGGGGCAACAGCCGCAATTGCAGGTCGCCGAGGGCCGCCGGATCGGCGGGCGCAGGCGCCCCGGTGCGGACCCGCGCGAACGTCGCCTCGAGGCGCGTGAGGGCGTCGCCGAGCGCCCCCCGCTCAAGCGCGGCGAGGGCCTGGCGCAACTCCGCGTCCGGATCCAAGGCCGCGGCCTGTAAATCGCCCTGCGCGGTGCCGACGCCCGCGGGGACCGGCGCCGTCTCGGTCGCCGCGCGGGCCGTCGCACCGCTCGAAGGGGCGGAGCGCTCGCATGCGCCGGCGAAGAGCGCAACACCGCACAACACGAGGTGAAGAACGGGCGCGGGTCGGCTCGACGAACGGGGCGCGGATTGGGGCATTGGAGGGCAGGGGCGGGGTACGACCGCCACTGTGGCGGGCCACGCTGCACGGGAGCATAGTCCCCGGGCGCGTGTTTGGCGCCTAAACGGCCGTAAGCCGCCATGAAAGTCGGCGTGCAAGGAGCGCTCAAGGGATCCATCGCGGCGCGCGGACGACACTGCTCTGCCCGCGGGCCGTTACCATCCCGCGCCATGGCCAAGGTCCCCCTCCGTCCGATCGGTCAGCCGCTCGACCGCGTCCTCGACTCCACGACACGGGGCGCGAACCAGACGGCGAGCCTTGAGCGCGCCGCGGTGCTTCACGAGCGCCGCACCAAGGTCCACGCCGGCTGGGGCGAATCCTATGCCGCGCGGGTGCACCAAAAGGGCAAGTGGACCGCCCGCGAGCGCCTCGCGAAGTTGATCGACACCGGCACCCCGCTCTTTGAAGTCGGCACGTTCGTGCACTTCGGCAAAACGTTCGGCGAGCTCGAAAGTCCCGCCGCCGGAGTCATCACCGCGTTCGCGCGCATCGCGGGCCGCTGGACGATCGCCATCGCGAACGACAACACCGTCGCATCGGGTTCCTGGTGGCCGCTGACCCCCGAAAAGATCGAGCGCGCGCAGGAAATGGCCCTGCGCCTGCGGCTCCCGGTGATTTACCTCGTCGACTGCTCGGGGCTCTACTTGCCGGAGCAATCGCGCTCGTTCCCCGGCGCGACGGGTGCGGGACACATCTTCAAGCAAAACGCGCGGCTCGCCGAAGCCGGAGTGCCGCAGATCGCCGGAGTCTTCGGCGACTGCATCGCGGGCGGTGGTTACATGCCGATCATCTCCGATCGGGTGTACATGACCGAGCAGGCCTACATGGTGATCGCCGGAGCCGCGCTCATCAAAGGCGCAAAGAGCCTCAAGCTGTCGAGCCTCGACATCGGCGGCCCCGAGGTGCACGTCGCCCAGTCCGGGTGCGCGGACGTGCGTGTGCCCGACGACGAGACGGCGATCGCGCAGATCCGCATGGAGGTGGCGCGCCTGTCGAGTCCCGCCGTCGACTTCTATCGTTTTGGCGCGCAGGCGGCTGCGCCGGCGTTCGAACCGCGCGAACTCGCCGCGCTGCTGCCCGCGGACCACCGCCATGCCTACGATGCCGAGGAAGTGCTCGCGCGCCTCGTCGACAACAGCCTGTTCTGGGAGCTGCTTCCCGAGCGCGGCCGCGAAATGGTCGTAGGTGTCGGGCGCGTCAACGGGCTCTACATGGGTTTTGTGATCAACCGCCAGGGCCTGATCGACGATCCGGAGCGCCGCGGCGGGCTCAAACCTGCCGGCATCCTCTACCGCGAGGGCATCGCGAAGGTCGCGACCTTCAGTCGAGCGTGCAACGACGACGGCATCCCGCTCGTGTGGCTGCAGGACATCTCCGGTTTTGACATCGGCGTGGAGGCCGAGCGACTGGGATTGCTCGGGTTCGGGTCGAGCCTGATCTACGCCAACAGCACGAACACAACCCCGATGTTCACGGTGCTGCTGCGCAAGGCGAGCGGCGCGGGGTACTACGCCCTCGCGGGCCGGCCCTACGACCCCATCGTGCAACTTTCGACACCTCTCACGCGCCTGTCGGTAATGGAGGGCCGCACGCTCGCCATCGCGGCCTTCAACACGAAGCTCGACGATAATTTCGAGATCGCCAGCAAGGACCCCGCGGAGCGCGCGAAGATCGAAGCGGGCATGCGCGCCACCCAGGCACGCATCGAGGAAGACATGGATCCCTACCGCGCCGCCGCGCAGATGGACACGGATGAAATCGTGGCCGTCGGCGAGCTGCGGCAATGGCTCGAGGTGTTCGCCGAGTGCGCATGGCAATCCGCCGGTTACCGCCGCACCAAAAATCCGCGCATCTGGTCGTTGCACGACCTCGCGGCGCTGTCCGAGCCGCGGGAGGCGAACCCGTGAGCGGCCCGCGCGGCATCGCAATGCTCGTGCGCGCGGTGGGTGAACGTGTGCACCTGTGTGCGCCGCTCGTCGGCCGCCTGCAGGGAGCGGCGACACAGGGCAGCGTGCTCGTGGGCGGCCAGGGCGCCGGATGGCTGGTGGTGCTGGGTCACCCGCGCCGACTGCTCGTCCCCGCCGGTGTCGAAGGCCGCGTCGCGAATGCGCCGCCGGCCGAGTTGAGCGCTCCCGTGGCGTGGGGCGACGTGCTCTTCGAACTGGAGGAACTCGCGCCGGGCATCCGCGCCGCTCCCCCGTCGCGCGTGGAGACCGCGAGCGGAGCGCTCGCCATTCGCGCGCCGCACGCGGGGCGTTTTTGGTCGCGGCCTGCCCCGGATGCGCCCGCGTATGCCGCAGTGGGCAGCGTGCTCGAGGCGGGCTCCGCGGTGGGTTTGATCGAAGTGATGAAAACCTTCGGGCAGGTTGCGTACCGCCCCGGCGGTGCGCTGCCGCCCCGCGCCAAGATCGTGCGCGTGCTGGTAGCCGACGGCGCGGAAGTCGACGACGGCACGCCGCTCGTCGAAATCGAAGCGGTGTGAGCCGGGCGCCATGGAAAAACCGCCGCGTCGACGCCTGCTCACGGCGTTTCTCGCGCTGATCGCGGCGCTCGGCGTGCTCGAGCTCGCGCTGCGCGCCCTCGAACATCCTCCGCCCCACCCCGAAGCCACCCTCGACGGTGCGGACGCGGGTGTGGCGCGCTTTGAGATCGATCCCGTGATCGGCTTTCGGCCGGTTCTCGACGGTCCCCACTACGGCCCGGACGGCGCGCTGCTCAACAGTTATCCGCGCGAGCGCCGCTCGGACGTCGAGCGTGTCCTCTTCATCGGGGATTCCGCGACAGCGCGTGGGCGCATCGTGGAAGCGATTGCGGCGCGCGTCGGCGACGGTGTGGCGGAGTGGTGGAACGGCGGCGTCGAGAGCTTCGACCTGCTCCAAACCGTGGCCTACTTTCGCCGGTACACGATCCACGTCGACCCGACCCACGTCGTGTTGACGTTCCACGTCAACGACTACCAAATGACTCCGGTCGTCTTCACCGCTGCGGACGGTCGGCGTGTGCGTTACGAACCACCGCCGCCGCGCGCGCGCCTGTGGCCGTTTGCCTATGCGCGGCTGCGCACCGTGCGCCACGGGATCGATGCGCTCCTTGGACGTCGCGATGCGCGCGTGCATGCCGAGCGCACGGCAGCCGCGCTCCTTGACCTGGCACGTTTGTGCTCGCAAAACGACATCCGACTCACCGTTTTGGTGCTGCCCGCGCTCGCGCCGCGCGTGGAGTGGACGGCGCACCAGGAGCGCTGGCACAACCAGGCCCTGGCGGCGTGCGCGGCGGCCGGTGTGCGCCACATTGACCTCAACCTGCCCCTGTCCGCAGCGCTGAGCGCGGGGATCGATGTCCAGGAGGCCCCCGCCGATTGGGCGCACCCCTCCCAGGCCGCTGCGGACTTCATCGCCGCGCACCTCGTCGCTGCGGGCGTGTTCTGATCGGCGTAAGCGTCTGTTTGGGCTCCTTGTTACACGAACGACCCTAACGGCCGAGGAGCGCGCGAAGGGCGGGCTCGAGCTCGGGCCAGCGGAAGCGGTGCCCCGCGGCCAACAGACGGCGCGGTTCGACACGCGCGCTCGCAAGCAGCAACGGTTCGGCCATCGCGCCAAGGATCAGCTTGAGCACGAATGCGGGCGCGGGGATGAACCCGGGGCGGGCGAGCACTTTCCCGAGGATCCGCGCGAAGTCCTTCTGACGGATCGGCTCGGGCGCGACCGCGTTGTAGGCGCCGTGGAAATCGGTGCGTGTCAGTGCGGTGAGCACAAGATCGAGCACGTCGTCGAGCGCGATCCATTGCCACCATTGCTGGCCCGAGCCCAGGGGACCGCCGACGCCGAACTTCGCGGGCAGAAGCATTTCCTTCAACGCACCTCCGCGCGGATCGAGCACCATCCCGAAGCGCAGGTGGACAAGGCGTGTGCCCACTTCGCGCACGGGACGTGCCGCATCCTCCCAATCGGACGCAACCTCGGCGAGGAAACCTTCCCCCTTTGGGCTGTCTTCGTGCAGCACTTCCTCGCCGCGGTCGCCGTAGATTCCGCTCGCGGACGCACCGACAAACACTTCCGGCCGCCGTTCCGTGCGCGCAAGCGCATCGGCGAGGAGGCGCGTCCCCGCCACGCGGCTCGCGCGGATCGCGTGTTTTTTGCGCTCGCTCCAGCGTTCCCCCGCGATGCTCTCGCCCGCAAGGTGCACGACGGCGTCAAAGCCCTCGAGCGCGGCGGCGTCGATCGTGCCCGCGTCGGGATCCCATGTCGGCCCGCGACCCGTGGCGGACACCCCGCGGCGCAGGGAAAACACCTCGTGACCGCCCGTCGTGAGGAACGCGCTCAGCGCGCTGCCCACGAGTCCGCTTGCACCGCTGATGAGAATTCGCATGTTGGTTTTGTCGCGCTCCGCCAGCAACTCCGCCGCGCGCGCGTGGGCGACGAGGTCGAGCAGCGTCGTCCGATGGCGCCATTCGAACAAACGCTTGAGCTTGCGCCGCACAAACGCCCCCGCGAAAAAGCCCCCGAGCGGCGCGCCCGGCAAGCGGTATTCGATCGAATCGACGAGGCGCGACGCAGCCGCGCCCTGCGCTTCGAACCGGTGGCTGTGGCGCCAGAGCGCGAACGGGCCTTTGCGCTGCTCGTCGACGAACAGCGCCGGCGGTTCGAACACCGTGTGTTCCGCGAGCCACGTGAGCGCAAACGGCGGAGTGCCGGTGCGCAGCCTCACTGTCGCGCCCACTTCGATGCCGCGGCCCGACCGGGCCTCCACACGCACGGGCTCGAAGGGCGGCGTCAAGCGCTCGAACGCACCCTCACGCGCATGCCAAGCAAAAGCCTGCTCACGCGAAACCGGAAGATCCAACACAGGCTCGAACAGCACGTCCCCCATCCTGTGCACCCTACCGCGCCCGCGCGTTGCCGAGGCCGCCGTCCACGCCCAGAACCTCGCCCGTGACCCAGCCCTGCGCGGGATCCAGGAGCCACAGGATCGCGGAGGCGACGTCCTCGGGCCGCCCGATGCGGCCAAGGGGGTGCATGGCGCGCGAGGCCTCCCGCGACGCCGGATTGGCGAGGATGCGCGCCGCGAGCGGGGTGTCGACGAGCCCCGGCGCCACAACGTTCACCCGCAGACCCCGCGGCGCGTAGGTCGCGGCGGCGGAGCGTGCGAGTCCGATCACGCCCGCTTTGGCCGCGGCGATGGCCTCGTGGTTCGCAAGTCCGGTGCGTCCGGCCGCGGAGGACATCAGGACGAGCGCTCCACCCTCCTTCGTCAGCACGCGACCGGCGGCGCGCGTGGCGTTGAACGCCGTGTCAAGGTTCTGCGCGATCGTTTCGCGCCATTCGGCGGGTTTGGTGAGGTGCGCGGGCTTGAGCAGGATCGAACCCGCGAGGCAAACGATGCCGTCGAGCCGGCCGAGTTCCGCGGCCGCCCGGTCGGTCGCCCCGTCGAACGCGTCCGCGTCGCGGGCATCGAAGGCGGCGTGTGGCGCGCCCAGCCGCTCCCCGAGCGCCGCAAGCCGCCCCGCGTCCCGGGCCGCAAGGAAAACCCGCGCCCCCGCCGCCGCAAGGCGCTCGACGAGCACCGCGCCGATCCCGCCGCTCGCCCCTACGACGAGGTAACCCTGCCCCGCAACGCCGCCGGTGTTCTCCATGTACTTCTCTTGGGCCGCGGAACATGCATCAAAAAGGGTCCGAACACGGGGCCTAAAAATCGGCGCCACGCATTCCGCGGCGAACCCCGATCCTGGGATACCTGTCCAAGCGCGCGGTCCGCGATTTGCGCCGAAATCACCAAGGTGGGTTGCCTGCCGACCTACGGCCTCGAAGCCGCGCGCGCGCTCCCGTTCAACGAACCGCTCGTTGTTGTACGGAGCGCGGCGGCAGAGGATGGCCCGCGGATCGAGGCCGCCGACTCGCAAGCCAACCGGCCGCGCTCACCGATGCCGACCCCACCGCGACCGCGGGACCAAGCGGAAGATCGAGTCCGAACGACAGCGCGAGTCCGCACGCCGCCGACAGCAGACCGAGCACCGTTGTCCACGCGAAAAAGCCGCGTTGGGACCGGGCCAGCGCGCGAGCGCCAAGCGGCGGGATGACCAGCAGGCTGAAGAGCACCATCGGCCCCACGATGACGGTTCCCGTCGCGACGACGAGACCGGTGATGATCAACAACAGCGCGTCGGTGCGGCGTGTGCCCAGGCCCAAAACCCGCGCCGTGTCGGGATCAAATCCACCCAGCAAAAGGGCGTTTTGGAAGCGCAGGAGGAGCACGAGGGCGAGACCGAATGCGGCGGCGATGATTTCGAACTCGTGCACCCCGACCGCGAGGACTTCGCCGCGCAGCAGGGAATCGACGTACTCGGCACCAAGAGGCGAACGCTCCGCGAGCAAGAGTGTCGCCGCACCCGCCACCGCAAACGCGGCCGCCGCCCGGGCGCTTTCGGTGGCGCGCGCGCGCGCGAATAGCGCTTGGAATCCGAGCCCGAGCCCCGTGGTGAGCGCAGCAAATCCAAGCAGGAGATTCGACACCGCGTGGGGATCGGCGAGCGCTTCCTCGAGGCTGAGCCCGCCTAAACCCACACGCGCAACCCACCAGGGCAAGAGCGCGTACCCGAGCGCCACGCCAGCACTCGCGAACTGCGGCAGAACGAGCCCGTAGAGCCCCGTCCGCCGCAGCAAAAGGTGCGCGCCTAGCAGCGGCGCAACGATCCCCGCCAGCGCGGTTGCGAGGATCGCCCACAGGAACAGGTTGAACGCGTAGTAAAGGCTCAATGGGTGTGAGCGCCCTCGCCGCGGATAATGTGTATGGCGCGTACAGGATCGTCCAGCTCGTGCAG
>JBBRWC010000117.1:0-12748 GCA_038246255.1 Planctomycetota bacterium
CGCGCGGGGGAGCTGATCGAAGCGCCGGCCCACGGAACGGTCGAACGTCGCCCGATCGCGAACCTCGGCGCGATGTTCGCGACCTTCCTGACACTCCACGACGGTCCCGAGCTTCGCAAGTTCGACTTCCTGGCGCGTTGGCACGGTCTGACGCAGGACCAAAAGCTCGTGCTCTACGACGAGTTTGCGTGCCACGAGCTGCACGTGTTCCTGCGGATGAAGGACCGTCCGTTTTTCGACGGCATCGTGCGGCCTTACCTGTCGAACAAGGGTGAGCGCACGTTCCTCGACGAATGGCTGCTCGATGGCGACGTGCGTCCTTGGCTCGACACGGGTCGCTTTGGAAAGCTCAACACCGCCGAACAGGTGCTGCTGCTCGAACGCCTGGGCGAGCCGGGGACACGCATGGCACGCGAGATCGACCACGCCCTCGCGCGCGGAACCCTCGACCACGCGGATTTGCGCTGGCGCTTCGAGTCGGCGTTGCTCGGCGCGGCAGGGAGTGGCGGGGACGCCGCCATGACGGATGACGGGAACTTCTTCCTGGGCCACGGACAATCGGCGCGCATTGCTTCTCTCCCGCGGCGCGTGGCGCCGTCCACGGGCCCTGTGACGGGTCAAGGTCCCACGACGTTGGGCGGCATAGTCTCCGAGTCCGAAATCGTCGACCCGGTCATCACGGACTCGATGCCCTTCGACAACCCGGCCAACGCCACCACCGAGATGGGGCTCGACGCGCGGCGCCGCGCGTCCGTGCGTGGGCTAGCGCGCGATGTCGGGGCAACCCGCCGCTACGTGGAAACCCACTGGTGGCGCACGCCGCTCGAGAGCGGCAGCCCCCCGGCCTCGGGACTGCGTTTTTGGCGCGACTACGCCCTGCGCGAGCGCAACGCGCCCTTCCTGTCGCCGCACATCCTCGAGGCGACGGGTTCCACGGCCGAGGTCCTGCTCGCGCTCGCCGTCAGTGATTTTGCAACCGTCGACG
Source organism: Planctomycetota bacterium (assembly GCA_038246255.1). Lineage (GTDB taxonomy): Bacteria > Planctomycetota > UBA1135 > UBA1135 > RI-242. Next base: position 986 of record JBBRWC010000117.1, read on the forward strand.
GCCCCGCCATCGAACGCGAAGGGGACGGCGCGCGGGCGCGCATGGACTTCGTGTTGCTCGATCGGCGCATCGACGCGATGCCAGAGAGCGACACCACCCCGCCGCTTCTCGTTGCCGCGCAGATCGAGCCGTGGCAAGACGCCGACAGAACATCGGACAACGGCCCGACGGTGCTGGTGGCGGGCGAGGTTTATCGATTGCGGATCGTGGTCACGAACCCGACACCGAACCCCGTCGACGCGGAGGTTCTCGTGCAACTGCCCGCGGGGTCGATCGCGCTCGACGGCGAAGGCGCAACCCGCTCGCGGCCGCTCGCGTTTGCTGCGTGGAGCACACGCCCGATCGAAGCGCTGTTTTACTTCCCGCTGGCGGGTGTGTTTGCCCACAGCCCCGCTCAGGTGCGGGTCGAAGGTGGGGGTGCGCTCCGCCTCGAGCCCACGGGACTCACGGTGCTTGCGACCGCGCCGTCGGGTGACGCGGATTCCTTCCCCGAGATCGCGGCAAAGGGAAGCGAGCAGGCCGTGTTGACCGCGTTGGCGGAGCGCGACCTTGCCTCCGTCGATCTCGGCGTCCTCGCATGGCGCATGCGTAAGCCGGAGTTCTTTGCGGCAAGCCTCGACATCCTGCGCTCGCGTTTTGTGTACCACCACGAACTGTGGGGGTACGCGCTGCAGCATCGCGATCCGCGCGCTACCGCCGAATACCTCGCGCGCACACGTTTCAGCCAGGAACTGGGGCCGTACGTGGAGTCGGAACTCCTCGTCGTGGATCCCTTCGTGGACCAGGCCATCGAGTTCGAGGAGTTTGCGCCGCGCGTGAACTCCCGCGCGCACCCCGACGCGGGCGTGCGGGGTGTGCGCGATGCACAACTCGAAGCGCGGTACGTCGAGCTCCAGCGGATCTGGGAGCTCAAACCCGCGCTCGACCCCCGGGATCGCCTCGAACTCAGCTACCACCTTTTGCTCGAGGAGCGGATCCACGACGCGCTCGGACAGTTGGGGCGTGTGGAGCGTGGGTCCGTCACGACGGCGCTGCAGCACGACTACATGCTGGCGCATGCGGCGTTCTTCACCGGCGACGTGGCGGGCGCCAAGCGTTTGGCGCAACCCCATGAGGATCACCCGGTCGAGCGCTGGCGTGAACTCTTCCGCGGTGTTCTGGAAGTGGCCGCGGCCGCGGACACCGGCGCGTTCGTCGATGTCCGTGACGCGGGTTCGAGCGCGGGTGTGCCGGTGCTCGAGCTCGAGCTGAACCAGGGTGACGTCGCGCTCACCCACGCCGGCCTCCGCGACATCGAGGTGAACTTTTATTCCATCGACCTCGAGTTCCAGTTTTCCGCGGACCCGTTCGGTGGCACCGGCGGGCAGGGGACGGGCCATGTGCGGCCGCACGCTTCCCTGCGTGTCGCGGGGACCGGCGAACGGTCGCGCGCCGATCTGGTCATCCCCGCGGAACTCGCCGCGACATCGTTGATCGTGGAAGCGCGGGGCGGAGGGATCGTGCGGCGCGCGCTGCACCAGCCGTCCGCGCTGGCAGTGGACGTGGCGGAGCAAAGTGGCCGTCTCGTCGTTCGCGAGGGAACGCGGCCCGCGGCCGCGGTGTACGTGAAGGTGTATTCGCGCTCGAGCACCGGTAAAGTGCTGTTCCACAAGGACGGTTACACCGATGTTCTCGGGCGGTTCGACTACGCGTCGGTGTCGGGCCCGCGCGGCGACATCCAGCGCTTCGCCATCATGGTGCTGGACGAACGCCGCGGCGCCGCGGTGCGTGAGGCCGCACCTCCGCCGCGTTGAAAGAAGGGGGAGCGTCGCGAAGGCGCTCCCCCGTCAGCCGCGGAAACCCAGCACCACGAGTAGGCACGGCCCGCCGGCGATGACGTCGAGCCCGAGCTCGTCGGCGAGCTTCAGCGCTTCCCGGCTCTCGGCGCCCGGCTGCATCCACAACCGATGGATCCCGAGCTTGGCCGCGTCCTCGACGAGTTGCAGCGTCACCGCGGGCGGCGTGATGATGGAAAGTCCATGCACTCGCTCGGGCAGATCCGCCAGCCTCTTGAACGCGGGCTGACCCTCGATGACATCCTCCAGCGGGTTGATGGCAAACGCGCGCCGTCCGTTTTCGAGGTAACAGCGCAGCACCATGTTGCCGTACTTGTGGCGGCGACTGCTGGCGCCCGCGACGGCAAAGACGCTGCCCGACAGGAACTCCGCGATTCGCTCGTCGATCGGCTTCATCGGTCCCATTAGACTGGAGCGCGTGGGAACGGCGAAGGGTGCACGTCCGTGAAGCTTGCCGAAAAGGCGGCGCGCATCCGCGCGACGCTGGAAGCGCTTTACCCGAGCGTGCCGATTCCCCTCGACCACGGCGATCCGTACACACTGCTGATCGCGGTGCTGCTGTCCGCCCAATGCACCGATGCGCGTGTGAACCTGGTCACGCCGACCCTGTTCGCGCGCGCGCGCACCCCCGCCGCGATGGCAAAGGTGCCCGTCGACGAGATCCGCGCAATCATCCGACCCTGCGGGTTGTCGCCGCAAAAATCCAAGGCGATCGCGGAGCTTTCGCGCATCCTCGTTGACGAGCACGGAAGCAAAGTGCCCGCGGATTGGGCAGCCCTCGAAGCACTTCCCGGTGTCGGCCACAAAACCGCCAGCGTCGTGATGGCCCAGGCGTTTGGGGTCCCGGCGTTCCCCGTCGACACCCACATCCACCGCTTGGCCTACCGCTGGGGACTTTCGAGCGGCGCGAACGTGGAGCGCACCGAGCGCGACCTCAAACGCCACTTCCCGCAAGAGTGCTGGGGCCACCTGCACCTTGCGATCATCTACTTCGGCCGCGAGCATTGCCCTGCGCGCGGCCACGACCCCGACGTGTGTCCCATCTGCAGCTTCGCGAGCCCGGCCGCGCGCCGCGCACCCAAGGTCAACCGTCGCTCAAGAGGTCCAAAAGACCCTTCTTGAGCTTGCGGAACGCGCGTTTTGCCACCGGGTCGAGGGGTGGCTGGTCGAAGAGGTTGACCGTCTCGAAGGGATCGAACTTCAGGTCGAAGAGCACCTGCCCGTAGACCGTGCTCCAGACGTACTTGAAGCGCTCGTCGCGTATCGTGCGGTCGAAGTTCGACGGCGGGTTGTGGCCGTTGGGCCAGAACTGCTCCGTGTACAGCAGCTTGCGCTGCGAGGGAGCAGCGGGGTTTTCGAGGTACGGCCACAGGGAGATGCCGTCGATTTTGAGGTCGGGCAGGGAGAGCCCGAGGTTCACGCGCGCCGCCTCCGCCACGGTCGGGAACACGTCGACCACGTGCACGAGTGCAGCGCAGACACCCGGCGTGACACCCGGTCCACTCACGATGAGCGGCACGCGGATACCGGGTTCGAAGATGGTCGCCTTGGCTTTCCACGGCAGGAACGGCGGTTTGACGACGAGACCGTCGGTGCCGTTGTCCGCGAGCAGGACGACTAAGGTGTCCTCGAAGCTGCTGCCGAGCGCGGCGAACAGGCGCCCGATCTCGGCGTCCACGGCCTCCATCATTGCTTTGGCGTAGGGCCGCGGATCGATGTTCGGCGGGGGTGCGTGGGCGAGGGACGTCGAGTACAGGTGCGCGGGCGGTGTGTGCCACGGCCAATGGGGCGCGTGGAAGTTGACCATCGCGAACCACGGCGACGATTGCGCGCCGATCCAGCCCAACGTGTCGTTGACGACGGCGCTCGTCGCGTACCCCGAACAGGGTTTTGTCACGCCGTTTTCGACCTTCGCCCAGTCGTAGAACGTGTCGGGCAGGACGAAGTTGTGGACCGTGCCCTCGAAGTGCGAATAACCGGCGAGGTTGGGTGCAAGCGGTCCCCCGACGGACGGATTGCCAAGGTGCCATTTGCCAAAACACCCGTGGGCGTAGGCGTATCCGGTGCCAATGTCGAGCATTTCTGGCAACGTGGTCTCGGCGAGCTCGAGCGCAAAGCTCGCGCTGACAAGTGTGCCGACACCGGTGCGGAAGCCGTGTCGGCCGGTCTGCAATGCGGCGCGGGTCGGCGTGCACAGGGGCATCGCCCACGCGTCCGTGAAGCGCACGCCCCCCGCGCTGAGCGCGTCGATGTTGGGCGTGTAGGGCAGGTCCGTCCCGAAGCCCCAGGGCGCTAGAAAATCCACGCCCACGTCGTCGACGACGAGGACCAGGATGTTGGGCTGAAAAACTTCTTCGGGTGCGGACGACCGCGCAGGAGCAGGAGCGGCGAAAATCGCCAACAGGAGTCCGCAAGCCAACACGCTCATTCGAGTCATGGACGAAGGATTCCGATGGTTCGAGCTGATTCCGGGCGGCCCGGTGGGTTGATCGCCGGGGTTTTGGTGCCCACCCGGCGGGTAGCCGTGCGGTCACGGGACCCCGCCGGGGCTTTTGCCCACGGGGGCAGTTGCCAGGCGCGGTCGCGTCACCGACGCCAAAATCTTTACCTGTTTTCAACGCCTGCGCAAGTGCCGTTGCGCGACGAGTGCTTGCCGAGAACCGGGCACTTGCCCACGATGGCCTCGCGGAGACCCCGCGGAGGCCCCGCGGAGGCCCCGCGAAGGATTCGCGCAGGTGTCGCGCTGGCCTCGCTGCGGCCCGCCTTCGTCGAGCCTCGACGCGCTGCGCCCAACTCTTCGACTCACCCCCACCCTCAATTGCCCTGCGGAGCCCGCACCCATGAAGCTTGCCAAGATCCTGTTGACGAGCGACTTGTCGGCCGAGTCGCGCCGGGCTTTCGGGCCGGTGATGGCGCTCGCGCGCGAGTCGGGCGCACGCATTCTCCTTCTGCACGTCGTCGAGGACGTGCCGATCGTGCCCTACGGCGCACCGCTCGCGGGGCCCGTGCCTTCGATGGACCGCGGTGCGATGGTGCAGGGCGCCAAGGAAGCACTCGAGAAGGAGCGCGCCGCGCTCACCGGATTGGAGGTTGAAACCCTGGTCGTCCCGAGCACGAACGCCGCGGAGACGATCGCCGAAGTCGCGACACAGCAGGGGGTCGACATGATCGCGCTCTCAAGCCACGGTCGCACCGGCCTGCGCCGGCTCGTGCTCGGCAGTGTGGCGGAATCGGTGGTGCGCCACGCGCGGGTCCCGGTCCTGGTTTTCCCCCCCGGCGCGTGAATTTGGCACGGGCTACCAAGGGAGCGGGGTGACATTCGGCGAAGTGGACGCGGCGTGGGCCGCCCTTGAAGCGGGCGATCCACGCGGAGCGTTGGCGCACCTCGATGCGCTCGTGAAGAAGGAGATCCGCTCGCCACACAGCGGACCCGTTGCGGCGCTCGCGTGGTTGGACCTTGGCGAGCCAACCCGCGCCGAAGCGGCGCTCGCACGGGCGCGTGAAGAGCTCGACCCGAACGACCCCGACCTGTTGTGGGCGCTCGGGGAGTGCGCGCTCGCCGGTTGGCGGCTCGTGGATGCGGAGCGCGCCTACCGCGCGGTGCACGCGTGCGATCCCGAGTTCGCGCCCGCCTGCGAGCGTCTCGCGCTGCTGTGCGACCTCGCCGGCCGCGAAGCGGAAGCGGACCGCTGGCAGAGCGTGGCCGCGGAACTCAACCCCGAAACGTTTCCCGAGCCCCACCACCTCACGCCCGCCGCGTTCGAGAAGGTGGTCGCGCGGGCGGCGCTCGACCTGCCGCCCCCGTTTCAGGCTGGGCTCGCGGCCATCCCGGTGCTGATCGACCCCGTGCCCCGGGCGGAGCTCGCCGCGCGCGCGCCTTACGACACTCCCGCCGGTGCCCTCGGGCTCTTTGTCGGCGCATCGCGGCTCGAGCGCTCCGTCGAAAGTTCAGGTGAAGCTCCCGCGGCGATTTACCTCTTCCAGCGCAACCTGGAGCGCGCGAGTTTCGACCCGGCGGAGCTCGAACACGAAATCCGCGTGACGCTCTACCACGAGCTGGCCCACGCCCTTGGATTCGACGAGGACGGCGTCGACGCGATGGGCCTCGGCTGACGCGGGCCCGCCCAGCCACCCAAGGCCTGGCGAGAGCCCGTTCAAAGCTTCGGGACCACCCGACGGGCCCAAGCGCCCCGCCACGGGCCGCGCGCCGCTATTCCCGGGGCCCACCCGACCCATCCGCCCGGAGCGATCTAGGATTGGGGGTCCCAAACCGCTCCGCACAGGAGTGTCCCCGCGGCCCCGCCCCACGTCCGCCGCGTCGCCGCCGCGTCGCTCCCCACGCCCTGCGTTCCACACAGGCTCCCGGCGCCGCGCCGCCCCCAACCACGCCGCCGCGACCATGTTCCTCTGCCTTGTTCTCGCCGCCGCCGCGCCGCAGCTTTCCCTCATCTCCGTGAGCCGGATCGGGCAGCCGCTCGTGTTCCAACTCTCGGGTTCGATCGCGCCCCCCGGCCCGGCGGACACCCTGCTGATCGACACCGCCGCGATCCCCGGTGGACTGCCGCTCGGCACACTAGGAACGCTCTTTGTCGGCGCTGGCCCCGCCCTCATTGCGATCCCGGGCGACGGCACCCACCAGTGGACGCTGCCGGTTCCGGCGACACCTTCGCTGGTAGGACTGAACCTGTTCGCGCAGGCGCTCGGCCTCGCGCCGCCGGGGGGCGTCCAGGATCTCCAGCTTTCGAACCTGCTCGTCGTCCACCTCAAGGACGGAGCGCCCGCGTTCGGCCGCTTTGCGTTCAGCGCGGATCCCCTTGAGGGCAGCGTTTCGAGCTTCACCGTGGATCCGACGACGGGCGCCCTTCGCCAGCGTGCGTTCGCGGCGCTCGGCGGTCAGCCGCGCGCGGTCGCGGCGCACCCGAGCGGGCGCTGGGTGTTTGCAGCGCGCGCGGAGAGCAACGACATCGTGCCGCTCGAAGTCGACCTCGCGCAGGGGGCGCTCACACCGCTCGCTCCCACGCCTGCGGGCGACATTCCGCTAGCGGTGCTGGCGGAGCCAACCGGCCGATTCCTCTACGCCGCGAATGCCGGCGCCAAGTCCGTCTCCCAGTTCGCGATCGACTCCGCGAGCGGCACGCTCACGCCGCTCGTCCCGCCCGCTCTGCCGCTCAACTCGCGGGTGACCGGCCTCGCGCTGACCCCCGACGGCAAGCACCTCTACGCCCTGGGGGGCGACAGCTCCGGCGCGTTCCTGTGCCAGATCGAGCCGTCGTCGGGGCGCCTCGTGCCCATGGGCGCCGTCGCACTCCCGCCGTCCCCGACCGCGCTCGTGTTCGCGCCGAACGGTGCGTTCGCGTACTCAACCGGCGCTCTTGGCGACCTCGTGGCGCACTCCGTCGACCCCCTGACGGGTCTACTGAGCGCCTTCGCGAGCCCCGCATTGCCCGCGGGAGCCCAGCCGACCGGCGCAACCCTCAGCCCCAACGGATCGCACCTCTACGTTGCCGACAGCGCGCTCGGCCAGATCCACCAATTCCGCCTCTCGTCGGTCGGCGTGCCGAATGCGCTGAATCCGGGTTCGGTGGCATGTCCGGGTGGAGCCACCCAGGTGCGCGTGGACCCGACCGGCGACTTCCTTTTCGCGCTGGCGCCCGCGGACGCCGCCGTGCGGATCTTTTCCATCCATCCGGCGACGGGAGCCCTCACTCCCGCGGGCGAGGTGCGCACCCGCGGCTCGTCGGCGGACCTCGCCGTGCCGGGTTACGGCGCCCCGATCGCACCGCGCACCCCCCAGATCTACGTCGCGCTCGAGGGCGCCGCGGAGGTGCGCGGGTTCGCCCTCGACAACGACACGGGCCTTTTGACCGGCCTCGCCAACGCGGTGGCCGACACCGCACCCGGGCCGGTCTCGGTCGCACTGCACCCGTCGCAGCCCCTCGCGCTCTCGGCGAACTTCACCGGCCAATCCCTCACGCGCCTCGCATTGAACGAAGGCAACGGCGCGATCACCGCGTTGGGTTCGCCGACGGCGAGCAGCGGCGCGCCCTTCGACCTTGCGTTCGAACCGTCGGGGCGCTTCGCGTTCGTACCGCTGTTTGCCACCGCCTCGGTGCAGGCCTACGCGGTCGATCCCCAAAGTGGTCAAGTGACTCCCCTCGCCGCGGCGTCGGGCACACCCAACTCCTTCCCGCGGGGCATCGCCGTCGATCCGACCGGGCGCTTTGCCTACGTCGCGGAGAGCTTCGCGGCGCGGGTCCATGCCTACCGGATCGACGGTCCGAGCGGTGCACTCAGCTCGATCGGCACGTCCGCAGCAGGGAACGGTGTGTTCGACGTCGCCGTCGAGCCCAGCGGCCGTTTTGCGTACGCGGTGAACAACGGCGCCGCCACGATCCAGCAGTACACGATCGACGCGAACACCGGCGCGCTCCTCCCGCTCGCCCCGGCCACCTTACCGACGGGCACCGCACCGTTTGAACTGGCCGTCACGCCGAACGGACGGTTCCTGTTCACCGCCAACTCCACGTCGGCGAGCGTTTCGCGCTTTGCGATCGACCCCCAAACGGGCGCGTTGACGGCCCTCGGGGACGTGGCGGTCGCGAACGACCCGCGCAACGCTGCGATCGACGCGTCCGGGCGCTACCTGTTTGTGGCCCACCGCGCGGTGGGTGTCCTCTCCGTCCTGCGCATCGACTCGGTGACCGGCGACCTTGCGCCCGTGCAGCAGATCTCCGCCGGGGGCGCCCAGCCCCGCGGGATCGCCCCGCGCGTCGTCTTCGATTGAACCTGCGGCCACGGCGCCCCAAAGCCGTATCCTGCGGGCGGAGGCCAAGGCCAGGGGCCGCCGGGATCTTCACGATGACCGACCGCGCAGCGACACACGCCACGGCGACTCACAGCTGGGCAACACACAGCAGGACGAGGCTTGCGCTCGCCGCCGGGCTCGCCGCGTGGGCGTTTGCGGGCTGCGGCTCGGGGTCGGGCTCGTTCATCATCACGGACCCTCCCGGAAACGTCGTGTACGCCGAGGCGGCGCCGGTCTACACCGCCTGCGTTGCCGCGGGCCCGAACAGCCCGACGTTCGCCGGCTTCGTGCAGAGCTGGAGCATCACGCCGCCGCTCCCGAGCGGACTTGCGATCTCGCCGACGGATGGGGCGATCGCTGGCACCCCGACCGCCGGTGCGTCGCCAACCCTGCACACGGTGACGGCAAGTGGGCCGGGCGGATCGGCCAGCGCCGAAATCCTCGTCGAAGTGCTGCTCCCCGCGCCGCCCGCGAACCTGACCTACGACGCCCCCGCACCCACCTACAACGCGGGCACGGCGATCGTCCCGAACGCGCCGATCCTCGACGGCGTCGCAAGCGCCTACGACGTGACGCCGACGCTGCCCAGCGGCCTGCAGATCGATCCGCAAACGGGCATCCTCAGCGGCACACCGCAAGCGGCCGTCGGCACTACAACCTTCACCGTCCGCGCCTCGAATTGTCTCGGCGACGAAACGACGTTTGGCCTCGACATCACCGTCGTCGAGCCCGGCCCGGGCGCGGGCATCGTCCCGCGCTTCCTGTTCGTGGCGAACGAAGACGACGGCACCGTGTCGCGCCTCGGGATCGACCCCGTGCGGGGCTCGTCGCGGCACCTGGGTTATGTGCCCGTGCCCGCGGGCCCGCGCGCGCTCGCCCTCAGCCCCGATGGCACGCGGCTGTTTTGTTTGAGCGCCGCGACACCCTCGGTTTCCGTGTTCTCGATCGCGCCGAGCGACGGCCATGCTGTGGCCGTACCGGGCTCGCCATTCGACCTGCCGCCCGGCTCGGGACCGCGCGGCCTCGCCACGTCCGCCGACGGCGCGCGGCTCTACGTAACCCTGGAATCGAGCGACTTCATCGCGGCGTTCAACGTGTCCGCGCAGGGCACGCTGAGCGAGATCGCGGGGAGCCCCGTCTCCGTCGTAGGCACGGGTAGCGGCGCCCAGGGTCCACGCGAACTCGTGCTCTCGTCCGCCGGCGACCGTTTATTTGCCACGCTGAACGGATCGAACTCCGTCGTGTCCTTTGCGCTCTCCGGCGCCGGTTTGCCGGTGTCCGCGGGCGCAAACATCGTCGCCGTGGGCGCGGGACCGCGGTCGCTGGTTCGTGTTGCTGGCAACACGGGGCAGACCTACCTCGTGTGCGCGAACACGGCGGGCGGGAGCCTGTCGTCGATCGCGGTGGATGCGGGTGGAGCGCTCGCCCTCGTCAACACGGGAAATTTCGGCGGCGGGTCCCTTCCCGACGGTTTGGCGACGCGCCAGGCGGGCATTTTCCCGGTGGTGTACGTCACCGTGACGGGGTTCGGGTTTGTCGCGCGCGCCGGAATGAACCCGCAAACCGGCGAGCTCTTTGCGCCTCAAACGACCGGCCAAACGGGCCCCGCACCCGCGACGATCGCGCTCGCGGCGGACAACAGCACCGCGTTCGTCGTTTACACCGGGTCGTCGGAGCTCGCCACCGTGTTCCAGGACGTGTCGGGCAACCTGACCACACCCACCGCCGGCGGATCCCCGCTCGGCCGCGTTCGTATTCGCCCGGGCGCACGCGCGCTCGCGCTCTTGGGAAGTGCGGCCCCCCTCGCGATCGAGGACACGGCGCTCTACAGCGCCAACTTCGACGTGGGAGAACTCTCCCAGTTCGACTTCGATGCTGCGGTCGACCAACTCACGGCCCTTGCGCCGGCGACGGTCGACGGCGGCGCCGCCCCGAACGTCGTGCGCGCGCACCCGCGGCTCGACCGCGTTTACGTCGCCGACCAGTCGGACCCCGGTGGCGCGGACCTGCGGGTTTATCCGATCGGCACCGGTGGGGCCCTCGGCGCTCCGGCGTTGTTCGAGATCGGCGACGTCGCCGGTGGAAGCGGGTCCGTTCGAGCGGTCGAAGTCGACCCCGCGGGGCGCTTCCTGTTTGCCGTGCGCTTCGCCGACCCGGGCGACATCACGACCTATAGCCTCTGCGCCGCGGGCGATCCGAGCGCTGTCAGCACCGCGGCGACCGGCGCCAACGCATCGAGCGTGGCGGTCGATCCGACAGGTCAGATCGCGGTGGTCGGGGAGCGCTTCGACAACGTGCTGCGCGGTTTTCGAATCGACCCGGCGACGGGCACGCTCGCGCCGCTCGCACCCCCCACTGTCCCCACTGGAGTGTCGCCGTTCGCGGTGGCGTTCCACCCGAGCGGGCGCTTTGCATACGCCGCGAACCGCAGTTCGGGCAGCCTCTCCGCCTACACCGTCGACGCCGCGACAGGCGCCCTCGCACCGCTCGTCGCCGTCGACATCGCCCTCGGTTCGAACCCCAACAACCTCGTGTTCGAACCCCTCGGACGCTTCCTGTTTGTCGCGACCGAAGGGTTGGGGACGATCGAGCGTTTTGCGATCAACCTGGACCCCGCGGACGGCGTCGCGGACGGGACCCCCGTGCTGCTATCGGGGCCGGTCTTTGTCGGGGTCACCCTGCGCGGCCTCGCGGTGAACGGCGCAGGCACGCGGCTGTTTGCGTCCGTGCAGGGCACGGGTGAAGTGCGCTTCTACAGCTTCGACGCCGCGGGTTCGGGGGAACTGACCCTCGCGGGCCAGTCCACCGCCGGTCCGGGCGCGCGCAGCCTCGCGCTGCGCCGCCGCTACGAGTGACCGGAGAGTTTTGGTGCGGCGGAGACGGGCAAAGCGCCCCGGCGCGTCGGCCCAAGCCGCACCGGGGCCCACACGAAGGCGACAACCTCCCCGGACCGCGGCGGGTCTGGCGTGGGAATCCGTTGACCCGGGGTACACGGAGCGGAAACGATGGAGAGCCAAAGATGCTTGTGGTCCGCGCCCGCTGCGTGGCTAGGGGGTTTGCGAATGCACCGCAGTTCCCAGCACGGCAGTTCCCAGCACGGCAGTTCCCAGCACGGCAGTTCCC